>CAZIMY010000086.1:0-11041 GCA_964540315.1 uncultured Wenzhouxiangella sp.
ACAGTCAACATTCCCACCTCTTTGGGAAACCTGACGCGCGCTCAGCTCCGACCGCCCCAACCGCTTTGCCCAGTACGGCGCCATCTGGCAATGGGCAGAACCGGTCACAGGGTCTTCGTTCACTCCCAGTTGCGGACAAAAGACGCGGCTTACGAAATCACAATTCCGACCGGGTGCAGTAGCAATAACGCCGCGGCCCTGCACTCTGGAAAGGGCAACAAAATCAGGATCCAGATCCACGATGTCGTCTTCGTGTGCAAAAACAGCCAGAAAGTCAGCGCCCAGAAAGGCGGCTGACGGCGTGAGCCCCGAAAATCCCTCGATCAGATCGTCGGGCACGGAGGCTGGGGTCATCGGCACAGCCGGAAAGTCCATGCAGTATCGATCCGTTTCACGAGCAACCGTCAGGGGACCACTTCTCGAGATAAATCGCACCTCATTTTCGGGATAGCTCAAATGCTCGAAAAGCACGTGCGCGGTCGCCAGGGTCGCATGACCGCACAGATCGACCTCGGCCAGCGGCGTAAACCAACGAAGCTTAAACGCGTCGCCTTCCGGTACAAAAAACGCGGTCTCAGAAAGGTTGTTTTCTGCGGCGATGGACTGAAGTACTGCATCGTCGGGCCATTCTTTGAGAACAACCACCGCCGCCGGGTTACCTTTGAAAACGTCCTGGGTAAAAGCGTCGACCTGGTAGCAATCAAGCTTCATGCCGGGCTTTCTCCAGATGCTTCAAGACACCCTCCAGCATCTGCTCGCAGCGCTCAAGCTCGGAGATCTCGATGAACTCATCGGGCTGGTGGGCCTGGTCAATCGAACCGGGCCCGCAAACTACACTGGCAATACCTGCCCGCTGGAAGCTGCCGGCCTCGGTGGCGAAGGCAACCTCCCCGCTCCCACCGTTTTGCACGCCGGGCAAACCGGCAACAAATTCCTGCCCGCGAAGGCTTTGATCGGCCACCAGCGGTGGAACCCTGGCCAGTGTTTCCGTCTTGACCCGGGCATCGGGCGCGAATTCCTGCAGCGCCGGCAAGACCTCTTTTTCCGCGAAGGCTGAAATCTGCGCGAGGATTTCGTCGGCATCCTCGTCCGGCAAGGCCCGATACTCCCATAGAAATTCGCATGCAGCCGGCAGGATATTGACCGCGGTACCGCCCTGAATCTGTCCAACCTGCACCGTCGTCCAGGGCGGTTCAAACCCGTTGCTGTCCGCCGCTGCGCGCCTCTCTTCGCCCAGGCGGTACAAGTGATTGATGATCCGGGCGGCAGCGAAGATTGCGCCAGCACCCCGATGAGGCTGACTGGAATGCGCCGCCTTTCCGGTGATCCGGGTTTTGAAAACATTGATCGATTTGTGGGCCCGGATGATCCGCATTTCCGTGGGCTCACCGATGATCGCGTAGTCGGGTCGAGCACCTGCCGAGATCGCGTCTTCCAGCATCCGGTCAACGCCCAGACATCCCACTTCCTCGTCGTAGGACAAGGCCACATGAAGGGGCTGACGAAGCTTGGTCAAATCAGCGCGACCAAGCACGCTGAGGATGCAGGCGGAAAAACCCTTCATGTCTGCGGTGCCTCTACCGTAGAGACGACCGTCGTTTTCGGTCACTTCGAAAGGGTCTGTTGTCCAATCCTGGCCTTCGACCGGAACGACGTCCGTGTGACCTGACAGGACAACACCACCTCCCCCCTCCGGCCCCAAAGTAGCCCAGAGATTGGCCTTGCGGCGGTCGTCGCTCCAGGTACGGCGGCAGCGCGCGCCGAGACCGGTCAGGCGCTCTTCCGCCCAATCGATCAATTCAAGATTTGAATCACGGGAAATGGTCGGGAATTCAACCAGTCGCGCGAGCAGGTCTGTTGCGGTATGCATGGCTTCGAAAGGCTAGCACAGTCACTGCCCATCACTGCGGCAAGATCGTTGTGGTTAAAGATCGCGAACAACTTCACCTTCGCGCGTTCTGGCTGGCAGAATCTGGGCTGACGCAACCCAGCGAGTTGACCACCACCATGAATGCTCCAGACTTTGTGGATCAAGCGGCGCAGCCGTATGAATCCAACCGCTATGCGGCCCTGGTTCTCAATCTGGGGCGTGCGCTGCTGCACGTTGGATCGCCGGCCCACCGGCTCGAGGAGGCGATGCAGATCATGGCAACCCGACTGGGCCTGCAGGCGGAATTCTTTTCCACCCCAACCGCGCTGTTCGCCTCGCTGGGTGACGGCGAGAAGCAGCGCACTTTCATGGCGCGCTCAGCCCCGGGCAACACCGATCTGGGCAAGTTGGCGGATCTGGCCGAGGTGATGGACCAGCTGTCCGAGGGTAGCCTGAGCCCTGAACAGGCCGACGACCGTGTCCGAGCCATTGACCAGGCCCCTCCGCAGTACGGCTACTGGCTGCAGCTACTGGGCTTCATACTGCTCTCGACCGGAATTGCCCCCTACCTCGGCGGCAGCTGGCGGGAAATGATTCTGGCGCTAGTCTTGGGGTCAATGACGGGCCTGATCGTGCTTTGGTTACGCAACCACATCGATCGATCACGCCTGATTTCACCCCTGGCAGCTTCGGCAACCACCTTTGCCGGCATGATCTGGTGCCACTTCGACCCGGCAACCGCGCTGTTGCCGGCCGTGATCGCGAGCATCATCGCGTTGATCCCCGGGATGGACCTGACCACCTCCTCACGCGAGCTGGCCACCGGCCATCTTGTATCCGGGTCTTCACGCCTGGCCTATGCGCTGATGGTGTTTGCGCTGCTGGCGATGGGATTGGTTCTGGGCTGGCTTACCGGTGAAGCGCTGATCGGCCCGGTTGAATTGATTTCGCCTGAGCCGACGCCCTTCTGGCTGCCGATGGTCGGGGTGACCCTCGCTGCCATCGGGCTGATGTTGCTCAATCAGGCGCATTTACGAAACTGGATCTGGATTCTGCTGGCCTGCGGGATCGCCTTTGCAGCGTCACGCATCGGCCTGCTCACCGACGCACCGATCGTTGGTGCATTCATCGGCGCGATTGCGGTCGGGCTGGCGGGCAATTTGTTCGTTAAGTTGTCCGGCCGACCGGGCTCGATCATGCATCTGCCCGGACTTGTCCTGCTGGTTCCCGGCAGCATGGGGCTGCGCGGCCTTGCAACCTTGCTGTCCGATGATGTCATTGCCGGAATCGAGACGGCCATGCTGGCGGGTATGATTGCGGTTGCACTGACCATTGGTATGATTCTGGCCAGCGTGCTGCTACCTCCCAAAACCGCTTTGTGATGAAAAATGGCAATTGATATCCGGAAACCGCACAACAAAAGCCTTTCAGACGCTCAGGGCGTCGCCGACGAACTCGCCCGGGATCTGGCCGAAAAGTTTTCAATCAACTACGGTTGGGAAGGCGACACGCTCCGCTTCGAGCGCTTCGGCGTCAACGGCCAGATCGCCGTGGACGAGGAAGCCGTGCATATCCAGGCCACCCTGGGATTCCTACTCAGTGCGCTAGAGCCCAAAGTCGAGGCGGAAATTCATCGCTATCTCGATGAACATTTCGTTTGACCGAAGGAGGTCAATCCTTCAGGCCTTCGAGATAAAACCGACCCTGCCGCATTAGATCCGTGAAAGCGCCGGCATCATCGGCCTCACTGGCTTGGGCCAGCACTCTTACAGCCTCAGTCAAAGCATGGCGGGCCAGCCCTCCGTGCTCATTGAGGCGCTGAATCTCATGATAAAGCTCGGGGTTTTCAGCCGCGACGTCGCGCGCGATATCCAGCTGGCGCTTGAAAGTCGTGCTTGAAATGCCGGCAAGCTGACTAGCCTCGATACCCGACCGAACCAAGGCGGTAAAGAACGCCACGTTGAGCGCGTGCGACAGTCCGAGCACCAGTGCCATGAGGCGATCGTGTTCGCCCAGGTCGACCTCCACGACGTCAGCCATGGTGTCGACAAACAGGGCTGCGGCCTGATCGACGGCTGCGCGGCAGCCAACGTCCATCAGCAACACGTGCCGGCCTGATAACAGCTGGGTATCAGGACCAAACATCGGGTGAATAGAACAAACATTCAGCCCGCTCAGAGCGGCCTGGCGAAGCGCCGGTATGAGGGGTGACTTAATCGATCCCACATCGAAAACCAGACCCGGGACCTTGCGCTCAGCCAAGCCCTCAATGATGTCCGCGCTCACCCGCGGCGGCGTGGAGACCACGATCAACTCAGCGTCCAGCGGTGCCTGCCGCCAATCGCTGAAAGAACCTGGAGCGGCCGCATCGGCCTGCGGATCCGCCACGCTAACCGCAAAGCCCTGAGAATCCAGAAAACCGACCAACCAGGCACCCAGCAATCCCGAGCCGCCGATCACCAAAGCCTGACGGCCCTCGCCGCGACCGGCGGCGCGCACGCGGTCCTGTTCCTGCTGGGTCAGCGATGCATCGATCAAGCGCTTGAGAAGATCCTCGGCAACCTGCGGATCCAGACCAGTCTTGCTGGCTCGAGCACGGACGCGGTCCAGAACCTCGCGCTCACGGCGAAAATCGCGGAGTTGCCGGCCTCCGGCCTGCTTTATGCGCCCAATTTCGGCGACGATCTGCTGGCGCCGGGCCGCGAGCCCCACGAGTTCTCCGTCCACCTGGTCGAGTTCATCGCGTAAGGCCTTCAGACGAGGATCAACATGATCGGATGCTGCCATTACGCGCGACTCATGAACTCACCGGTTTCGGTGTTGACCTTGATGCGCTCGCCCGGGGTGATGTAATCCGGCACCATTACGTCGACGCCGGTTTCCAGTCGGGCCGGTTTGGCTGAGCGCGATGCGGTGGCGCCTTTCATCACCGGCGCCGTTTCAGCCACTTCCAAAACAACCGACTGCGGGAGCTGGATAGCGACGGGCTGATCATCAATGATCAGCACGTAAATACCATCCTGGCCTTCGAGCAAATAGGCAGACGCGTCTCCGATATCGTCGGCAGTCAGGACGTACTGGCTGAAATCTTCGCCGTCCATAAAAACGAAACCGTCCGCATCACGATAGGAATATTCGGTCAGGCGGCGGACCAGATCCGCTTCCTTGAGCACGTCATCACCTTTGAAGGTCAGCTCACGCCTGTCGCCGCCGGGGATGGACTCCAGCTTGAAGCGATACAAGGTGCCGCCGCCGCGAGCTGTGGGGGCGGAGCGGTCAATCTGGCGCACGGCATACACCACGCCATCGTGTTCGACCACCTGGCCTCGTTTGACTTCAGTGACTCTGGGCATGGCGCGTTGGGCATTCCGTCAAAGACAAGCCCGGATTATAGGCAAACCAGACCCGTCGATCCGCTATTCTTGCCGCCATGCCATCGTCCTCGCGCAACATCCTTGTCCGTAGCTTCTGGATCAGCCTGATCGGGGTCGTCGTGCTTTTGCTGGGGGCCTGGTTCGGCGGGCGTTCTTGGCTGAGCCAGTCGCAAATGCCTTACGAAGGTCAAATTCATTTACAGGGCTTATCCGAACCGGTCGAAATACTGTTTGATGGTCGCGGCATCCCACGCGTGTATGGGAAAAGCGATGCTGACGTGATAACCGCACTGGGCTGGCTGCACGCCAGCGAGCGCTTGTTTCAGATGGAGTTGATTCGCCGCATGGCCAGCGGCGAACTGGCAGCCCTGTTTGGTCCGGCGGCGCTGGAGCTTGATGTTTTGCACCGCGGTTTTGGATTCGCGCGCCGGGTCGCTGATGACCCACCCACCTTGGACCCGGACACCGCCGCAATGCTTGACGCCTATCTTTCCGGCGTCAATCAGCGAATCGACAGCGACGAACCCCTGCCGCCGGAGTTCGTCCTGCTTGGCCACGAGCCGCGACGCTGGACGCGGGCCGATGTGCTCGCGATTGCCTACTACCAGACCTTCTTTCCGCTCACCCTGGTCCAACAGATGCGGGAGGCTTATCTGGCCATCACAGAGAATTTCGGCCCCGGGGCGCAGGAGTGGCTGAAACATCTGACCCAGCGCGGCCTTTCAACGCTGCCGACCTTGCGCCTGACCGAGGCATCCAACACTTGGGTCGTGGCACCCGACCGCTCCGAAAGCGGGGCTGCCCTGCACGCCTCCGACCCACACCTGGAGTTCAATATCGCTCCTGGCCTTTGGTACGCAAGCGGTCTGCATTCTGAACAGTCGCTGGACGTTGTCGGGATCACGGCACCGGGTCTGCCTTTTGTGGCCATGGGACATAACGGCGATATCGCCTGGGCTTTTACCGTTGCCCCCGTCGATTTATTCGATCTCTACCAAGTTGAGCGTGATCCGGCGGATCCGGATCGCATTCTGGGCCCGGAAGGCTGGGTTAGTGTGCATAGCCGCGAAGAGCGGATCGAAGTCAAAGGCCAGGATACTCCCCTGATTCAGACCTACCGATACGCGCCCTTTGGCAAGGTTATAGAAAGCAGCGAAGAGCAACTCCTCATCCTGCGCTGGGCGGGGTTCGAACTACCGATAGAACCCTTGCTCCGCCAGGGCCTGGCGATCAATCGGGCAGGAAACTTTGCTCAATTCAGGGCTGCGGCCAGCGATATGGGGGCGCTGTCTGTCAACTGGAGCTACTCCGATCGTCGCGGGCATATCGGTTACGTCCAGTCAACGCCAGTACCCATCCGCAACCACGACAAATTCTTCCAAGTGCTGGAGGGCGCCAACGCGCGGTTTCACTGGCCTGGATTCCATCCGCCGGATGAACGCCCGCACTTGCTTGATCCGAAACAGGGCTGGCTGGCCAACGCCAATAACCTCGCCGCGGGGCCCGAATGGGGCTATTCCCTGCCTGGGTTCTACTACCAGGATCGAATTCGCCGCGCGACAGCGCTCCTCGAGAGCAAGCCGGTTTTCGACCAGGCCGATATGTCCCGCTTCCAGCTCGATCAGACCTCAGACCGCGCCCTGGCATGGAAAGGCTGGCTGGCCGATATTGCAGAAGACAGCGGACGACAAGTCATTGCCGACGATCTGCGCGCATGGGACGGACAGATGAACATGCGATCCGACGTTGCCGGCCTTTTCGCCCGATGGTGGGGCTACCTGCCCCGCGCCTTGTTTCAAGCCAGCAACCCGGCGGACACCCGGCCAGATTGGCGCACGCTTCGTCCGCTGACCGATCGATGGTTAAGAGCCGGGGAGATTGCACCCGGCATTAACGCTTTAGACCGCGACGAAGCGGCTGCGCTGGCCTTCAATGACGCCTTGCGCGCGGGAGCCCGACCGCTCGGAAGCCTGCAAACGCTGGAAATTCAACACCCGATGGCTCAGTCGGCATTGCTGGATACCTGGCTGGGCCTGAGCCGGGGGCCTTTCCCGATCGGCGGAGACAGTTCGAGTCTCAACGCAGCATTCAGCCGCTTTGATACCGCCTCAGCACGCTGGCAGGCGCGCTCAGGGGCCTCGATGCGCTTTGTCATGGACTGGGCCGATCCGGATGCCTTCACGCTCAACCTGCCCATGGGACAGTCCGGCCACCCCTTGAGTCCGCATTTCGACAGTTTCCTGGCCGATTTTGTTAACGAAACCGTCTGGACGGTGCCCTGGAGCCGCTCCGCGGTTCAGAGTGCGCCCCACACTCGCTTGACGGTTGTTCCTCATCAAGCACAGTAAGGTCGATATCGGCAGTTTTGCAGCAGCGTGATCGCCGGTCCGGTAGTCTCCTCCGAGTCAACAGCCCGACCAAAAAGATTTGCGTCTGTACAGTAAATCGGGCGCATCGTTCCCGCGGGCTGGATTTACCCATTCAAAACGCTAGGACATTTCCAATATGCAATACGATCCTGAGAAAGGCTACGTCGCCTTTTTAGGCTGGAGTTTGAACGCCGTCGAGGCGGCCGAGAAGTTTGACCGTCGCTACGTTGTGGTCGCCCCTGACTGGGCTGAAGAATACTGCAAGGAAAACGACATTCCTTATGTGCCCTGGAATTTCGAGCGATTGAACGATCGCTCGCTGGAGATAGCCCAGCAGCTTCAGGAAATGGGAGTCGATGTCGCTATTCCCTTGTTCGAGGAGACCGTCGAATGGGCTGGCGCGATCAATTCAGTGCTGCTCGATAATCCGAAATTGCTTGGCCAGTCCATGCTGATGCGCGACAAGTCGCTGATGAAGCGCCGCGCCCAGCTGGGCGGAATTCGCGTAGGCATTTTTGAAGAAGCCCATGACCGCGAAGACGTTATTCGGTTTCTGCGCCGCGTCAACCAGACGTTGCTCAAGCTTGACGGAGATCCAAACGATCCCATTCATTTCAAAGCTTTCGATAAGGCCGGGTGCCTGGGTCACCGCGTCATTCGAACACCCGATGACGTCGATGCGATTCCAGAAGATGAATTCCCGGCGCTCATGGAGTCCCATCTGGATGGCTGGGAATTCGCGGTGGAGGCTTGGGTTCATAATGGAAAAATTCGATTCCTCAACATCTCCGAATACGTAACGCTGGGTTATTCGGTCTACGTTCCGGCATCGCCCGAACTTGAAACCTACCGCGAACAGATCACCCGTCAGGTTGAGAAGCTCATCAAGACCTTTGATATCGACTTCGGCTTTATTCATCCTGAGTACTTCGTGACCAGCGACGGCGAGATGTACTTCGGGGAAGTCGCCTACCGGCCACCCGGGTTCAAGGTCTTTGAGTTGCTGGAACGCGCCTATGGCTTCAACGCTTATCAAGGCCTTATTCTTGCGTTTGACCCCAAGACAACTGACGAAGAAATCGAGGCATTTTTCCCGCGCGAAGTGGTGGATGCGAAAGCGCATGCAGGTTGCTTTGGTGTGTACCCAAGACTACGCGTGGTCAGCCGGCTCGAAATACCGGAGGAAACCGAAGACCATCCTTATTTCGAATCGCACGAACTGACCGCACCGCTTGAGGAAACCGTCACCAAGCGCACCGCTTTTGGCACGCACTGGGGGCTTGTCTACTTTTTGGGCGACGATCCGAAAGAGATGCACAAGCTTCTGAAGCGACAGGAAGAATGTGACTACTACGTCTAAGCTCGATCCTGAGATCGCATTAAAGCGTCTCGACGAGGCAATCGTTGTCCTGAGAGACGCGGTCAAGTTCGCAAAGCCCGCGCGGGTCCAGAGGGTGCTGGACACCGCGCGGCGCGTGCTTGCGCTGGAAGGCGGCGCTCAAGCTATCGAGAAAAGAGCGCAAGATCTCGAAGAAGCCGGCGTTTTCCAAGGCTCAGACTGGGAGAACCCCCAGAACCTGCTTCCCTCGCTGTCGCGCAATGCACTCACGGCCAGCGAGCCTGACACTGTTGTCATTGAGGCGATGAGTCTGCTGCGGCTATTGGCTGTTTCGCGCGGCGCCTACCAACACAGCCTGATTTCTGCTGAACAGGCCAAACATCATTTGGCGCAGGTTCTGGCGACCAATCTCACGCTGATTTTTACACCACCCAGCGAAGCCCAGCGCGTAAACCAGGGGCGGTTGGCAGATGCCGTTCGCGGACTCCTCGAGCATCTGGTCGAGGGCATCGGTTTTCAGGACATCATCGACAACCTCATTGATGAAATCTGGCGGATATTGCAGCAGCGACCCATCCAGACGGCATCCGTTCAGAAGATGATCCTGCAGATTGCTTCCTGTCAGGCCAACCCCGCTATTGACCTGGGTTCCAGCGGCCAGGGCGCTGACCGCCTGGTCAGCAGCCTGTTCGGACCCACCCAGGCCAGTCGGGAAGACCCAGGATTGGAAATTTACCGCGAACGACTGGCGAGCATGGACGTCATGGCCCTTCAGCTTGAGGCCGGAGGTTGTGCTCGCGCCATGCACGATACCGGACTGGTGTCCGCCTATCACGCCGAGCTGATCCGGCACTTGGTGGGCCGAGGCGACCACTTGCTCGCCGAGGGACTTGGGCTCTCGTCAACTGGCCGAGACTGCTTGCTGTGCTATCACGATCTGATCCACGCGCTGATCGAGTCTGCCGTTTCGCCGCAGACCGCCCAGGCAGTCTATGGATTATCGCTGATGCTGGAGAGAGGGATTCTCTATCAGCAGCCCCTAGCACCGGCGCTTTGGCGCCAGCTCAACCTGACCCTGTCTGAGAACGCGAAAACACGGCTCACGCAGAGCTTCGGAGGCGACACGGAGCCCCATCAAAGACTGCTGGAAGGCGTGCTGTGCATTCTCGGTCAACCACTGGGCGTTGGCCAGGGCAACAATCCGACCTGCCAATCTGCCCGCGCCTTGTCGATGTGGGCGTACAACGACCCCGATTACCTGCTGCAGATGGTTGCCTGGGCTGCGCGCGATGACGAGATCATCATGCATTTTGAAGGCCAGCCGATTTCCTCAAGAGACAGTCAGGAAGGGCTGGCAAGCAGCGCCCTGCTTGATCTCGACGCGGTGTCCGTCATCGTCGTTCCGCACCTTGATCGCATTTATACCGAGATGGGCCGCGTGTGTGCTCACCGCGAAGGTGATCCACACCGCTGGGTCAATCCTGAGTTCCACGGCTGGTGGTCAGGCCGGGGCTTTCGGATCAATGTTGAGGTAGCCACCGGCAACATCGTCGATATCGGTGACTTCCTGCGCCATTTCTACGCAAGCTACCACCCGTTCTATAACGGCAACCAGCCGCTGATACACCCCCAGCCCGCCGGAATTGCGGTGACCGACAGCTCTGCGCGATTTATTGGATGGCACGCGATTACGATCCTGCGTGTGGCTCTCGACCCGCAGCAGGAAATGAGGGTCTTCTTTTATAACCCCAACAATGACAGCGGTCAGGACTGGGGCAACGGTGTTCAGGTGAGTACGTCTGGTAACGGCGAGCGATATGGAGAGTCCTCCTTGCCTTTTGAGCAATTCGTCTCTCGGCTCTATATCTTTCACTTCGACCCGCTTGAGCATGGCGAGACGGCGCGGGTCGACGCAAGCGAGCTGCAGCGCGTGGTTGACCATATGAAAACCAGCTGGGCGGAAAACCGCTGGACCGACACCAGCGGCCATGACCTGGAGGCAGCGGGATTTTGAGCGGATCTGCGCTTAGGAATTATCGCAACAATGGCGTTTTACTGCCACAATCGGCGTGATCAGTTCAGAAGCAGC
>CAZIMY010000087.1:0-11003 GCA_964540315.1 uncultured Wenzhouxiangella sp.
GCGTCGTAATCGCTCGGCGAGGCCTGAATCAGCAGGGAGTTGGTTTCGGTGACCGCGGTCACCCGCACGTCTTCGCTGTCCCCGAGCGTCAGCCCACCCTCGGTTGCGCGCGGCTGCGAACCACTCGCCCCCTCGCTGCGCGAGCTCTGGAATTCACTGACGCTGCTGACCGACGCCGGCTCCATGCCCGGCGCCAGCGAGCCGCGCGATGATCTTTGATTACTGGAGCGAGAGCCGCCGCCGGTACCGAAGATGTCGCCGAGGTAGCCAGCCAGTACGTCGGCTTCCAGATTCTTGACCCGGTAGACGTACAGCCGCGAACCGGCCTCCGGGCTGGACCGGTCCAGCCGCCGGATCCACTTTTCAGCTTCATCCAGATAGTGCTCGTTGGGCGTGATCACCATGATGGCGTTGAGGCGCTCCAGCGGCAGGAAGCGGAACATGCCGGCCAGCGGGGTTTCTCCGCCCTCACCGAACACAGCTTCCAGCTCCGGCAGCAGTTCGGCGACCTCGATGCGCTCGAGACTGAACATGCCGACCGACATGCCTGATAACCAGTCGACGTCGAAGGTCTCGATGATCTGCAGGTAATTGCGCAATTCAAATGTGGTGCCGGCCAGAAACAGCAGGCTGCGGGCGTTGTCTGCCCGGAAGACACCGTCTTCGCGCGCGTAGGGTTCCAGCACCTCGGCCATCTGACTCGGGGCAATGTAGCGCAACGGCACCACCATCACTTCATACCCGCGACCGCTGTCAGCCGAATCAAAACGCGGCACCAGGTTGCCGCGCACGGCCTCGCTGATGGGCAGGACGTGATAGCGGCCCTCGCGCCAGATCAGCGTCGCGCCGTTCCAGCGCAGCAGCATCTCGAGCACGGGCATGATCTGTTCACGGGTCAGCGGGCGGGCCGTGGAAAAGGTCACCTCACCACTAACCCCCGGGGCGATTGTGTAATTCTCCTGAAACAGCTGGCCGAGAATGGCCTGGACGACCTCCTGGATCCCCTGCCCTTCGAAGTTCAGGGTGATTTCACCGTCTTCGCCGGGCGGATTTGCGCGCGGTCGGGTGGCGGAATCATTGATGAACAGGCCTGAGCCGGGAAAGCGCTCGCTCTCGGAAAAGGCCCGGTCGCTATCCTGGGGGTTCTCAGGTTCGCCCAGCAGGATTTCCGACTCCGGCTCAGCGACTGCCGCCTCACCGGTCACGCGAACCTCGGGCTCGTCGTCAAACACTGGCCTTTCCGGCATGCTGCGACAGGCGCCCAGCGCCGCGACGGCGGCGATGGCGAGGAGAATGGTGCGTCCGCGATGCCTTGCGGCGGGCTTGTCTTGGTCAGTCATTCATTGTCCTGTTGTTCTTGTGCCCGACGTTCGGCTTCGGCTCTAAGCTCTGCCCTGCGTTCGGCGACTCGCCGGCGGATTTCTTCAGCCCTCGAAAGCGCTTCTTCGTCAGCCTGAGGCGGCGCTTGCCCATCGGCAGCTTCGTCGGCGGCTGGTGATGCTTCTTCATCGGCAGCGCGCGTTCGCGTCGGCCGGGTCAGACCCTGAGTATTGACTTCAAGTTCCAGCCCTGTACTTCGGCCGTCGACGGAGACGAAGTTGACCCGGCGGGATTCGATCCCCTCAAGCTTCCAGGCCGCCTGCTCGCCGTCCAGGTTCATGCCCTCGCTCATGACAACCGTGCTGTTCGTTTTCTGATCGTGGATCATGGCAATGCGCAGCTCCGGAGTGATGATAATCCCCGCCACGCTGGCATTGAGGTCCGGTATCGGCTCTTCTTCGGCCACCTCCTCTTCGATCAGTGGCTCTTCGTCTGCGTCGGCCACAACAACGACGGGCAGCCGCCGGTCAGAGAAAAAAACCGGGCGTCGCACGATCTCGCCGTATTCGTCAAAGACCTCAAGCCCTTGCTCAGGCTGGGCAACGGCGACTCTTGGCACGCTTGTCTCGCCGGATGGTTCGATCTGGGCAATGTCCACGCGACCCAGCAAGACAAATAACAGCAGGCCGATCAGCACCGCAAGACCGATCAAGCCTGCCAGTAAGGTGGTGAGCAGATTGTTGCGCGTATCGATCATGAACTGCGCGATGCGGCCTCGGTGAGAAATCCATACATATTGAAACTAACCTCCACGCGACCGTAACTCCCGGCGCCCCGGCGCCCGGCTCGATCGGCAGGGATCCGCTGGCGGACAATCAGATTATCCACGAAAATCAGGGGTTCGCTGTCCTCCAGCGCGTACAGCACCCGGCTCATGTCATCGAGCGGGCACTGCATGCGAACGTTCACCGTGACCTGCTCAAAACGCTCCGGCTCCTGATCAGGAATATTCTGGGTCGCCTGAACCGTGCAGAAATCAGCCTGCAAGGCCTCGCTTTCAACAATTTCGCGCAGTTGCCGAGTCAGCGAGGCCGCGGCAGCGTTGAACCCCGGTTCGGGCAGGAAAAGCGTATTGCCTGCCCGCTGCTCGCTCAGCTCGGCCAGGCGGTCCCGCAGATCCGACTCCCGCGCTATGGCTGTGCGGAAGCGCGCGGCCTGCTGGGTGAGCCGTTCACCTTCTGACGCAAGTTCGGCGTGACGAACCACGAACCAGTGCACGCCGCCCATATAGACCAGGATGACCGCGATGATCAGCAGGCCCAGCGCGAGCGGGCGATTATTCTTCTGATCCGGCAACCACTGCATTCTCAAGTCCCCATGGAGTGACGGTGGCACGAACGTTGAACCGCTCCTTGCCGCTGTTTGGATCAATGCTGACCGAGCCGCGAAATTCGGTGTCGGTGAACAGGTAGGAGTCGTTGACCAACTCAATCAGGCGCTGCGAACCGTTCGCCATGCCGGCCATGATCAAATCCCCGTCTCGCACCTGGAGCTGCTGCAGCCACATATCGTTGGGCAACACCCTGGTGACTTCGTCGATCACGTTCATCATGACGGGCTGTTGAAGACGGTGTTCGGCGAGGAAGTTGGCCGCCGCCAGCGCATCGTCCAGTTCCCGCTGCAGCGCCATGACCTGGTCGGCCTCGGCCCGCAGCGCATCAAGATCAGCGCGCAGCTGGGTATTACTGCGCTCGTGCAGCCACAGCGACTGGGCCATCACCAGCGCGATGACCAGCACGGCGGCCAGACCCAGTGCCCCGTTCAAACGGGCGCGGCGGTTGATAAACACCTGTCGTTGACTTTCGGGCAACAGGTTGAAGCCTTCGCTGTTTGCCAGGCCGCCTGCATCATGGTCGAACCGCGCCGCATCAACGCCGTGCAGCCGAATTCCGATCGCGTCAATCCGGTCCAGCAACCGCTCGAGACTTCCCTTGGGCACAAGGCGCAGGTCGACTTTCAAACGACCGTTCTCGGCCCCGCGCTCAAGAACCCGGAAATCATGCCAGACCTGATCGCCGCGAAACGGGGTGAGCTGATCAAGCTGATAACCGATCGCCTGGTCAAGATTGCCTTCCACCGCCAGCGGCAAATCAACCGGCGTTTGCAGAACCAACTCCGGCTGCAGCAACAACAGCACCTCCGGCGGTCCATCCCGGAAAGCACCCAGATGATTCTGCCAGCGCGACTTCAGCAACCCGGGGTCTTCTTTGGACTGGAACACATCCAGCCTTTCCGGCCGGCTGCCGCCACGCCAGATTTCGAGCGTTCCGGCTTCGTCTGTGGCCAGCAGCCATAGTCTCGGCACGGGAGCAACCATGCGCGCACGCCACTCGGCGGGAAGCATCGAGGCCAATTCCCCACCCCACCAGCTGAAGAATGCGGCCAGCGGGCTTGCCCGGTAACGGGCTCGCAGGGTCTTGGTGATCTCATCAAACCGGGTACTGTCGACCATTACTCCTCTACCTGTTCTCGCCACCGCAGGACTCGAAAGGGACGCCCGCGTGATGTATTGCCCAGTGCGATCGTTGACTCAATCACAGTCCAGGCCCCATTGTCCAGTTCCGCCCGAGAGCGAATTCGGTAGGCTCTGCCCCGGCTGCGCAGGCTGACCATCTGGCCGGTGGGCATCATCAGCGCATTCATGTCCGCCGGGTGCGTCAACTCACGCTCCTCCACGAACATCTGCGCCAGTTCCCTATCCATGTCCGGCAACAGCGAAAGCACCTCAACCGGCGCAAACGCCGGATTCACCTCGCGGCCGCCTTCGACGGTCAGCAGTGGCTCAACCTGCTGAAACAGCGGGAAAGTCATGCCGATCACCTGCTGAAGCTCTTCGACTGTTCCGAACGGCATGTTGGCCGGCCCGTAAGGATAACCCGCCGCGACGTATTCATCGATCTCGGCGCCGTACAAGCGCATCAAGTCGTCGGGATCGCGCCAATCGGCAATCGCTGCGGCCATGAAAAACGCTTCCTGTTCCTCGACACCCACCGAAAGAAACAGTTCAGCCAAAAACGGCTCTTCTGCGTTGTTAAGGTCGATGCGACCTGTTTCGTCAGCAATCCGAATCTCGACTTCCGCGTCACCAAAAACCACCGTATAGGCCCGACCGTCGGCCACCCAGCGGGTTTCCATATCCGGATTGCGCAGTTCAAAAACCGCCCGATGCAGTCCCGCCTCGGCGGCATAGCGTGCCGTCGTGGTATCCAGCAGGTAGCGTGCCTGAAGCCCTTCGGTGCGGGCCAGAACGGCGTAAACGCCGACCACGATGGTCAAAAGCACCAGCACCCACAGCACGACGATCAGGGCGATGCCTCGAGACTTGCGGTACATTGTCAGCTTCATCTACGTGCCCCGGGCGTCCGGCGGCCGGCGCCCAACAATTCCGCAGGGCTTCGAGGTGACCGGCTATTTGTATTGCCTCCGCCGCCGTCGATCATCACCGGCGTGACCAGTTCCGGCCAGCTCAGACCATCATCGCGCCCGAGATCGATATTCAAACCTACGGCCAGCGGCAGGCGGGCCGGCTCTTCCCAGAAGTCAGCCCAGAAAGGCGTCTGATCCTCCGGGTCCAGGTCCAGAAAAAAGAAGCCGCCGCCTTCGACATCTTCCAGCAGGACCACCCCTTCGCTTTCGTCAATGTCTCCGGGCAGATAGCCGTTGAGCAGGGCGAAATAAAACACCAGATCCAGACCGTCATCGCCGCGCTCAAGGCTGAACTCCTGCACGTAGTTGCCGCCGTAGCTCAGATAGCCAGGCATGGGTGCAACAAACCGGACTCGCTCGAGTTCGCCCTCGAATCGGACCTGCTCACCTTCTTCCCCGTCCTCGGGCTGCTCGATAATCAGCGCCCGGGCCTGGCTGAGCTGGCGGCGAACAAACTGATGCGTCACGCGCAGTCGATTGGTTTCTTCAATGCGCTCCTCGCCGCTTGTGGTTGCCCGGATGCTGGCCCGAAAGCCGCCGTAAGCCATACCCATGATCAAGGCCACCAGGGTGATGGCCAACATCACCTCAATCAGCGTAAACCCCCGGGCGCGGCGCATAAGCATGCTCATCCCGCCTGCTGGCGCTGTTCCCAGTTGACGTCAACGCTGCGAAGCGTCTCAAAGACGGCTTCGCGGGTCGGATTCTGACCCCATTCCACGGTCAGACGCAGTCGATAGAGGGCAACGGGCAGCTGCAGCGGATCAAGGCCGCGGTCGTCGAATACCAGCTCCTCGGTCACCTCCATCGTCCAGGAGAAGCGCTCGTCAAATTCGCCGGTTGTCACCCCGGGCTCAAGCATGTTTTCCAGCCCGGCGACATCGAGCACCGACTGCGCCCACAGCGCTGCCTGGGTGTAGTCTCCGGCGCGGCGGGTATTGCTCATGGAGGTCGAAAGAATCTGCAGGGTCAAGCCGAACAGCAGGGCAAAGACCGCAAAAGCTGCCATGACTTCAATCAGGGTAAAGCCACGCTGACGGGCCAAGCGGCTCACAAGTTGCGCTCCTCTTCCAGCTCGCGGTTGCGGCTGATTTCACCGGTCAACCAGGCCACGGCAATATGCCATTCACGCTCCTGGGCCTGAAGCACGATGCTGCCCCCGGTGGAGGCACCATCGGGATAAAAGCGGATATTGCCGATGCCCTCGCCGGTGAGCTCTGAGCGAGCGGTGTTCATGGTGATTTCCAGGCCTTCGGGAAGCTCGACCGGGTCGCGGCCGGCCGCCTGCCACGTTCGCTTCTCGGCATCGACGGTAAACACCTGCTGGGCGCGCTGGATGATGGCCTGACCGCGGGTGTGACGCAGGCCTGCGGTGATTTCGCGCTCGACCGCCCGCAGTTCGGCACCCTCGACAGAGCGGGTCACCGATACTCCGACAACGGCGAACAGCAGCATGACCAGCATCATCACGACCATGAGCTCGATGAGGGTGAACCCATGCGTCGAGCGGAATGATGCCGCTGAGCCGATCAGCCGTATCGAGCCTTTGTCAGAGACGACGAAAACCGGCTAGTCCCAGTTGGCAATCCGGGCGTTGGTGCCCTCGCCGCCGGGTGCACCGTCGGCGCCGTTGCTGAAAATATCGAAGGAGCGATGTTCACCGGGGTACCGATAGTTGTACGGGTTATCCCAGGGATCATTCAGGTTCGACGCATTGATGTAAGGGCCGTTCCAGTTGTTGGCATTGGCCGGCCGCTCAACCAGTTCGCGCAGCTCACGCGGCGCGCGCCCGGAATCCAGGTAAAACTCGTCTACGGCCATTGAAATCCGCTGAATCTCGGCCTTGGCCGCGCGCAGCTTGGCGTCCTCGCCCCGCTGCATCACGTTAGGCACAACCAGCCCCGCGATCAGGCCCAGAATGACCAGGACCACCAACAGTTCGATCAGGGAGAATCCCTGGGATGTCTTCAGTTTCATCATTGCTTTCAACCTCAAGTTTTCGCCCTGGCCCCGGAGGCTTCAGGCAATTAGTTCATTGATACTCAGAATAGCCATCAGCACCGACATCACGATAATGCCGATCAACACCGCAAGCCCCAGCGTCAGGGCCGGCACCAGCAGCGCCATCAGCCGGTCGATGGTGGTCTTGACCTCGCGATCGTAGGTGTCGGCCACCTTGAGCAGCATCTCGTCAAGCTTGCCGGTTTCCTCGCCCACGTTGACCATCTGCAGCGCCAGGCGGGGGAAATAATCGCTCTTGACCAGGGCACGGGCCAGGGGAGAACCCGTCTTGACCTGGCTGGCCGCCTCGGCAACGTCTTCGGCCAATACCGTGTTTGTCATGACATTTTTTGCGATGGAAAGTGCCGACAAAAGGGGCACCCCATTGACCAGCAAGGTGCCGGTGGTTCGGGTCAGTCGCGCCGTTTCGATCTTGGCGATCACGTCACCCAGCCAGCGCGTGCGCAAGAACCGTCGGTCCCAGGCCCGGCGCGAGGCCGGGCGGCTCATCTGGGTGCGAAACCAGACCACCACGACCAAAGCGCCGGCAATCAGCGCCCACCAGTAGCCCTGCAGCACCTCACCCACCCCGACCACAATCTGGGTCAGCAGCGGCAACTCGCCACCGAAGTCCTCGAACATCGGCGTGAACTGCGGGATGACGTACACCATCAGCAATATGAGCGAGGCCACCGCCAGTACCACCAGCAGCGCCGGATAGATCAGCGCTGAGACCACGCCGTCCTTGAGCTCCTTGGCCCGCTCCATGTATTCAGCCATGCGCGAGAGCGTCTGATCGAGCGAGCCGCCGATCTCTCCGGCCCGGACCATATTGATGTAGAAGCGCGAAAAAACGCCGTGGCGCTGCTCCAGCCCCTCAGAAAGAGAACCCCCTTCGCGGACGTGGTTGCGAACCTGCTCGACCAGTTCGCGTACGCGCTCGTTTTCTGCCAAATCAGCCAGGATGCCGAGCGAGCGATCCAGCGGCAGGCCCGCGGCCAACAGCGTTGCCAGCTGCTGGGTCAGGTCGCCGACCTCGCGCTGATTCAGGCCGCGCCGACCGCGGAAAAGACTGTTCAACCGCAGGCCACTGCCAACCTCGCGCGCCGAAACCGGAATATTGCCCATTTCCTGCAGGCGGGCAATGACAAGGTCCTGGCTCGGGGCCTCCATCTCTCCGGTCAGGGTTTCCCCACCCGGCGTGACCGCTTTGTATTCGAACACCGCCATGACGATTCGGGATCAGGCTTCCTGGGTCACGCGCAGCACTTCCTCGGCCGAGGTCTCACCGGACAAGGCCTTGAGCAAGCCATCCTCGTACATCGTGCGCATGCCCTCCTGCCGCGCCTGCCGCTCGATTTCGCTGGCCGTAGCCCGCTTGATGACCATGCGCCGAATCTCGTCGCTCATGCGCAGGATTTCATGAATCCCGGTACGACCCCGGTAACCGGTCGGGCTGATTTCGGACGTTCCGGGACGATAGAGGGTGACCGGATCAACATCGGTAAACGCCCGAAGCCCCAGTTCCTCGATGAGTTCCGGCAGGGCCTGATAGGCCTCGCGGGTTGCCGGATCCAGACGTCGGACCAGGCGCTGAGCCATGATGGCGTTGACCGTGGAGGTCAGCAGATACTCCTCCACGCCCATGTCCAGCATGCGCGTCACGCCACCGGCGGCATCGTTGGTGTGCAGGGTTGAGAGCACCAGATGCCCGGTCAGGGCAGACTGGATGGCAATGCGCGCGGTTTCAAGATCACGCATCTCGCCGATCATGATGACGTCCGGATCCTGTCGCACGATGGAACGCAGCGCGCCGGCAAAGTCCAGCCCGATGGAGGCCTTGGCCTGAATCTGGTTAATGCCCTCGATCTGGTACTCAACGGGATCTTCCACGGTGATGATCTTGCGCTCGGGCGTGTTGAGCTGGCTCAGGGCGGTATAAAGCGTGGTCGTCTTACCCGAACCCGTCGGACCGGTGACGAGGATGATGCCGTGGGGCATCTCAAGGGCCTTGATGAAAGTCCGGCGGGCGTCTTCGGCGAAGCCCAAGCTGGCAAAATCGAGCACCACGGCCTCGCGGTCGAGGATACGCATAACCACGCTCTCGCCGTGCGCGGTCGGCACGGTGGAGACGCGCAGGTCCAGCTCCTTGCCACCCACGCGATGCATGATGCGCCCGTCCTGCGGCAGTCGCCGCTCGGCGATGTTGAGCCGGGCCATGATCTTGACCCGCGAGATCACCGCGGCCGTCGAACGCGCCGGCGGGGCTTCAACTTCCTGTAGAACGCCGTCGATGCGGTAACGCACCTTCAGGCGGTTCTCGAATGGCTCGATGTGGATGTCAGAGGCCCGCGACTCGACCGCGCGCTGCAAAATCAGGTTGACCAGGCGAATGACCGGCGCCTCGGACGCCAGATCTCGCAGATGCTCGACGTCTTCTTCGTCACCGCTCTCGCCTTCGCCACCCAGACCCTCGGCGATCTGGCCCATGGCCGACTTGCCGCCGCCGAAGTAGCGCTCGATCGTGTTATCAATCTCCGAGGCAATCCCAACTCTTGGCAAGACCTCTCGTCCCGTCGCCATTTTCAAGGCCTTGAGGGCAAAATCATCCTGCGGATCGGCCATCACCACTTCGATACGGTCTTCGTCGACGCGGATCGGAACCAGGTGCTGCTGTTTCATGTACCGCAGCGAAATGTCATCGATTTCGGGCCCGTCTTCGGGGTAGTCCTTATCGCTGACCATCGGGATATCGAGCATGGCGGACTGACCCCGGGCCAGATCGCGCTCCGACACCAGCCCGAGGCGAACCAGCAGAGTGAGTAGATTGCCGCCGTGCTGGTCCTGGTAGGCGCGCGCGCGATTGAGATCTTCCTCGCGCAGACGCTCTCGCTCGACCAGAAGTCGGCACAGCTCAGCAGCCCGATCTTCCAGGTGCATGCTGATGCTGGGCAAAAAGCCGGAATCGTCCTGGGTTGCGGTGGCTGCGGTATTCATAAGGAACTGACTCGCTTCATTCCGGAGATTGCCAAACTTAACAATTGACCATGGTAAACCGTGATCGGTTCACAGCGGACGCTGCAGGATATCGTTCTCAATAAAGGTCCGGTTCATTAAAATCCAGGTTGCCAGCGGGACGACCGCCGGCAGCATCAGGTAGCCAAGCTGGTAAAACAGCGCGATCATGTTCATGTCCAAGCCTAAAGCTGCTGCGGCAGCACCTGCCTCCGGGCCGGATCGAAACGCAAGATTGGTGAGCGCCTCCCAGAACACGCCCCAGGTCGTTACCAGGGTGACCACGACAAAACCGATACTCATCTGCAGCAGGCGACGCTTGACCGAAAGAGGTGTCGCCATGATCAATCCGAACAGCAAGGCCATGCCCCAGGCATAGATCATCGGGTTGATGTAGAGATTGACCGCTGCTGTTCGGCCTTCAACCTGTTGCTGAAGAATCACCGATGTCTGGACCTCCAGCTGAAACCCCAGCTGCAGGACCTGCTCAAAGACCTGCCCGAATATCCCGGTCAGGAGCAGGTCTGCCAGGCGCGCCGTCGGCAACATCAGCAGACTGGCGGCAAAAAACCACAGAAAAAATCCCATCGGCAGGTATAGCGCCGCCAGAAGGAACATTTCCTTGACCGGATTGCCCTGTTTCTCCGTTTGTTTATCGTCATCCATGGCCGTCAGACCTCTGAAATCCAGCGTCGGGCATTGTGAAACATCTGCATCCAGGGCGAGCGGCCTTTCCATTCTGCCGGCGCCCATGAAAAATTGACCGCTCGAAGCAAGCGTTCGGGGTGCGGCATCAGAATGGTCACCCGACCATCAATGTTACTCAACCCGGTCACGCCGGCTTGCGATCCGTTGGGGTTGTCAGGGTAGCGCTCGGTCGCCTGCCCATCGCCGTCCACGTAACGCAAGGCCACAAGCTTGTCGGGAAGAGCTGCAGCGCCCGGGCGCACTCGGCCCTCCCCGTGGGCGGTGACAATCGGCAGTCTTGATCCGGCCATGCCGGCGAAAAACAGCGACGGGGAGTCTTCGATCTGCACCTGGCTCAAGCGGGCTTCGAACTGCCGCGAGCGATTGTGGACAAAAGCCGGCCAGTCATCCGCCCCGGGGATAATGGACTTGAGCGCGCTCAGCATCTGGCAGCCGTTGCACACGCCCAGCGCAAATCGCCGCGGGTCTGCGAA
>CAZIMY010000088.1:0-10972 GCA_964540315.1 uncultured Wenzhouxiangella sp.
CGACCCGGACAATAACCCGGCGCCTGAGGGGGTCGAAGAGCGTCGGCTGGCCATCTACCGCCGATTGTTTTTCGGCAATCTTCGAAATCTGATGGCCAAAAACTTCCCGGTGCTTCGGCGGATGCTGGACGATGCCGAATGGGATCGCCTGATCCGCGAGTTGATGGTCACGCATCGATCGACCACGCCCCTGTTTCCCGAGATCGGTTCAGAGATGCTTGAGTTTCTGAACGCGTCGGGCGAGCAGTGGTTTCAGGCGCGTCCGTGGATGGCCGAACTGGCTCAATGGGAATACCTGGAGACTCTGGCCCGGCTACATGAGGGCGAGGTCGCAGAGCCTGAACAGATGGCCGCCGAGGTGCTCAAGCGGTCCATCGAGTTGAATCCCACTTTGCAAATGGCGCGCTTCGCCTGGCCTGTCAATCGCATCAGCCCCAGTTTCGTGCCTGTTGAACCGCTGGCGCAGCCGATCAACCTGCTGGTTTACCGTCGCCACAACGATGAGGTGGCCTTCGAGCGGGTCAATGATTTGAGTTTGCGTTTCCTGCAGTTGGTGCTGGCCCGGCCCGGTTCTACGGGTCTTGAGCGGTTGACAGCTCTGGCCGAAGAGGCTGGCACCGATCCCCAGCATCTCATCAGCGCCGGCGGCGAAAAGATTCTTCGGCATCTGAGCGAGCGAGAAGTGATCGGCCTGTGCTAGGGCCGCAGATCAGCCTGCTCGCCAACTTCTGACACATACCCATCTATACCCTGAGGAAAAACGCGATGATTTTCCGACTTTACGATCAAATCACAGCGGGATTAACGGCCAGCGGTCAATGGCTGGCATTGCTGGGCTTGCGTGGATTGCTGGCCTATGAGTTCTGGACGGCTGGTTACGGCAAGCTGTCTGCCGGCTCCGAAGCACCGCGATGGTTTGCTAATCAGGATTTCGTGTTTCCATTCGGGCTGCTGTCGGCGAACACCAACTGGTTTATGGTGACTTGGGGCGAATTGCTCGCGGCCGTTGCTGTCGCCCTGGGCCTGTTTACTCGGTTTTTCGCTTTTTCCCTACTCGTAATCACCGTGGTGGCCATCGCTGCTGTTCACTGGCCGGCCTCGTGGGACTCTCTTGGCCAGCTTTGGGAAGGCTACTCGGTTTCGAGAGTGATGGACGACGGTGAGTTTCGGGGGAATTTCCGCATTCCTTTACTCTTTCTGGCCATGATTCTCCCGCTGATTTTCTTCGGCGGAGGGAAGCTGAGCGTTGACCATCTTGTTGCGACAAGATGGAGACCGCAAGCGCAGGCGACCCCTTCGGCGACGAATGTGGGTGCCTTGGCCCTGGCTGGGTTTGTATTGGGTGTGATGACTATCTATTTATTGCCACTGTTGGGTGTTGCTCTGTTGGTTGGCAGCTTGACCGCGCTGGCCTATGAGGTCTATAAGCGATCCCAGGCAGGCACAAGTCTTGTTTCATAGCTGATGTCGCTGGATGCAATCAAACTGCCCGATATAGTGTCTTCGAGTATAGAAACACTCTTTTTGGAATTTCAGCGTGGCGGGAATAGCAGACCTGAGTGACGATGACTACCAGCGAGCCTTTCGATACGCCTGCTCGCTGGGGGTGAATCGGGACGCCGCATTGGACCTGGTTCAAACCGCGATTGTCAAAGGTCTGGCCTCTGCTCCATTAAACCTCGACAAGCCGTTGGCCTATTTACTAACGAGCGTTCGAAATTGTTTTTATAACGAAGCCCGGCGGAACAAGGACAAGACTCACGTGGCGATAGAAGACGTATCAGAGGTGATTCCCACAACCCTCAAACCACTGGAGGAGATGATGATTGAGCGCGATGCGCTACGCCAAATTTGGGCCAAGTTATCTCCGGTTGAGCGGGAGCTTCTGCATCTTTGGGCCGTGGAGGGTCATACGCTCGAAGAGATCAGCGAGCTCACTCACACGCCTAAGGGAACATTACTGGCTCGACTACATCGGCTGCGGACCCGACTAAAAGGCCAGAACTTATCGCATGCTGTTGGAGGTTTATCATGAGCAGAGATCGCGACAATGTCTTGCTGAAAGACGCCATCAAAGAACTGGTGCAGGAGAACAGTCTGGATAGTGATGAACTTGGTCAGCTGAAAGAGCTGTCTGAGACACAGCCTGCCATCCCAAGCCGGCGTCGCTGGTTGGCGGTTGCGGCAGGCATGGGTGCAGTTTCTGTGGCTGGCATATTCGGAGTAAACCTGATTGGGGTGGGAAATAACGCCTACGCCATGGCCGAGGAGATTGCATCCAATCATCTTCGGCCAGCACCGCTCGACGTTGAAAGCGCAAGCCTCGATGAACTGCGCCGGGAGTTTGCGGGACTTGGGTTCAGTCTGGTCGACGCCGCTCAGGTCGAGAACGTGCCTGGGCAACTCCTGGGTGGGCGTTTCTGCTCGGTAGCTTCAACGCCGGCCGCGCGTTTGACTTACCTCGACTCGGCAGGCCCGATCACTGTTTATCAAAGCCGCTTTGATGAGCGTCACCACCAAGGCGCAGCCGACATGGATCGCGGTGAGCCGGGTAACGTGATCTACAGCCGTGGAGTGAAGGTCTGTCTGTGCCATACCCGTGGCGTTTTGCTTGCCACTGCTAGTGGTAGTGGCATATCTTGATCTTGGAATGCCTCTATTCTTTGGCCACCGCATTGTTAGGGTCTGCCCATTGATCGTAATCCAAGGGATGCAATAGTTGGCGTTATGCCACGCTTCTGCAATGAGGAAACAGCACGAAGTCTGAAACGGCTCGGTTATCCGGCTGGCTCCATTCTGAGATTTATTTGAGAAGCCCCCGGGCATGCTGCTCGCACCCTAAACCGAGAAGGAGTGCGAGAAATGTGCAAGATCCTGTTGGCCGCATTGGCCCTTTCCATTTGTTCAATCGCGGCGGCGAGCGAACGCGTGCTACTGGTGGTCTCCAGCGCCGGCAGCGCCGAAGACCCCGAGTCCGGTTACGAATTCGACGAGTTGACCCAGGCCTGGTGGACCTTTGTCGACAACGGGTATGCGGTCGAGATCGCCAGCCCGGCCGGCGGTGAACCCCAGTCGGAGGAACAAAGTGACCTCTGGGTTCACAATACCCGCTTTCTGAACAACGCCGAGGCCATGGATGCGATTCGTAATACTACCCCGCTCGCTGAGGTAGACGCTAAAGAATACGCCGCCATCTTTCTCATTGGTGGCAGTGGCGCGGCTATCGATTTACCGAATGATGCTCATTTGCAGCGCTTGGTGGCCGATGTCTACACCCGGGCCGGCGTGATCGGTGCGGTCTGTCACGGGCCCGCGGGGTTGGTCAACGTCGCTGTCGACGGCGAGCCCTTCCTGGCCGGTCGCCACCTGACCGCCTTCACCAATGACGAAGAAGCCCTGTTTGGCAGCAAGAAAAGCGAGGGTGCCTGGTCGCTTGAGGATCGAATTGTGGCTGAAGGTGGGCGCTTCGATGGTGCCGGCATCATGGCACTGCACGTGATTCGCGACGGCCGCCTAGTCACCGGGCAGAACCCGTTTTCGACCGCGCTGACTGCCGAGGCTACTATTGAAGCCATGGGAGGAACACCACGCCAACGCGCGCCTTATCGGAACGAGATGACCATTGCACTCGCCACTCAGGCGGTTACCGAGGGCCTTGAGGTTGCAGCGGCGCGGATGGCGGCAAGTCCGGACAACTACGAAGCCATGTTCCTGGCGCTGCTGGGCTATTACCAGTTTCAGGCAGCCGAAGACGACCAGGCCGTTCGTGACGCACTGACGCTGATGCAACTCAGCCAGCCATACTTCCAGCATGAGCGGATCGAGGAGGCCATCGTCTCGGCCAGCGAGCGCCTCCAGGCAAGCGTCAACTGATGACACGTGATGCGGCGAGCCTGCGGATTCTCCTGATCGAGGATCAGGCCGAGCTCGCCGCATCGATCATCGATTTCCTTGAGGGCCACGGGCATCGTCTGGACTATGCGGGCGACGGCCGGCAAGGGCTCGAACTAGGTCTGCAGGGCAGCTACGATGTTGTGCTGTTGGATCTGCATCTTCCTCGTCTCGATGGCGTAGAGGTCTGCAAGCGGCTTCGGGCCTCGGCGGATCGCCATCTGCCCATCCTGATGCTGACGGCCCGCGATACCTTGACCGACAAGATGGTGGGCTTTGATGCCGGCGCCGATGACTACCTCACCAAGCCGTTTGCCGTCGAAGAGTTGTTGCTGCGTTGCCATGCACTGGGCCGCCGGCATCACCGACACGACACCAACTTGCTGACGCTGGGCGAACTCAGGATCGATCGCAGACTGCGGCAGGTGCAGAGGAGTGGTCAGAAAATCGATCTTCATCCGACGCCATTCGACATTCTGCTGGCGCTCGCTGAAGTGTACCCCGCGGTGATTACCCGCTCTGAGCTGGCCGACCGCATTTGGGGGGACAATCCGCCCGACAGCGATGCCCTGGCAACTCATATCTACAGCCTGCGGCAGGCCCTCGACCGACCGTTCGGCAGGCCGATCCTGAAGACGCTACACGGCGTCGGGTTCCGCCTGGATATCGAGTCATGAAGCGGCTCAGATTGAGCCGCAGAATTGCCGTCGCCTTTCTTGGGCTTGCGTTGCTGGCTGGTCTGGGAAGTGGGGTTATGGCACTCTTGTTTGCCTACACCACCGAAGACCATATCTTCAATCGCCTGCTGCGGGCAGAGATCGAGCATCTGGAGTCGAGCGTGCAGGGCGGCAAGTTGCCTGAGCCCCAGCTGCCGTTTTCGAGCTACTACTTCGAGGACGAAATTCCTCCGTTCCTGAACCAGGCGCTGGCCGAGGAGCCTCGACGCCGGGAGGTTTTCGGGGGTGACGGTCGCCACTATCATCTGCGTCGAATCGATCTCGCAGGGCAGCGCAGTCCGGTCTGGGTGGTCCTGGAGGTCGAGGACTATCTCGTGGTCCGCCCGATCTTCAACGACATTATTGTGCTGCTGGCTGCTGCCACGCTCGCCCTGATCCTTGTCGCTGGTCTCATCGGCTGGCTGCTCGCCCGCCGGGTGACGCTGCCCTTGCGCTCCCTCGCCACAGAGGTCACCGATCTCAAGCCGGACCGCCTGCCCGATGATTGGTCATCGACCTATCCTCCGGATGAGGTGGGCCAGCTGGCCGATACCCTGCGTGACGCGTTTCGCCGGATCAACGAGTTCATCGACCGCGAGCAGCAGTTCACCCAGGACGCCAGTCATGAATTGCGTACGCCTTTGGCCGTGATCGAAAGCAGTGCGGCCTTGCTGGCCCAGGCTCCCGAACCAGAAAAGGCCGTTGAGCTGGTCGAACGGGTTCGATCAGCGGCCCTGAGCATGCATCTGTCGGTGGACGTGCTTTTGGCGCTGGCTCGCGAAGATCAGAGCGATGGCCAGTGGAAAACGGTCGCAGTGCTGCCCATCGTTGAGCGAACGGTGGTCAATCATGCCGACCTGCTGGCAGGTAAATCGGTCGAACTGCAGGTGGATGTTGACCCCGACTGGCGGGTGGCCGGTGATCCAGCCGCGCTTCAGGTCCTGATCGCCAATTTGATATCGAACGCGTTCCGTTACACTCGTCAGGGCGAGATTCGAATCGTGAATCGGGGCGATGAGCTGCGCGTGAATGACAGCGGTGAGGGTATTGAAGAAGAACTTCAGCCCAAAGTGACCCAACGCAGCGTCAAGGGCTCCAGCAGCTCCGGCCTGGGCCTTGGTCTAGCTATCGTTCGGCGCCTGTGCGAGCGGCAGGGTTGGCGCTTTGAACTGGCCTCGTCACCGGCGGGCACACAGGCCAGTCTCTTTTTCGGACATCCACCGACGAAATAATCACGATGTTCTGGCCTTCCCGGCCTGCGGACGGATAGCCGGGCGAAAGTCGCCCGCGCTCTTGCTTGAGGACCGCCATGAAAATGGTTCAAGAGTCTTCATTGATGCCCATTTCGTAAGCGGGCGCGAACATGAACGGGATCTGATACCGATTAGTCATGACTTCGTAGATGTCGTCGATCGGCACATCGTCCTCTGTGGCTGACGGGTTCCAGACCACCTCAAGCCGATGCAGGCCTGGCTCAAGTTCAGCTAACGGGACGACGCCGGTCAGACCGCGCAGGTTGATGTCCATGCGTTCGGTCGGGATGAGTTCGTTGACGTCGATTGCCCGGCCATTGAGCGACACCGACCATAGTTGGCGGAAACAGTCCAAAGGCCTGCTGGCTTGCGGGCACTGCTGATCAAGTAAAGGATTGTCGCGGAGCGGGTGATAGGGCAGAAAAACCCGCATAACCGCACGCTCCTGGGTGAACTGATCGATCATTGGGGTCAGTCTTACGCGGTCGCGTCTGCTGCGAAGCGATTCGTAATAGGTGCTTCGCATTCCCTCGCTTACGGCGTCATCATCGAGATAACGAAATTCATCGGACACGGTGAAATCGATCCACGCAGCGAAGCGCAGCTGACCGATAAACACGATGGCCACGATACTGATCGAGATAAAAAGCCAGACCAGAAACGGACGGGTATTGGATTGCAGGGTCAATTGCACTGGAAGGATGAGACGCTGTGGCCAGAACCAGCCATTGACCCGGGCCATTCCATGAACCAAACCACGAAAGACGCGCAGACGGGTCAAACCAGGAATAAATTTTCCAAGCACCGCGTCGAAGAACCATAGCAGCAGTGGCAGACCGACCAGCAGACCCATGAGAACCACGCCGGTCATCGCCAGGGCCTCGTTGGTTTGCCCAGTTCTGGCTCCGATTTGGCCGACTACAACCAAGACTCCAGTCAGTAATGTCGCCATCCAGATCACGCCCAAAGCGATCATGCTAATGACGGCGAACAGCGCCGAAGCCGCGTGATCCGCACGGGTAATAGCCGTTCCCAGATCTGGTAATCGCTGTTTGTAGTAATCGCGAGTTAGCGGACCAATACCGGGGGTTCGTTCCCAGTTAACCCCGCTTGGAAAAGTGCTGCGAAGGCCGATCAATCCGGCCCAGTAAGCTCGAATCATGAGGTGAACACCGAAACAGAATCCGAGTCCATAGAACAGACCCGGCACGACCAGGAGCAGGATATTTGCCCCGATCGAGCTCATGACCATCCTGTGCGAGTAACTGTATGAAAGCGTTTCGAACAACCAGCCGGGCAGGGTGAACAGCGCAACGGTGGTCAGGCCTGAGATGATCAGCTCGATTTCGTCAGTGCGGTCGCGCAACCGCTGCAGCTTCTCGTCATCGATTGAGGCAGTCTTATCTGAATGGCGGATGTCGGACACACTGAGTTCCTTGGCCTGATTGTCGATTTTTCCGAGCCTGCGCCCGGGGTTCCACAACTACTCTCGCACATATCCCGACTCTGCCGCTGTTGAGTTACCAAAGGATTGACTGTCATAGGTAAGGCAGAAATGGATCTTGGTCGAGGTTGTTCTCACCCGCTTGAAGGCCCAGTTGGTCCATATAAATAAAATCCTAACTATCTGAGATTATGAACTTTTTCGGTCGGCTGTCATATTAGTGCCGCATGCTAGGATTGTGACATGGCGGGCCTCTGTCGTTGCGCGGTTTTATACCGGCTGATTCAATACGTGCCACAACGAACCGCTACAGGAGACAAGCAATGAGCGATAAAAACACCCATCACAGCGACGAGGGCGCTCGAATGGATACCGGGTTGCGCAGGGGCATTCGGGCCTTCTTTGACGTCGACGACATCACGATTTCCTTCTGGGGCTCGGCGTGGACCGGTCGGGAAGTGGTGCGTATTGATGACCGTGTGGTTTCAAGCAAGCGCAGCCTGCGCTTTGTCACGCGCCACTCTTTTGAACACGCCGGCAATCGCTATGAGATTGTGTTCCGCGTTGTATCAATGTTGCGCGGGCAGATGGAAATCGAGCTTTATCGCAATGGTGAACTGATCGACAGCGACAGTGCGCAGCAGAACAAGCTGGGCATTGATCCCAAGACGGGTCAATCCAGCCTCTGGCGATTGGTCGCTCAGCTTGCGCCGTTTTTTGTCGTCGGCATGGCAGTCGGCGCTGGAGCGGCTTTCTTGGTCGACCTTCTGGCGGGAGGTTGAGATGGAAATCAACGCAGAAACGGTCCGGCGCGAGCGTCAGCAGCGTGGCTGGACTCAGCAACATCTGGCCGACGCCGCCGGCTGCAGTTTGAGAACCGTCCAGCGGATTGAGAGGCACGGCGTGGCTTCCAACGAAAGCGTCAGCGCGCTCTGTGCCGTATTCGAGATGGAGCGCGAACGACTGCTGGCTAGCAGTCACCCCGAGCGTGCGCGCCATTCAGAGCGGCAGATTGCTCCTTTGGTGGCCGCGGCGGCAGCAGCCGGTGCCGCGCTGGGCACAGTGCTGACCTGGATGGCGATGAGCTTTGCGGGGTCATCCTGACAGCCTTCAAGGGGTTGATTTTTGTGGCAATGACCAGTGCAGTGTTACCAATACAACTTTCACTCTGGGCGACACCGGCCGTTCTTGCCTTGTGCGCGGGATTGAGTTTGAAAGAGCACCTTGTAGATAAACGGCATCAGGCTAATCACGACGATATTAGCCCCGGGGGCTGATGCTGGACTCATAGTTCAATTAAAAAGCGCCGACGTGTCCCTATTAACGAACAGCGGCCGGCACACTTGAACGGCGCGCTGGTCACTCCGTGACTGAGATGGAGATCTTTCCAACAGCCAGCCCGCTGCCGAAATGATCCAGCGCCCGGGGCGCCTGTTTCAGGGGATAGGTGCTGTCGATGACGACCTTGAGTTGATGGCGTTCGAACAGATCCGCCAGCTTGTCCAAGTATTTGTTGGCTTGATGGGGCATGATCTTGAGTTTGCGGCTACCGAGCAATGAGAGCAAGGGCGCGATCAGCACCATCTTGAGAATCAGACTGCGGGAGCCCCCGACCAGCAGATACCGCCCGCCGTCTTTCAAGGCCCTTCGATAATGCAGCAGGGGATGATGTCCGCAGAAATCGAGGATGTAGTCATAGGCGCTTAGATTTTTGGTGAAATCCTCTTTAGCGTAGTCCATGACCTTGTCGGCACCGAGCGAACGCATCGCATCGAACTTGCTCGGCTTATCTACGGCGGTCACCTTGGCACCCAGGTTTTTCGCGATCTGAATCGCGAAACAGCCTGATCCACCGCCGGCGCCGTTGAGCAACACATGCTGACCGGATTTTAGGTTCATCTTATCCAGAAAGCTCTGAATGGCCAGCACACCGGCCTGTGGAGTGGCGGCAGCCTCCTCGAAAGAAAGACAGGAGGGTTTGGGAGCAAGATCCTTCGCGGGCACGCAGACGTACTCAGCGAATCCACCCCAGCCCTTGTCGGACACATCGCTCCACACCTCATCGCCGATCTGGAAGTCGGGAACATGGCGCCCGGTTCCTGCGACAGTCCCGGCGATATCGATCCCAAGGGTCTTGACTTTGGGTCTGAACAAGCCAAAAAGCAGTCGATTGACCGGGGATTTTCCCCCTAACAGCACCCAGTCCCAATCGTTGACTGAGGACGCATGAATGCGCACGAGCACCTCGTCTTCGGCCGGAACCGGAGTCTCCACCTCCTGATAGTCCAGGTCTGCCGTCGTTCCATACTGGGTGAATACAATCGATTTCATCAGCTCTTTCGCGCAGCGACAGATGTGTGGGGCGTGCGCTGGATTAGTTCGTTATCACGGTATTCTAGCGTTGCTGTTCGATGAACAATGGCAGAGCCCGCTGGAACTCACTCTCGTGCAGGCGAACCGCCCCTGCTTTTATCAATGGTGGACATTGAACGACGTGATCTGGCGCGAATCGTTTCGCGAAGTTGTACAGACGGGCCTCGACTCAATGTCACCCGCCGCCTGCGATTGGTAATAAGCTTCAGGTGTCTGTTATCGGGGTTTTTTCGACGCTATCGCGGACGGCTGGAAATCGGCCAATGGGTGAGTTTATACTTTTTGGCTGGGGCTAAGTAGATTCGGGCGAGGAAATCCGAAGTGTCTGTTACACGAGAGACGCCGCAGGGGATCAGCGATACCTTCGTCGGTGCACTTGAGAACCTACATGTTGGTGTTTGGGAGTGGTCGCCGGCGACGAATGAAGTCTGCTGGACCCTAAGGGTCGGTGAAATTTATGGGATGCCGGCGGGCGAGCTGCCGGATTCGCTGGACGCGGTTGTTGAATATATCCACCCTGAAGACCGTGAAGCTTGGCAGGCAGACGTTAAAAGCTGCCTTGCCGGCGAGAAAGACCATGATTGCGTGTTCCGCATCATCACCGGAGACGGCGAAGTTCGGTGGACACACGCTTCCGGACGCATCCAGCGCGATGAGGTCGGAGAGATTCGGTGCATAGTCGGTGCAGTCCTGGATGTGACCGAACGCATGCGCAGTGAAGAGACCGTCCGCTTGTTCTTTGATCAAACGATCAATCTCCACCTGGAAGCCACAATGGATGGGGTCATCCAGCACGTGAACCCCGGCTGGACCGAACTCCTTGGTTATACCTCGGAGATGCTCATCGGAAGAAAGCTGTTTGATTTCGTGCACCCCGATGATCAGGAGTCCACGGCCTCGGAATTGAACAGATTGGATCAGGGCCAAAACGTACATTGCTTTGAAAACCGCTATCGTGCATCTGATGGCAGCTACCGGGTGCTGGAGTGGTCGGCGACTGCGTCCAAGGACCGAGGGCTGCTGCTCGGTGTGGCTCGCGATGTGACTGACCTGCGGTCAAGCGATAAGCGCTTGCGCGAAGCGGCGGCGGTGTTCTCAAATACTGCTGAGGGGGTCTGCATAACCGATAGCCGCAGCCGTATCCTCGATGTGAACGCGGCATTTACTGAGATCACGGGCTACAGCCTGGAGAACGTGAAGGGTAGGACCCCTGCATTATTGAAATCGGGTCGCCACGATGAAGCGTTCTATAAAGACATGTGGTCTGACATTCATCAGAATGGCTTTTGGCGCGG
>CAZIMY010000089.1:0-10513 GCA_964540315.1 uncultured Wenzhouxiangella sp.
AACCAATTGAACCGTACCGAGAACGCAAGGACCGCCAGCACGGCGCAGTCGCTCTCCTCAAAGCCGAAGCGCCCTGCGAGAAACCGCAGATTGTCATTCAATGAGCCGTGCGCCCGCCAGGTTGCCGATTCCAGCAGCTGCAGTGTCTCGCGTATCCGTCTGCGATCCGCGAATAACGCGTCCGTTCGATCGAGTGGGTCCGAGGCATTCAGCAAGCCGAGCTCGTGAAGCACCGTGTCATCGAAGCGGCTCAAACAGTTCGGTCGGCCCATGGCTCCGAGGATTCTAGCGGCCCAGATCCGAGCGAGCTGGCGTTCTCTGCTGCCGGCATCGACTTCATCGGAGCTCCTTCCAACACCTTCTCCATAAGTGAGTTTCAGCATATCGGTACTCTCCCCTGTGGTTCGGATGCTCATCCTGCGGGCAGCGGGCGACAGAATCTGTCGCACGCCCCGTTTAGTCTTCAGGCACAATCGAACTCAAAGAGGGCTGAATAATGAAACAGCGTTGGCGTCCGGCCCGGGTTGGCGATCCGGCAGGTAACTCTGAGTACCACTACTCGGTTGGTGCACGATGACCGCGCGCCTGAGCAAGACGCGCTTCATCGCCGGGCAGCAGTGCGAACTGCGACTCTGGAACGATATCCACCGCCGCGAGCTCGCCACCCCCTGGGGCGAAGCGCAGCAGGCCATCTTCGATCGCGGCACCCGCATCGGCGAGCTGGCCTGTGATCGCTATCCGGGCGGTGTGCTGGTCGGCTACAAACCCTGGGAACGGGATCAGGCCGTCGCGGAGACGCAGCGCCTGATGGCCGACGCGTCGATCCCCGCGATCTACGAGGCGGCCTTCGAGCATCGCGGACTCTACGTGCGCGTCGATATCCTCGTGCGAAACGGCGACGCCTGGGAGCTGGTCGAGGTCAAGGCATCGACGAAACCGGAAAAAGAAGTCTTCCTGCAGGACGTCGCCGTGCAGTACTCGACCCTGACCGGCGCCGGGCTGACGATATCGCGCGCAGGCGTCCTGGTGCTGAATCGGGACTACGTCTATGCCGGCGGCGAGTATGACCTGCAGCAACTGTTCCGCTTCGGCGACGCCACCGAGCACTGCATCGAATCCCATTCAGTCATCGATGCCGATGTCGAGCGGCTCCAGGCGATGATCGAAGCCGATGCACCGCCGGATATTTCAGTCGGTGATCATTGCTTCACGCCTTACGAATGCCCCTACTACGCCCACTGCAGCGCCGGCCTGCCGCAGGCCAATTACCCGGTCAGCAACCTGTACCGCCTGGGTGCCAGGCAGCGCGATGAACTTGCCGAATCGGGAATCGAGGAAATCGCCGACATCCCGGACGACTTCGACCTCAACGCGTTCCAGCAGCGCATGCGTCAGGCAGTCATCACGGGCCAGCCATGGATCTCACCCGATCTCGCCACCGAGCTGGCCACAGTCCAATACCCGGCCTTGTTCCTGGACTTCGAGGCGTTCATGCCGGCGCTACCCCCCTATCCGGGCACGCGACCTTTTGACAGCTTTCCGTTCCTCTATTCCATCCATCGACTGGAGGAGGACGGCCGCCTCGAGCACCGGGACTATCTACATACCGACAACAGCGACCCTCGTCGAGCCATCGCCGAGCGGCTCATCGACGACCTCGGTCCAACCGGGAGCATCGTCGTCTACTCGGCCTACGAGCGCCGGATGATCAACGACCTGATCGCCGCCTGTCCGGACCTGGCCGAGCCGCTCCTAGCAATCCGCTATCGCCTGTGGGATCTGCTTCCCATCGTCCGCAACCACTACTACCACCCGGACTTCCACGGCTCGTTCTCGATCAAGACCGTCCTGCCGGTGCTTGATCCGGAGTCCGGCTGGAGCGAACTGGACATCACTGACGGCATGGCGGCGGCGATGGCCTATGAGTTAGCCTTGTCTAGTACCGATACTGAACAGAAAGATGAGCTGCTCGCTCAGTTGAAGGCCTACTGCGCGCAGGACACCATGGCAATGGTGAGGTTGCATGCCGCGCTCGCCGCGATCGCGGGCAATGCGACGCCGCCCGGGCCGGAAGCGGAACGATGAGACAGTCGAAGTCCCAGCTGACCGAAGTCGACCTTAAGAGCGAAGCAAAGCTCCTCGAGCTGGCCGACTACAAGCCCACGTTCAGTCCATTTCGCGTCCTTGCCGTCGACTCCCGTGAACGCAGCTACTCGGCCGCGCTTCGCTTCTGTCTCGACCCACAAGAGGCGCACGGCTGGGGCGATTGCTTCTTGAAGATGTTCGTCAATGCTTGTTTCTCCGGGATTTCGAAGCGAGTTTCGGAACAGGCATTCTCGTCGGCAAGAGTGCAAACGGAATGGAAAGGCCTCGACGTGCTGGTCGAACTGGGCGACAACGGACCGGTGATCGGAATCGAGGTCAAGCTCTGGGCCGGCGAAGGTTGGAACCAGATCGAGCGGTATCAGAAAACTCTCCGGAGCGTCTTCGGTGAACGTAGCTGCCCGATGGTCTTTCTTACCCTGAACGGCAGAGACCCGACTAGCGCGGGCCAGGAGGCCGATTGTGTACCGATCTCCTGGGGCCGTGTCAGCGGACTTCTCGCGGAGTGCGTGGCATCAAGCCCGGAGGTGCAGCTATTCATTACAAACTTCACGAGGACCATCATGAGCATGACCGAAGGCGATCCAGACGAACGTCGCATTGTGAAAGAAATCTTTCAGGATCCGGCTCTGGGGAAGGCCATCCTGAAGGCGGCGACGATCCGCTACGATTTGTTCTCGAAACAGGTTCTCGAGCGGTTGATCGGACGAATGGAGCAGGAGCTGAACGAGCCGGTTTTTGAAATGCTAGAAAACTGCGTCGGTTCCAGGAAGAAGGAATACCGAGTGAAATTCGCATCTACATCCGACGGACATTCCGCCATTGTATTTCTCTTCTACGACTTTCCCGATGAATCTGACTATGGATCGGGAATGCATGTCCTGATCGACGGAAATCGTGCTGGATTGGACGCGAATGCTTTTCGCAACGCATTCGATCCAGCCAACGCAAACGACGGCCTGCTGTCACGTCTGGAAGGCTGGGGCGGCAATTGGCTGCTGGCATTGCCGAAACGAGATTATCCTTGCCCGGCGCGAGGTTGGACCATCGGCTTCGATTCGTTCGATGAAAAATGGCAAGAAAGGGCCTCTGAGTGTTTCACCGAGGCGCTGGAGCGAATCCCCGATTCCCTGCTCCCATCGTCGCTACGCCATGTCTGACGCCACTCTCCGCCAAATCACCATGCTCCAACTGATCCCGCGTCGCGCACCGGGCATCACCACCGAAGACCTGCGTCGAAAGCTTGACGATCGGGGATTCTCTATCAGCCGACGCAGTATCCAGCGTGATCTGAACCGGTTGTCAGCCGCATTTCCGTTGCAATGCGAGGGCGAGGAGCACCCGCGCTGGCGCTGGATAGAGAGCGCTGATGGGCTGATGGCGCCGGCGCATGATGCGTTCTCGGCACTGACATGGGCCATCATGGAGGAGCACCTAGAACCCTTGTTGCCCATCAACGTGCGGCAGGAGGCCAGGCCACTGTTTGCAAGCGCGCGAAAGTATCTGGAGCAGGCGCCAAGCGCCCGCGCAAGACGCTGGAAGCAGCGGGTCCGAGTCATCCCTCGCGCCTTCTCACTCCGCCCGCCCGAAGTGCCGGAAACGGTTCTCGAGCCCGTCTATCAGGCACTCTTCGAGGGCAAACAGCTCGACATCACCTACCGCAGTCGCGGAAGCGATAAGACCAGTACCTGGCGTACCCATCCCCAAGCCATGGTCATGCGCGAAGGCGTGATCTACCTGCCGATGACCATCGAGCCCTATTCCGATCTGTGCCACATCGTCTCGCATCGAATTCACTCGGCGTCGCTGCTCGACGAGCCTGTCAGCGAAGTCGAAGGATTCGATCTCGATGACTACATTCAAAGCGGCGCGTTTTCCTACGTCGAATCCGGGCCGGTAGAACTGAAGATCCGACTCGACGCCTATGCTGCCGAGCACATTCTCGAATCGCCGATTTCTCCTGATCAGACCAGTCGAATCCTTGAAGACGGTCGAATCGAGTTCACCGCATCGACCATCGACACCCAGCAACTGCGTTGGTGGCTGACAGGGTTTGGCGCTTCACTAGAGGTGATCGAGCCTATGCACTTGCGAGAGGCAATGGCCGAGCAGGCAAAGGCGGTTGCAGCAATGTACGCAGAATAGAACTGAACACCGCCTGCGTTGGTTTACAAGCGGGCGGCTGAATTAGATCACCAAGGAAAATCAACATGGACCATTTCGAAGCCATCATCTGTGATCTGCTGGAAGCGACCGGTTACTGGGTCCGGCGATCCTTCAAGGTCGACATCACGAAAGAGGAAAAGCGAAGAATTGGCCGCCATTCGATGCCCAGGCCCGAAATCGACATTCTTGCCTACAGACGACAGTCTGATGAACTGCTTGTCATGGAGGCGAAATCCTTTCTCGACTCCCCGGGCGTCAGTCTGGACCAGCTGTCCGAATCCCACGACACGCCACAGGGACGATATAAATTGTTCACCTGCGAGAACTACCGCGAAATCGTTTTCGAGCGCCTGCGGCTCAATCTCATCGCCAGCGGCATGATCACATCCAGAACCAGTCTTCGTCTCGGCCTGGCCGCCGGCAAGGTCTATCGTCGCGAGTCGGACAAGCTGCAGGCGTTTATGGACTCCAAAGGCTGGTACTTCTTTTCCCCGGCAGAGATCAGAACCCAGCTTACGCGCTTTGCAGATATCGGCTACGAGAACAATCCTTCGGTTATTACGACGAAGATTCTGATGAGGGAAATGTAAGGTTCTGTCTGAAATCGAATAAGGCATTGGCACTGAGAAGTCCTGGTCAGAGAAACCAGCTACTTCCGAGGGAAAATCGTGGCTGTCCTAAGCTCTTAAATAATAGGCGCAGGTGTAGGTCACGAGTAAGGTATCGGACGCTGTTTGCTTGTTCGTATAGGAAGAAATCCTGTAGTTGGCCAGGATGATTGCTATGGTGCGAGGGCATCCTTAAATGTCACCTGCTATTGAATAGGTAGCTACCTTAGTTAAAAAGAATTGGAGATAAAATGTCCAAACAAAAAAAGAAGTACTACCTCGCGATGTGTGGCGAATACTACGTGGCGGCAGAGCTGCACCGCCGAGGCGTTCCGGCATCTATAACTTATGGAAATGCCAAGAAGGCTGATGTAGTTGCGCTTTCCGAGGGCGGAGATGCTGCCACTGTTATTGAAGTTAAGACCACGAATCAATCAAAATGGGTAGTCGGCAATTACGTCCCGCAGCCATCAAAAAAAATATGGGTCTTCGTATACGTGCCAAGCGATAACGCGCAGCGGCCCACTTTCTATATCCTGACCCAAACGGAGATTACCGATATTCTTGCGCCATTAGACTCAGCTTTTCGACAAAGGTATAAGGAAAAACATGGAGTTGAGTATGGTGATAAACCGGGTGTTTGCAGCCTCAAGCGGTCAGATATTGAAGGGTACGAGGACAAGTGGGAGAAAATTGAGCGTCTCCTTGGCAACTGGTGAGCCGAAAAAGTGCACTTTGGTCGGGCCGAACGTTTAAAAAAGGCGAAGCGAGTCTTCGCCGCTAAGCAAAGAGATTGTATTTAATGATTGAAGAGCTTATACAACGAGCGTGGACCAATGCCTTGCGCGTCTCGGAAAATCTGGCTAACAAGGATCGGAGTTCCGTTTGGGTGGAATGTATCGCGAAAGAATTTCGACGGTATTATGCCAGTGAAGGCCGATATATTGTTTTCTCGCGTGGTTACGTTGGAAATAGGAAAGATTTCCGGCTCAATGAGATGTTGTTTGACGTGAACGTGATTGAGTACGAGGAAGTTTCTTCCGTCTCCGGAAAAGCCAAGCTAAAATTTCCTAAACGATCAATCTGGCACGTTGAGTCAGAGTTTAAGGATACCGATTCACGCGATGCGATTATAGATTTTAGTAAGCTTCTGATGGGGCGTGCGGCGAATAATCTGATAATTTTACCTAGCGGCGGGAAAATTGAAGGTTGGGCGATGCGAGAGTTTCCGAATCTCTGCAGCCGAGACTCCAATACTTGGGCATGCTTTACCGCCCATCCAAGCGGCTGGTGTCAGGGCGTTTGCAGTCCAAAGGTTGTCAGGTTGTGGCCGCCCGGTCAATGAATCTGAAAAATCTTCATCTGGGCAGAAAGCGATCACCTGGACAATAGCGATGGAAAATCATCGCTGTCCCAAACTCTTCATCCGGCTGCCTTCCTCCATACCCCATCCGGCCGCGCGTAGAGCTGGTTCGATCAGTTCGGCGCGAGTAGCGGCTTCGTTCACTGCCCGTTCCCTAACGGCGTCCAGCGGCCGGCCGTCCACGCCTCGGCAGGCGATCTTCCGACAAGGTGGTCCGTGGGGCCCCCGAGAAAATCCTCCAACACCTTGAGCACCTGACTAAATTCGGGTTCGATCGGCACGGTACCGCCGAGCCGGTTGAGAAAGGCCACCCAGGCGCGCTGCTTGTCCTGCTGGAACCGGTCGGTGAAGAGCGGCCGTTCTGGCAGGGCGGTGTCGCGCTGCTCGAAAGTCGCCTGGATCGCCTCTGCCAGCGCCTCGACCTTGAACTCGAACTGCCGGCACAACAGCCAGACATCGAAGAAGTCCTTCATCCGGCTGTTCAGCTCGCCGAGCGACACCATGGCCTGGAATTTTTCGGCGATCGCGGATTCGCGGCTATAGCAGAACAGCTCCGGTGCGGGAAGGTCCAGCAGCACCGGATAGGCGCTCCGCACCGGCGCGGGCCGCACCGCATCGCCGAAACCCACGTCGACCTGCAGCCGCGCCCGAGCACCTGCCAGTTGTGCCCAGCCCAGCAGGCGGACGCCCTCATACTCGGCATCGGCGGTAATCGACTGGGATTCCAGCGAATCCAGGTCGAATTCGATGCCGTCAGGGCCGCCGTCGGTGGCCAGCACCTCGCGGATCTGCTGGAGCAGTGCGTCCGGATCGTTGTCGGTGCGGCCGAGCATGTCGATGTCCCGCGTGGGACGGGATTGCGGCGATTCCCAGACCTGAAGCATCAATGCACCCTTGAGCACGAAGCGATCGACGTGCGGCGAGCGGCTCAGCCTGTACAGGAAGCGCTCCATGACAAAGAACTGCAGCAGCTCCTGGAACGGCCGGCCCTGCTCGCGCGCCAGATTAAGCAGCCGTTGGCGCACCGAAGCCGCCACGCCACGGGTCACAGTCCGGCTTCCAGGTAGGGCCGCATGATCTTCTCCACCCGGCAGATGCGGGCGTATTCGAGCAGCTTCGAGAGGTTCGGGCGCCCGCGCTGGCGATATTCCTTAAGGGCCTCGAGCACGATGTCCTTACCGAGCCGGTCGCGGAAAGCGAAGCAGTCGGCCAGGGTCTTTTCGGCACCGTAGACCTTCAGCTCGAGCCCGTCCAGGTCGTGGTTCTCGACGCCTGCGGTGAAGCGCTCGCCGGAGAAGCGGTAGCCGCGCACCGGGGGATGCTGCAGCTTAGGCAGCCTCGCGTTGCGCGCCACGGCCAGGTCGATTCGACGCGGAATCTGGGTCGTCAGATTGTGCCAGGCCAGCGCGGAGACCAGGCACAGAACGGCTTTCGGGAATTTCGACGCCACCACGGCCAGGTCCGGGTCGCCGACCGGCGGCAGCTTGGTCAGCCGGTAGACACCGTGGCCGATCTTCTCGGTGATCCCCTCGTCGCGGAGCTTGTAGAACTGGTAGCGATTCATGCCTAGCGCCAGCGCTTCACTCAGCCGTAGCTGCCCACCGTGGGCGCGAAACAGAGCCTTGGAGTCGGCCGGGGACGGGGTTTTGGAGGTTCGAGCGGTCATTGCGGGTCAGACAGATTGTCACCATTTAATGATTTCTGGTGACATTCTGTCTGATCGCGTGCTTGCGAGTCAATCGGGATCAGGCGGTGACGGTTCCCACTTCGCGCGCGGCGGTGTAGGCCGCGAGACAGGATGTCGACGATCGCAGCTCGGCACCATCGCTACTGCACACGCACTCGATAACGAACGCGCCTCGATCGTGTCAAGCGATTGCGTGACGTTGTGGCTAGGGACAAACTGCTGGATTTGATTCGCGTGCGAGTAGCCGCAGCGTTCGACGGCGTAGATTTCGTAAGCAGCCGGCGATTTTCAAGTGGAAATCTGATAATCTACCTCTTGCGCCGATTTGAAGCGACCAGCTTGCGGGCGCCCGGGTCACCGGTTCAAATAAATGCAGCTAAAGCGGGAACCCGCCTCGCCGATCCTCGGCATTCGAAGTTCCCATTGCAGGACGTCCCGATTTAGCCCGACTTGCGGGGGACGAAAAAGCATTCCGCTAAACCGGGCATTTCCAACTGGAGGAAATGCAGATGTACGAGCATGTCGCAATGAGCCCCGATGAGTTGCCCCAGCAGCGTCTGGTGGCGGTCAGGAATCTACCCGCCTGCCCACCCGGTTTCGATGCCCGGGCTCCGGCGCCGCTGCAACTTCAGAAGCGGTTTCAGCGCATTGGCAAGCACGGACCGGCGGAGACCCTCGCCGCTGTCGAATGGGGCTGGAGTCCGATGCACGGGCGCTTCGACACCTACGTGCTCGAGCGCGGAAAGGAATACGATCTACTGTGGAACCGGATCGCGGCTGGCGTGGTCGACCAGCATACGCATCACCTCCTGCTGGCCTCGGCCGCGCGGCAGGATGTCGACGATCGCAGCTCGGCACGATGGCTGCTGTACGCTGCGCTCGATAGCGAACGCGTCTCGATCGAGCTCGAACCCTTCCATCACATCAATCAGGTGGGGCTGCTTTCCGTCGCCGACCTTCGCGCCGTGGCAGTGTCGGTTTGGGGGGAAGCCTGTGAACCAGAGGACATTCCTGCATGCGCGGGGCTCGAATGAATCAATCCCGCACGAAAGCTGCCGGAATCGGGGCAGACAGCCGTTGTCTGAAAGGACCAAAGGAGATCGGACCATGAATGAAACCACCCTCGAACACGTCTTCATCGGCGATGTCCACGGGCACGCGCCGACCCTGCTGGCCCTGCTCGACCAGCTGGGCTGGAAGGAACGAAACGGTCGCCTGGGGGACCCGGGCGGCCAGCAGCTGGTCTTCGTTGGCGATCTGATCGACCGCGGACCGGAGAACCTGCGCACCGTCGAAATCGTCCGCGACCTGGTCGAGCGCGGCCTGGCCCGCTGCGTGATGGGCAACCACGAGTTCAACGCGGTGCAGTTCCACACCGAAGACCCCGACCATCCCGGCGAACATCTGCGACCCCAGAGCGACAAGAACATTGCGCAGCACCGTGCCGTGCTCGAAGAAATCGAGCGACGGCCCGGCGACTGGAAGGAGATGCTGGCCTGGTTCCGGACCCTGCCGCTGGCCCTGGAGGGTGAGGCCTGGCGCTGCGTCCACGCCTGCTGGCATCCGCGGCATCTGGAGTCGCTCGAAAGCCGAGGAGACGGCTGGTACCTTCCGGCGGATCGGTGGGTGGACGCGGCACGAGAGCAGACGCCCGAGTACGAAGCGGTCGAAACCCTGCTCAAGGGGCCGGAGTTCGAACTCCCGAACGGTGCGAGTTTTCGCGATAAGGACGGCAACGAGCGCCGTCACTCAAGGATCAAGTGGTGGGCCGCCACACCTGAAACCCTTGCCGACGGACTCCTGATCCACCCCGGAACCCAGGGGCTGGACGAGTCGGCGAGCTACCGAAACCCGGCGCATCCAGGCTATGGGGCACAGGATCCGCCCGTCTTCTTCGGGCACTACTGGCGCAGCGGCGAGATCCAGCCAGAGCGGCCGAATGCCGTTTGCCTGGATTACTCGATCGGGAAGGGTGATCGGCTGGTGGCTTATCGGCATAATGGCGGCAGGCGCCTGTCTACGCACAAGTTCGAATACGTAAAGGTGGTTGGTGGGCGAATCTGATGACGCTCATAGATTCCAGGGGTTGAGACTTCCTTGCGCAATATCTTTGACCAGTATAGTCAACCTGAAAACAAACTGACCCATGCTTTAATGGTCACGCTGCATCAGGACAGAAGTGTTCTCTTGAAGCCTTTTCTACAGTGGCTAGGGATCGACATGGCTCGTCCGATCCAGAAGATTCACATGGTCGAGCAGCAGCTTCCAGGCCAGATCCTTTCCGGTGAGGAATCCAACGAGTATGGAAAGGCTGGATTGCCCGACGCGTGCCTTTACGACGATGATCAATGGGCCCTGCTGATCGAAAGTAAAGTCCAAGCGCGGTTTTCTCTGGATCAAGCTCGAAGGCATCTGTCGACCGCCAGAGACCGAAATTTCACGAATGTGGAAGTTCTTGCCATTGTGGTGGACCGCTCTGAAGTGAGTAACGCCCGTAACATCAGAAGCGTTGAATGGCGAGAATTGTATGGGTGGTTTAGTCAACAAAGATCGCGCTCCATTTGGGCGCAGCACTTCACTGAGTAC
>CAZIMY010000090.1:0-10251 GCA_964540315.1 uncultured Wenzhouxiangella sp.
TCGCCTGCGACGATCCCAATGATTCGAGCTTCCGAATGCCACGGAACTCCGAGCCCCTCTTTTCAGAAGAGCTGCGGATTATCTATGACTGGATCAGTCAGGGCGCACCGTCTGCCGAGACCATCTTCAGCAACCGATTTGAAATCATCAGCGGCTGCCCGTAAGCAACTTCAGGCCGGATAGCCGTTCAAAATCATCAGGCCCTTGATAAGGTTCTGGACAATAGGCGATATGGTGTGCTAGTCTACTAACACACTATATCGCTTAGCCTGTCTCAGTCATGCATCACGTAACGAAAAAGTTTCTGCCACTCGCACTGCTAGCCTCTGTTTGCTTTATTTCAGGCAGCCTGCTGACCGGCTGCAACTCGCAGGCCGAGTCCGGTGAAACCCCCGAAGAAGAAAAAGAGCCGGCGGTCCCGGTCGAAGTTGTCACCGTCAAACGCGGCGATGTGACTTCGGCCTACAACGGGAGCGCCACCCTGGTGCCTGAAAGGCAGACCGACGCCGTTGCCAAGCTCGGCGGTATCGTACTGGAAATCCTTGTTGAAGAAGGCGACCAGGTCGAGGCTGGCCAAGTACTCGCTCGGCTGGAGCGCGATCGCTACGAATTTCAGGCGCGCCAGACCGAGGCCGCGCTTCGCAAGATAGAAAATGAGCTTGAGCGTGCACGTGAACTGCATGCGCGCGACCTGATCAGCACCGATCAGTACGAGCGCCTGCGCTTTGATACCGAATCTCACCGCGCAGCACATGATCTGGCCCAGCTTGACCTGATCCACACCGAAGTACGCGCCCCCATCTCAGGTGTGATTGCCGAGCGCATGGTCAAAACGGGCAACTTGGTGACCCAGAACCAGGCGCTTTTTTCTATCGATGACTTTGACCCTCTCTGGGCGGTTTTGCACGTCCCCGAGCGGGAGCTGAACCTTTTGGCACCCGGCCAGCCGGCGGTGCTTCAAGTCGATGCATATCCAAATGCCACTTTTGAAGGTGCAGTTTTACGCATCAGTCCGGTTGTGGATGCGGCGACCGGAACCTTTCGCGCCACGGTTTCATTCAGTGACCAAACCGGCCGGCTGCGCCCCGGCCTGTTCGGACGGATCGACGTCATTCACGACCGGCGCCGGGACGTTCCGCTGGTCGACTACGATGCGCTGGTCAGCGAGGATGGCGAGACGGCGGTCTTTGTGGCCCGACAAAATCCCGAAAACCAGACCTTCGAAGCGGTTCGCCAAATCGTGGAGATCGGCTATCGCAACGAAACGGCGGTTGAAGTTCTGGCCGGCTTGAGCGAAGGAGAAACCGTTGTAACAGCCGGCAAGAACAGTCTCCGTGACGGTGCAGCGATCACGATCATCGAGTCATGAACTGGGTGGGCACTGCAGTTCGGCGGCCCGTCACGGTCATGATGGGCGCCGTAACGCTCTTGTTGTTCGGGCTGATTTCCCTGGGCAACCTGAGCGTCAATCTGCTGCCGGACCTGAGCTATCCGACGCTGACCGTGCGAGCCGAATTGCAGGGTGCAGCGCCTGCTGAAGTTGAAACCCTGCTGACCCGACCCATTGAAGAAAGCGTCGGCACGGTCAACAACGTCCGCAGCATTCAGTCCATATCCAGAACCGGCCAGTCCGATGTCGTCCTCGAGTTCGCCTGGGGGACGGATATGGATATGGCTGGCCTGGACGTACGTGAAAAGCTTGAAGTCCTGCAGCTTCCTCTCGAAGCCACGCGTCCCTCACTGCTGAGATTCAACCCGGCCACAGACCCCATCATCCGCCTGGCGCTGGTGTTCGAAGAACAACAGCAAACCGCGGTGATCGCGCTCAAAGCGCTACGTCGGCACGCCGATGAGCAGCTCAAAAAAGACCTGGAGCCCATTGCCGGAGTGGCCGCCGTCAAAGTCTCTGGTGGGCTGGAAGACGAAATCCAGATCTCGATCGACAGCGAGCGCATGGCCCGGCTCAATATTGGCGTCGCCCAACTCGCCAACCGCCTGGCAGCCGAAAACGTCAATGTTTCGGCTGGCCGCCTTGAAACCGGCAACCAGCGCTACCTGGTCCGCACCATGAACCAGTTCAGCAGCGTCGAGGAAATTGCCGGAACCATCGTCGCAGAACGCGGCGGCCGCCCCGTTTATCTGCGCGACATCGCCGAGGTCTCGCAGGGCTACACCGAACGCGAAGCCATTATTCGCCTGGACGGGCGCGAGGCGGTCGAGGTCGCAATTTACAAGGAGGGCGATGCCAATACCGTTGCGGTTGCCAAGGCGGTCATCACCGCACTGGACGCCGCACGCGAAGATCTGCCGGATGACATGCAGCTTCAGGTCGTGGAAAATCAGGCGACCTTTATTGACCAGGCAATCAACGAAGTCATCGGCAATGCCCTGCTCGGCGGGCTGCTGGCCATGCTCGTGATCTTCGCTTTCCTGCGCGATTGGGCATCCACACTCATTGTCGGTGTTGCCATTCCGGTATCCATCGTTGCCACGTTCTTCCTCATGGCAGAAACCGGCGTATCGCTGAACATCATGTCGTTGGGCGGGATTGCACTGGCGACCGGTTTGCTGGTCGACAACGCGATCGTCGTGCTGGAAAACATCGCCCGCTGGCGCGGGCGCGCAGCGTCTCGGTTCGAAGCCGCGACACAGGGCGGATCGGAGATTGCCGGTGCCGTGCTGGCCTCTACCCTGACGACCATTGCCGTGTTCGTGCCGCTGGCTTTCGTGGAAGGCGTGGCCGGTCAACTGTTTTCCGACCAGGCTCTGACCGTGGCTTATGCACTGGTCATCTCGCTGCTGGTCGCCATGACGCTGATCCCGATGCTCGCCGCCCGTTTCGGCGGACGCGCGAGGCCTGGTGATTCGAAGCCCGCTGAACGCGCAGGCGGACCCTGGATGCATTTCATGCAAGACGCCTATCGGCGCGTGCTGAAAAAAGCTCTGCACCATCGCCTCGTTGTCGTTGCGGTTGCTGTCACTTTGTTGGCGGTTGCCATGACTTTTCTTGTCCAGCAGGACACCGAACTGGTCCCGCAACTGGCCCAGGAACGTTTCGAGGTAACGGTGGAATTGCCGCCGGGCGCGCCGCTGACCGAAACCGACCGGGTGATGCAGCAGATCCAAACTGCAACCGCTGGCGTTGCCGAGATTGACTACGCCTTCGGCGTGGCGGGCAGCGGCAATCGCATCGACGCCAACCCCACCGAGTCGGGTGAAAACATCAGTCGGATTCTCGTCGCGCTCAATGCTGCGGACGCGGCCACCGAGCAGCGCGCCATGGATGCCGTTCGTTCAGCCGTCGCCCGGCAGGCCGGCGTGGTCGGGAGGATTTCAAGGCCCGAGCTGATGAGCTTCGACAAGCCGATTGAAGTCAGGATTGCCGGTTACGACCTCGATCTGCTCAAGCAAACCTCCGCCCGGGTGCTGTCAGCGCTTGAAGGCTCTGACCGGTTGGTGGACCTTGAATCAAGCATGGAACGCGGGCATCCGGAAATACAGATCCGTTTTGACCAGGAGCGTATTGCAGCCCTGGGACTGACGGTTCCCGGCGTTGCCGACCAATTGGTCAACACCATGGCCGGCACCGTGGCTTCGCGCTACAGCTGGCGAGATCGCAAAATCGATATCCTCGTCCGTGCCCACGAACGCGATCGTTCGTCGATCAGTGATATCCGCGGACTCCTCGTCAACCCAGGCAGCGAGCGGCCGGTGACGCTGGACGCAGTTGCCGACATCACGATTACCGAAGGAGCTGCCGAAATCAGGCGGGCCGACCAGGAGAGGGTCGCGGTGATCTCGGCCAACCTCGCCTACGGGGCGCTGAGTGCTGCGGTGACCGAGGTCCGTGAAAGGCTGGACGGCGTGCCTATGGCGCCCACGCTTCGCAGCAGCGTCAGCGGCCAGAACGAAGAAATGCAGGCTTCTATTCGATCGCTTCTGTTCGCGCTCGCGCTGGCCGTGTTTCTTGTTTACCTCGTTATGGCCTCGCAGTTCGAGTCGCTGGTTCACCCGTTCGTGATCCTGTTTTCAGTGCCGCTTGCGGCGGTTGGCGTATCACTGGCACTGGCCGTGACCGGTACGACCATCAGCGTGATGGTGTTTATCGGGATGATCATGCTCAGCGGCATCGTCGTCAACAATGCCATCGTACTGGTCGATCTGATCAACCGTTTGCGCGCTGAGGGCATGGAGCGGATAGAAGCCATCCTGCAGGCAGGTAGCCTGCGCCTGCGACCAATTTTGATGACCACCCTGACAACCGCCCTTGGCCTGGCGCCGATGGCGCTAGGTCTGGGCGAGGGCGCAGAGATTCGAACGCCCATGGCAGTCACGGTGATCGGCGGACTGCTGGTATCAACCCTGCTGACGCTGATTGTTGTACCCGTGGTCTACACCCTGCTTGACCGGGACCGACCGCGCGAGCCCGCTTCGGCGGCAACACCAGCCAACGCCTGAGTATCGAAGCAACCATGGCAACGCCTGCTGAATTCTCGATCCGGCGCCCGGTCACCATCACCATGTTCTTTATCTCCCTGGTGGCCATTGGGCTGATTGCAGCGCGCCTGCTGCCGCTGGAATATTTCCCGGAACTGGACATTCCAGTGGTCGTCGTCCAGGTGCCCTACCCGGGCTCGACCCCGGCCGAGGTCGAGCAGGAAATTGTTCGCCCGATCGAAGAAGTACTGGCCACTCTTAGCGATGTTGAGCGACTTTCCAGCCAGTCTTCGTCGGATAGCGCCTCGTTTCAGATCGAGTTCGACTGGGGCGAGGATGTCGCGCTCAAGGCGATCGAGGCGCGCGAGCGCGTGGAGGCGATTCGTGATCAGCTACCTGAGGATGTTCGACGTATTCGGGTGCTGAAGTTCAACACTTCCGACCAACCCGTCCTGACGCTGCGCATCTCATCCGAGCGTGATCTGTCCAACGCCTACGACATGATCATGCGCACCCTGATCCAGCCTCTGGAGCGGATTGAAGGTGTCGCCCGCGCTGAGCTCCAGGGACTTGAGCCGAAGGAAATCAGGATCGAGCTGGACGCCGACCGGATCAACGCCCACAGCATCGATCTTCCGACATTAAGGAACCGACTCCAGCAGGTCAACTTCTCGAGCTCTGCAGGGCTTCTAACCGATTCCGGTACTCGCTATCGGATCAATCCGCGCGGGGAGTTCGACGAAGTCGAGCAGTACCGTCAGCTCGTGATCAAAGATGGTTTACGCCTGCGGGATATTGCCGAAGTTAGCTACAGCCCGGCGGAAAGAAATTATGGCCGCCACCTTGATCAGAAGTACGCGATCGGCGTCAGCATCTACAAAGAAAGCGGTGCCAACCTGGTTGAGGTCGGTCGGCGCACGCTGGCGGAAGTCGAACGCATCGGCAACGAGCCCGAAATGAACGGGATCAATCTGTTCTTTCTGGAAAACCAGGCCGAGGGCGTGGTCAATTCGCTCAAGGACCTGCTCAACGCCGGGCTTGTCGGTGCACTGCTGTCGCTGCTGGTGCTGTACTTCTTTCTGCGCAATGTGGCAATGACCCTGATGGTGGCACTGGCTGTTCCGGTCTCGATCACCATCGCGCTGGGGGCCATGTATTTCCTGGGGATGTCGCTGAACATTTTGTCGATGATGGGCTTGATGCTGGCCATCGGCATGCTGGTCGACAACGCCGTGGTGGTCAGCGAAAGCATAGCCACCGAGCGCGAGCGAACACCCGACCCTGCTCAAACCGTTGCAGCGACCGAGCGCGGTGTGCGAAGCGTGGCGCTCGCGGTTGCCGCCGGCACCCTGACCAGCGCCGCCGTTTTTTTACCCAACATCTTCGGCGAACAGAACCAGATCTCCATTTTTCTATCCCATGTCGCGGTCGCCATCGTGGTGTCGCTCGCGGTTTCTCTGGTCCTGGCCCAGACCCTGATCCCGATGATCGCAAGCCGACTCAAGCCAGCGACGCGCTCAGCCAGCTCCCCCTTGCTCGATTCCATTCGGTGTCACTATCAGTCATTACTGCTCTGGACGCTCCACCACAAGAAGCTAAGCGCGCTGTGCATCGTGCTGACTTTCGGCTCGATTGCGGTCCCGATCAGCCTGGTCGAGACCGACATGTTTCCCAACCAGGAAGATCGAAGCCTGTTCCTTCAATACAACCTCGACGGAACGTATCCGCTTGAGCGCGTTAAACGCGCCGTCGACCAGGTTGAGGAATACCTCTACGACAAGCAGGAAGAGCTTGAGATTCGCGCGGTCTATTCCTACTACGACGAAGACGGACAAGCCCAGTCCACCATTCTGCTGACCGAAGGCCCTGACTCGAAGCGATCAGTGAGTGACATCACCGAGCAGATTCTTACTGAAATGCCGCAGATCGCAATCGGCAGACCTGCTTTTGAAATCCAACGGTCGGGCGGTAGCGAGGGCGTGAGCGTGACCCTGGTTGGAACGGCAAGTGATCAACTGGCCGTTCATGCCGAAGAGGTCATTCGCCTGCTCAGCCGTATCGACGGTTTAAGCGGCGTGCGCCTGCCTGAGACAGCAGCCGAGCGCGAACTCCAGATTCGAGTCGATCGCGAACGCGCCCGGCTGCTGGGCTTTGATTCGGCCCAGGTCGCCGAAACCGTGGCGGTGGCGCTCAGGGGTACGAGCCTGCGCGAATTCCAGGGTCAGGACGGCGAAGTGCCGGTGACATTGCGTTTCCGCGACGCCGATGCCCAGACGCCGCAGTCCCTCGCTAACTTGCACCTCACCAGCGCCACCGGAGAGCGAGTCCCGATCCTGACGATGGTCGACCTGGTTGAAAATCCCGGCCCGACACGGATTCGGCGGGTCGATCGGGAAACTTCTCTGAGCGTTCAAGCAAACCTGGACGACGACCTCACCATGGAACAGGCGCGCGAGCGCATCAACAGCGCGCTCGAAGGCATGGAGTTACCACCCGGCTACGAATGGCGTCTTGGCCGAGGATTCAGCCGCGAAGACGATACCGGTCAACGCATGCTGATTAACATCGCGCTCGCACTTGTCCTGATCTATATCGTGCTGGCCGCTTTGTTTGAGTCCCTGGTCTACCCGATCACCATGATCGTCTCGATCCTGTTCTCGGTCGTTGGCGTGTACTGGTTCTTTCTGCTGACCGGCACAACGTTTTCGCTCATGGCCATGATCGGCATCCTCATTCTTATCGGCGTGGTCGTCAACAACGGAATCGTAATGATCGACCATATCAATCAGCTAAGAAACCAGGGGCTGAAGCGCGACACTGCCATTGTGCAGGCCGGCCGCGACCGCCTGAGGCCAATCCTTATGACCGTTGGAACCACCGTACTTGGCCTTGTACCTCTGACGATAGGAACGACTCAAATCGGTGGCGACGGCCCGCCCTACTTTCCCATGGCCCGAGCAATTGTTGGCGGGTTGCTGTTTTCGACCGTGGTCAGCCTGATCTTTCTGCCCACCATCTACCTGTGGATGGACGCGATCAGCCGATGGCCCGGCCGCCTGTTGCGGTTTGTCACCTCAAGGGCGCGCAGATTACTCCGCCGGCCCGCTCAAGCCCGCCAGACGTAGCGGTCAGAACACCCCGAGGACGCGGCGGAAAACCCCTCATTTTCGCCGGCTGGCAAACACCCAAACCAGCGCAAGCCCGACCGACAGCAGCCAGATGATGAGCGTTTCGGCCTCGCCGAAGCGTGGCTGGTATTCGCGCTCGACAGTCAGCGGACCATCGGTCAGTTCCAGGGCTGTGTCATAGACAGGTTTGGCGAGATCACCAACACCGCTATCGGAAACACCCCTGATTTCCAGCCAGCAGCTCGTGCCTGCAATCCCTTCGGGAAGTTCGGCGATATCGGCAGGCTCAACGCCGAACCGAACGTTATTGACGTTCGCAGAGTCCAGCTGCTGCTCAAGTGCCGTGCAGTTGTCCAGATCATCAGCGACCAGCGCGTAGCGGCCGACGACTTCGCCGGGCATCAAAAGCCCGGCGGCGATGGAAAACACCAGGTAGAGCAGCAGCGTCAGGAAGATGACTCGCATAAGCACGAGCAAGTAAATGCTCACACGCTCGGAGACTTTGGTAGGGGCGCTGTGACCAGTCATGATTGACTACACAATGAAACCAGCCTGCATGGTAGCTGACTGTTCGGGAACTTCATGTACACCGGGGTCAATGCATCTGAAAAAGTGTTTCAGCAATCCGTGCAGTCCTGAAGCGGCAAGCCTGACGGAATCCATCCAGCGCCGAAGCTGCTGCCGGCCACCCCTTCCGGGATGTGATGAACATCGGTGAAGCCCCAGCGCTGAAGCGCAGGCAAGACCTGACTGGTGCGGTTACCCGTTCGGCAGATCAGCGCGATACTCGCGTCGGTATCGCCTCCCACCGCGGCCAACACATCGCGCAGAAATCCTTGGCCACCCTCCGGGTGCGCCATGCTCACGCCCACCGAGCCTTGCGGCATGCCGGTTTCGCGCCATTCCTCGGGCTGTCGGATGTCGATCAGCACCAGCTCGCCGCTTTGTTGAAGTTCGCGGGCTTCGCTGGCGGTCATGCTGGGCAAGGTGGTCTGAGCATGAGTAGACATCGCTAGCACCATGGCAAATATCAGGAAAAACGGGAATCGAAACACTGGAAAACGCCTTGTTGGGGAGACTTGACATCGATATATTAGCAAACCCTGATCACGGCAACCGGCTGGTTATCATTCAACAGACCTTGACAACAGACCCTCTCTGCGGCAACACTCGCTACCCATGAGTCTCGAAAACCGCCCCAACTGCATGTGTCCCATGTGTATGCCGCGCTCACAAGCTGCGGCGTCGCTTTGGTGTGCGAACAAACTCATGACCTGAAACTAGCAAACACAGCCACCGAATTCGACGAACCCGCAGCGGCTTGACCGATGCGGGTTTTTTTGTACCTGATTCCCGCAAACAACGGTCAGGCCTCCGCGGCAAAAACCAGGCTTTTAATACCGACAGAGGAACACGACATGACCGACCAGGACCAACCGAAGCATCGTTTTGAAACCCTGCAGATTCACGCCGGACAGGAGCCGGCACCCGGCACCAATGCGCGCGCGGTGCCCATCTATCAAACCACCTCGTATACCTTTGACGATGCCGACCACGGCGCACGTCTTTTTGGTCTGCAGGAATTTGGCAACATTTACTCCCGGATCATGAATCCGACCGTCGACGTGTTCGAAAAGCGCGTCGCCGCGCTGGAAGGCGGTGTCGCAGCCGTTGCAACCGCATCCGGGCAGTCGGCCCAGCTGATCGCGATCACCACCATCGCCAAAGCCGGCGACAACCTGGTCGCCAGCGCTTCTCTTTACGGCGGCACCTACAACCAATTCAAGGTTTCCCTGCCCAGAATGGGCATTGACGTCCGTCTTGTTCAAGGCGATGACCTGTCGGCGTTTGAGGCCCAGATCGATGAGAACACCAAGGGCATCTACGTCGAGTCCATCGGCAACCCCGGATCCCATATCCCGGATTTTGAAGGACTATCGAAACTGGCGAAAAAGCACGGCCTGCCGCTGATCGTCGACAACACCTTCGGTGCAGCCGGCTATCTGGTTCGTCCCATCGACCACGGCGCCGATATCGTCGTCCAATCAGCCACGAAATGGATCGGCGGGCACGGGACCTCCGTGGGCGGCGTGATCGTCGACGCCGGGACCTTTGACTGGGGCAACGGCCGCTTCCCGCTGTTTACCGACCCCGCGCCGGGCTATCACGGCCTGAACTTCTGGGAGGTATTCGGCAAGGACAGCCAGTTTGGCAATATTGCTTTCGCCATCCGGGCCCGGGTCGAGGGTTTGCGCGATCTGGGTCCGGCCCTGAGTCCGTTCAATGCCTTCCTGCTGCTGCAGGGGCTGGAAACTCTCTCGCTTAGAGCGCAGCGTCATGTCGACAACGCACAGTCGCTGGCCGAGTGGCTGGATGATCAGCCTGCCATCGCCTGGGTGGAGTATCCCGGATTGAAGAGCCATCGCTGGCACGAACGGGCCAAGAAGTACCTGCAACATGGTTTCGGCCCGGTACTGACCTTCGGCATCCGCGGCGGCGAGGCAGCGGGCAAGGCCTTCATCAACTCGGTAACACTGGCCAGCCATCTGGCCAACGTCGGCGATGCCAAGACCCTGGTGATCCACCCGGCCAGCACAACCCACCAGCAGCTCAGCGAAGACGAGCGCACGGCGGCCGGTATCAAGCCTGAGCAAATCCGCGTGTCGGTCGGCATCGAACACATCGA
>CAZIMY010000091.1:0-10153 GCA_964540315.1 uncultured Wenzhouxiangella sp.
CTTCATCACTGAGCGTATTGGCCTGCGCCTGCATGGTGGCGTGCATTCTCGAACCATCCCGGTAGGCACGCAGTGCAGACTCAATGTAGCCCGCCGACTGCCCTTTGATCTTGGGAACGAAATAGGTGGGATACACATTGGTTTGGAAGGGTATGCCGTGACAGCCCAGACAGCTGAAGGCAATGACACGACCTTCGTCAAGGTCAGCCTGTTGAGCGTAGCCGGTTGCCGACAGAAAAATTGCTGGCAAAACAGCGGAAAGGAATTTCTTAAGCATCTCGAGCCGCACAGTCAAATCCAGTAGATTGCACGTATTATAACGAGCCACCCTGAAGGTATGCTGAGTGTCTATCAAAAAGGTCGAGGCCGGGAACGGCTTGTTTTGAGCCCGCCTGGAACGGCCGAACTGAATCGCCGGCAAATTTGCAAGTAATTGTTAACAAACCGCAGAAAGCACAGACTATGCACAAGTTAAATCCGATCGATCTTTTTGATATCGATGACCAGCTGAGTGACGAAGAGCGGATGATCCGCGACAGCGTCGCGCGGTTCGTCGATGAGAAGGCCTTGCCGCTGATGGCGGAATGTTTCGACGAGGGCCGCTTCCCGGCGGAACTCATTCCGGACATCGCCGACATGGGATTGCTGGGTTCGAGTCTCGAAGGCTATGGCTGTGCGGGGCTCAACGCGGTCAGTTACGGCTTGATCTGCCAGGAACTCGAGCGCGCTGATTCCGGAATGCGCAGCTTCGTTTCAGTCCAGTCCTCGCTTTGCATGTACCCCATTTATGCCTTCGGTTCGGAGGAGCAGAAAGCGCGCTGGCTGCCGGACATGGCCGCGGGCAAGGTGATTGGCTGTTTTGGCCTCACCGAGCCTCATGGAGGCTCGGATCCCGCCAACATGAAGACCCACGCGCGCAGGGACGGTGATGACTGGATAATCAACGGCGCAAAAATGTGGATTACCAACGGTAATCTTGCCCAGATTGCGATTGTCTGGGCGCGCACCGATGACGGCGTTCAGGGTTTTATCGTCCCCACGGATTCAGCAGGATTTGAGGCGCGCGAGGTCAAGGCCAAGATGTCGTTGCGTGCATCCGTGACATCCGAACTCTATTTTGACAACGTTCGGGTACCTGATGAATGCCGGCTGCCCAATGTTAAGGGGCTCAAGGGGCCGCTCTCGTGTCTGAACCAGGCCCGTTATGGCATTACCTGGGGACCGATCGGGTCGGCCATTGCCTGTCTGACCGAGGTCCTGGACTACACCGCTGATCGCGAGTTGTTTGGTCGGCCGCTGGCGGCCAACCAGGCGGTACAGATTCGGGTGGCCGACATGGCTCGTCGCATCACTCAGGCCCAGCTGCTCTCCCTGCGCCTGGGCAGGCTCAAGGACGCCGGCAAGGTCCACCCGACCCAGGTTTCGCTGGCCAAGTGGAACAACGTGCGTATGGCCCTCGACATTGCCCGCGACTGCCGCGACTTGCTGGGAGGCTCTGGCATCACGCTGGAGTATGTGGCGATCCGGCACATGCTTAACCTTGAGTCGGTCATTACCTACGAAGGCACCGAGACCGTGCACCAGCTGGTTGTCGGACGTGAACTGACGGGGCTGAACGCCTTTTAAGGGAGAGCTGGCCGCATGAGCAGGACTGCACCGCGACGCCTCAACCGCGCCGAAGTCGTCGACGAGCAGTTCCTCGCTCATCTGGAGGCGATCGAAAATGGCCGTTTGGACGTGAAAGCGTCCGGCCAGGTCCCTTCAGCCGATCTTCTTGAATTGTTCGATAGTCAAATGATGTCGCGCCAGATTGATCTGATGGCGCGGGTCAAACGCCTGGAAAACAAGGTCTTCTACACGATCGGGTCGAGTGGTCACGAAGGGAACGCACTGCTTGGCAGACTGAGCCGTTTTACGGATCCGGCCTTTTTGCATTACCGATCGGGTGCCTTCATGGCTGAGCGTTATCGCCAGCTGCCGGAAATGGATTTCGTCCGGGATACCTGCCTGTCCTTTGCGGCGTCGAGTCAGGACCCGGCCTCTGGCGGCCGGCACAAGGTCTGGGGCAGTCGGCCGCTATGGGTGCTGCCTCAGACGTCGACCATTGCCTCGCACCTCCCCAAGGCTGTGGGCACCGCGCTCGCGCTCGCTAGGGGTGCCCGCGACGGGTTTGGTCTGCCCGTGCCCGATGACAGTATTGCGGTCTGTAGTTTTGGTGATGCCGGGCTTAACCATGCGGCGGCTCAGTCGGCGCTGAACGCCTCTGCGTGGTCAAGTCATCAGAATTTGCCCGTTCCGATTCTTTTCGTTTGCGAAGACAATGGCCTGGGGATATCGGTTCCTACACCGAGAAATTGGGTCAGTGAGAGCATGAGGCAACGCCACGGCCTGGCCTACCGCTATGCCAACGGTCTTGACCTCGCTGAATCCTATTCAGCCGTCAGGGACGCGGTGGAGTTCTGCAGAAATCGTCGCAAGCCTGTTTTTCTGCATCTGCGGGTCACTCGGCTGATGGGGCACGCCGGGACCGATTTTGAGATTGAGTATCGTACCGACGAAGAACTCGCGGCTGCTGAAGCCGCCGACCCCTTGCTGCGCTCGGCCGAGCAGGTGATTGGGAGGGCCCTGATGAAGCCTGCACAAATTCGGCGGCGCTATGAGCAACTGCGTGAGCGATGCCTGGCAATGGCCGACCAGGCCGATCAGACCCCCAGGTTGACCACCTCTGAAGCGGTGCTTGAGCCCCTGGCTCCACTGACGCTGAAAGCGGTATTAGGCGAAGCACGGCGAGTTCCTGAAGCGTCTGTGCGAGAGACCCATTTCGGGGGTGGTGATCACTTGCCTGAGGGGGGCGCCCCGAAGCATCTGGCCGTGCAGCTCAACCGGGCGCTGGCCGATCTGATGTTGAAGTATCCCGAGGCACTGGTGTTCGGTGAAGACGTGGCCCGCAAGGGAGGGGTTTACACCGTAACCAAGGGTCTGTCTCAGCGCTTTGATCAAAGTCGGGTGTTCAACACCTTGCTTGACGAGACGACGATCCTGGGGCTGGCCCAGGGATATGCAAACATGGGTTATCTGCCTGTCCCGGAGATTCAGTATCTGGCGTATTTCCATAATGCCTGCGACCAGATTCGTGGCGAGGCCTGTTCGCTGCAGTTTTTTTCCAATGATCAGTTTCGCAACCCCATGGTGCTGCGGATTGCGGGGCTAGGCTATCAACGGGGTTTTGGTGGGCATTTTCATAACGACAATTCTCTGGCAGCCCTGCGCGATATTCCGGGGCTGATTATCGGCTGCCCCTCCCGCGGGGATGATGCGGCCCGGATGCTGAGGACTCTGGCTGCGCTGGCCAAGCAGGACGGTCGCGTCTGCGCTCTGATTGAGCCTATTGCGCTGTACATGACCAAGGACCTGTACGAACCTGACGATGGCCGCTGGCTGTTTGCATATCCGAGTCCTGAAGAGATGCTGACGCCCTTCGAGCCCCGGGTCTATAACGAACACGCGACTCGCTTGCTTATCGTGACATACGGCAACGGCGTACCCATGGCGCTTCGCTGTGCGCGCCGGCTGGGGACGGAAGAGAACGAAGTCCGTGTGCTTGACCTTCGCTGGCTTAAGCCCCTGGACCTGGAGGCTGTTGCCCGCCACGCCCGAGCCTGCGATGCGGTCGCGATTTTTGACGAGGGCCGCCCGGACGGCGGCGTTGGCGAAGCACTCGTGACCGGACTTGTGGAATCAGGTTTGGCCGATCGGCCTATTCGCCGGGTGACAGGGCTCGACTGCTACATTCCCCTGGGCGATGCAGCATCGATTGTCCTGGCTTCCGAGCAACAGCTTGAAGACGCCTGTCGCGTTCTGCTGGGTTCTCGAGATCCCGAAACGCGTTGACGGTCCGGGTTTGAGCGGATTGAACCGTGCGTCATGTTCCCCCGCCCGCCAGGCTTCTAGAACCTGGGTTTGCAGGTCACTCCGGATGGCTGAAGGGTTGCCGGATTGAAGGTGATCTTTCCTGAGTCGCTTGGGGGCCGTCTCTGACCGGCCCATGGGCGTAGGCGTCAGGGTCAAAGCGGCGAAGAAGCCATCGAAACGTCAGCGTGAAACGGGGCCAAAGCGTCGGAATGCGACCGCTTTGGGGATGGCGGTACCAGCTTGAGCAACCCCCAAGGCGCCACACGGAGCGATCGAGGCGGCTTTGGAGATCCTGATTCCAGTTTTCTGCAGCCTCGTTCTTAACCGCCACGACGCGCTGACCGGTGCGCCGCATCCAGTTGAGCGCAGAGACGATGTATCTGATTTGTCCTTCAATCATCAGCAAAACAGAGTTGTGGCCCAGAGCGGTGTTCGGGCCCAGCAAAGTGAAGAAGTTCGGAAATCCTGGTACGGCCGAACCCTTGTAGGCAAACGGACCTTCTTTCCAGAGGATTGAAAGATCCATGCCGTTTCGACCAATGAGCATGCCTTCAGGAATCGGGTTGGCAGCCTCGAAGCCGGTGCCGAGAATGATGATGTCTGCGGGTCGGTGCAGGTTGTCGTTATCGATGATCCCGGTGCTGTCCACGCGCGCGATCGGCGTGGTTACGAGTTTCGCGTTGCCAGCGCTTACAGCGGGGTAGTAGTCATTGGACATGAGCACGCGCTTGCAGCCCATGGCGTAGTCGGGCTGCAGCCTGATACGAAGCGCCGGATCGCTCACCTGCCGGTCAAGATGCCGCCTGGCCTTGCGACGGTGGAAAGCGGTCAGGCGTGGAAAGCGGGTAAAAGCGGGCAGGCGAGTCTCCAACTGAAGAAACAGGCCTAAACGCACGAGGCGGCGGTACAGGGGTAGGCGCGCATGGATCGTTTGACGCCAGCGCGGAATGGGCCGGTCGGGTTTCGGCAGTATCCAGGGCGCACTGCGTTGATAGATGTCGACTTGACGGGCCGAGCGCTGAAGATGTGGGATGAATTGAATGGCCGAGGCCCCGGTTCCGATGACAGCCACGCGTTTGTCCTTCCAGTCCAGATCATCGGGCCAGCGCTGCGAATGGATGACCGGTCCCGAGAACTCATTCAGGCCTGTCAGGTTCGGCCATGCGGGTCGGGAAAGACCGCCAACGGCTGATACCAGAACACGAGTGCGATGCTGTATCCCGCGATGATCAAGAACATCCCACCGCTGGTTGATCTCATTCCAGCGAGCCTGGGTGAGCCGAGTGTTGAAATGGAGGTGCCCGGCGAGTCCATGGCGCTGCACCAAGTCCTCCAGCGAGGCCTGAATTTCCGAGCGTTGCGGGAACTGACGCGACCAATCGTTGCGTGACGCAAACGACAGAGAGTACAGATGAGACTGGACATCGCAGGCGCAGCCCGGATACCGATTTAGCCACCATGTGCCGCCGACACCGGCTTCTGACTCGAATATCCGGAAGTCCGTCATTCCCGCTTTCTTGAGCTTGATGGCCAGCCCAATGCCTGAAAAGCCCGCCCCGATGATTAGAAGATCGGTTTCCATGCCCCAAGCGCTTGGGCCCAACTAGATGACCCCAAGACGCTGACCAACCCGGGTGAACGCCTCAACCGCTCGCTCAAGTTGATCCTGAGTATGAGCGGCCGATATCTGGGTCCGAATACGGGCCTCGCCCCGTGGAACGACCGGATAGAAAAACCCGATGACGTAAATGCCTTCCGCGAGGAGTTCCTCGGCCATCTTCTGCGCCAGCGGTGCGTCATACAGCATCACAGGAACGATAGGATGATCGCCAGGCTTGATATCGAATCCGGCGTCAGTCATGGCGCTTCGAAAGAACGCGGTGTTCGTTTCGAGGCGATCGCGAAGCGCGGTCGAGCTGGTCAGTATCTCGAAGACCTTGATACTGGCAGCAACCAGTGGTGGCGCCAGCGAGTTCGAAAACAAATAGGGGCGCGAGCGCTGGCGCAGGATATCGATCACCGGCTTGCTCGCCACCGTGAACCCACCCATGCCGCCGCCGAGTGCCTTGCCGAGCGTGGAGGTGATGATGTCGACCTTGTCGAGGACGCCGTGGTATTCGGCGGAGCCGCGACCGGTGGGGCCGAAGAAGCCGGTGGCGTGGCAGTCATCGACCATGACGAGCGCGTTGTAGCGATCGGCCAGCGCTGTGATCTCATCGAGTTTGGCGACGTAGCCGTCCATTGAAAAAACTCCGTCGGTTGCGATCAGGCGCGTGCGCTTGTTCTGGGTTTGCTTGAGCGCATCCTCGAGCGCATTCATGTCTGAGTTCGGGTAGCGGTGCCGCTCGGCCTTGCATAGCCTGACGCCGTCAATGATCGAGGCGTGGTTGAGTTGATCGGAAATAATTGCATCTTCCGCGCTCAGCAAGGGTTCGAACAAGCCGCCGTTGGCGTCGAAGCAGGCGGCGTAAAGAATACTGTCGTCCTTGCCGTGGAAATCGGCAATCGTTTCCTCGAGTCGCTTGTGGAGATCCTGGGTGCCGCAGATAAAGCGCACGGAAGCCAGGCCAAAGCCGTAATCGTCCAGCGCCTGCTTTGCGGCGCTAATAATCTCCTCATTGTCGGCCAGTCCGAGATAGTTATTAGCACAGAAATTCAGAACTTTACCGGCTGAAACTGTCTCTATTTCTACGCGCTGCGGTGTCGTAATTGAGCGTTCCCGCTTGAACAGGCCGTCGTTATCAATCTGGTCGAGTTCTCGTTCGAGGCGGAGTAGAAAGTCACTGTCGGGCATAGTGTTTGCGGCTCGCTTGGGGCATGAACATTGCATTGTAGATCACAGGTTTCCCCTTCGGCCGTGATTACGGAAAGTCGAGGCAGTGATAGGATCTGGGACCTTGGCTAAAGTTGGAGAACAATCATGAAGCGCTGGATGTTTCTGGTGGTTATTGGGGTCTTGCTGGCTGCACCGGCAGTCGCCGAAGATTACGGACTGACGGCCCAGGAAGCCTATGAGGCTGCGACCGATCCGGCCGGTAAGGTCTTGCTGGTTGATGTACGGGATCCGGTCGAGATCATGTTTATTGGCTGGACCGATGTGGCCGATATCAACATACCGTTTTTGCTGGTTGACCGATTTGGCTGGAATGCCGAGCGTGGGGGGTTCCCCCTGCCGCGCAATCCGGAGTTCGCCGCCCAGGTCCGGGACGCTCTTGAAAAGCATGGGCTAGCCGAGGACGCGACCATCATCACCATGTGTCGATCGGGCAGTTCACGCGGCGCACCCAGCGCCCAGCTGCTGCGGGAATCGGGCTTTCCGAACGCGTATTACGTTCTGCATGGGTTTCAAGGCGACCGCGTCAGCGAAGGCGCGCAGGCCGGGATGCGGTTGAAGAATGGCTGGCAAAATGAAGGCCTGCCCTGGCAGGCGCGCTTCAATCCGGACAAGATTTTTCGGCCAGGTTCTTGAGCGTGCAGAGATCAAGGCCGCTCAGGCAGCCTTGATCTCCCCGGTCCAGTCACAAACCACCTTGCCGCACTCACCGGCCGCCATGAGTTCGAAACCGGTCTCGAACTGATCGATGGGAAGCTGGTGGGTCAGCGCCCGATGCAGAGGGAAACCGGTCAGCACCATCTGTGTCATCTTGTACCAGGTTTCATACATGCGCCGCCCATAGATGCCATGGACCTTCAGGCCCTTGAAAATGACCTGATCCCAATCGACGCCGGCGCCTTTGGGTAGCAGACCCAGTAGCGCGACCCGACCGCCGTGGTACATGCAGTGAAGCAGGTCGCCGAAGGCTTGTGGGTTGCCGGACATTTCCATGCCAACGTCGAACCCGTCGATTTTCAGCTCCTGGAGGATTCCGCGCAGGCTCTCGCGGGTCACGTTGATGGTGCGGGTGGCACCCATGTCTTCGGCGAGCTTGAGCCGATGATCGTTGACGTCGCTGATGACGATGTGCCTCGCGCCCACGTGTTTGGCGATACCGGCCGCCATGATTCCAATCGGTCCGGCGCCGGTGATCAGTACGTCTTCCCCAACCAGATCAAACTGCAGCGCGCAGTGCGCGGCATTGCCAAAAGGGTCGAAGAAAGCCGCCAGTTCCGAGGGGATTTCATCCGGGATGGGCCAAAGGTTTGTCGACGGCACGACCACGTACTCTGCGAAACCTCCATCGCGATTGACGCCTATCCCTTCGGTATGGGGACACAGGTGCGGCTTTCCTGCCCGGCAGTTGCGGCAGACGCCGCAAACCACGTGGCCTTCGGCTGAAACGCGCTGGCCTTGTTCGTAGCCATGTACGCCCTGACCGATTTCGACGATGCGACCAACGAACTCGTGTCCGATGACCAGCGGCGGCTTGATCGTCCGCTGTGCCCATTCGTCCCATTGATAAATGTGCAGGTCCGTTCCGCAAATTGCGGTTTTCTCGAGCTTGATCAGCACTTCATTAGGGCCAGGCGCCGGGATGGGGACTTCGCGCATTTCAAGGCCGGGCGCGGCGCTGGGCTTGACGATGGCTCGCATGCTGGCGGTCATCGGATGTCTCCAGGGAAAACTGAGCTGAAATTATAATTGATGCGCGTTTTGCGGTGTTTCAGGGGGTCTCGTGAGCATCGTCGGTCCATGGGAATTTGTCCGACTCGATCGATTCCTGGTAATCCTCAATCCGTTCCACGGCAATATCGGTGCGATAGAAGCGGGCAATGTGGAAAACCGCGTCTCCTTCGTTGACCAGCGGCAGATTCAAACGCCCAATCACGATCCCGCTGAACGGCGCTCGAATCTCCTGCTCGCTCTCGCCAAATGGATCGGCAATCGCACCAAGAACCGTCTGGTCTCGGGTGACTCTATCCCCAAGCCGAGCGTAAGCGCGAAAAATGCCGCTCTGCGGCGCGCGCATCCAGCTACTGGATCGGGCCATGATCGGCTCTGGCGGCGGCTTTCGCCGACTCTTGCGCAGCATCCCAAGCACCCGCATTACCCGGACAATGCCTTCCACGCCTCCGCGCATGCAGAACTCATCCCGTCGCAGGGCCTCGCCGGCCTCGTACAGGAGGATGGGCGTATTGCGCTCGGCTGCGGCTGCTCTCAGTGATCCATCGCGAATTGCGGAATTGAGAATCACGGGTGTGCCGAACGCTGAGGCCATGTCGAGCGTTTCCTGGTCGTCGAGGTTCGCGCGAATCTGCGGGAGGTTGCTCCGGTGGACCGCGCCGGTGTGCAGATCAATCCCGTGCGTGGCGCGACTGACAATCTCGTGCATAAAGACATGGGCGATTCTTCCGGCCAGCGAGCCGGTTTGGGAGCCGGGAAAACATCGGTTGAGATCACGTCGATCAGGTAAATAGCGGCTGGTGTTGATAAACCCATGCAGATTGACGATTGGAACGGCGATCAGCGTGCCGCGGATACGTTTCAACTCTTCGATACGCATCAGGCGGCGGATGATTTCAACGCCGTTGAGCTCGTCACCGTGAATCGCGGCGCTGACGAAAAGCACAGGTCCGGGTCGTCGTCCACAAATGACCTGGACCGGCATGGCTGTTTGCGCATGCGTGTACAGCTTCCCCATGCTCAGCTGGATACTGCGCCGTTCGCCCGGCTGAACCTCGGTCTTGCCAATGGTGATGGGCTGGTTGCGATCAGCGTATCTTTTGGCCATGAGATCGAGGTTTCAGCGCGGCGTTAGACGGGAGTGATGTGCCGTCGCTACTGTGCGGGGCAGCCGTCACTCAGACAGGCTTCCACGTGGTCGACGATTTCGCCCCGAATCTGCGAGCTGTCCCCGGTCCAGACGCGGCCACCAAAAAAAATCATCGGCACCGACCCGGGCTGGACGCCGTGCAGAGATGCCATGTTGCGCAAAAGATCGTGGTGTTCGCGCGTTGTCATCACCTCCATATGCACGATATCAAGCAACGGGTGGTTCGAGTCAAGGCTGGCGAGAAACGGCTTTTGGGCCTGGCAGTGCGGGCAGGTTTCAGACATGAAGACGTGCATCGTCATGCCTTCCAGGGGCGCCGATTCGCCCTGGGCGAAGGCAGCGTTTGCAAGGCCAATAACAATCGCGAAAAGGCTTAGTGTGTAGATTCTCTGCATGGGTAGGGACCGTTTGTAAGGTGGGGCATTCCGGGATTGTGCGCCGGGAACGAGGCGAGTGGATTGATCCGGGTCAATCCGGCGTTTTTGATCAGTCGAGCCACTCCTGTGCCTGTGGGATGTAATGGAGAAAAC
>CAZIMY010000092.1:0-10120 GCA_964540315.1 uncultured Wenzhouxiangella sp.
CGCTCTTGGACGCTTGTTTGCCTTGTCGGAAAATTATCCGGACCTCAAGGCCAACGAGAACATGATGCAGCTGACCGAAGAGCTGAGCAGCACTGAGAACCACGTGGCATTTGCGCGCCAGGCCTTCAACGATTCGGTGATGACATACAACATTCTGCGCGAGAGCTTTCCGAACAATCTGGTCGCGAATGTTTTCAGTTTCCAGCCAGCCCAGCTGCTTGATATTGAAGATCCCGCAAAACGCGAGGCGGTCCAGGTCAGCTTCTAGTGGTTACTTAACCCTGCTGGCAAACCGGGCGTGAATTTCTTTGAACATCAGGATCGGGCCAGACGTCAGACGCGCATTCTGATCCTGCTGTTCTCTTTGGCAGTGCTGGCCGTCATTGTCTCGGTCAACGCAGTCCTGCTCCTGACGCTTGGCGCTTCAAACCTTGCAGCGTCGGCACCCGGCACGGGTCTGATTTCGGCCAACTGGGATCTGATCGCCGGTTGCACCATCGTGACCGGCGCGGTCATCGGTCTGGCCAGCCTTTATCGCAGTCTGCAGCTGCGCGCTGGCGGTGGCGACATTGCCCGGTCGCTGGGTGGCACCGCCGTCGAAGCCAATACGGACGATCCCCTCAGACGCCGGCTCTACAACGTCGTCGAAGAAATGGCGATCGCTTCGGGTGTTCCGGTTCCAGAGGTGTACGTGCTGGAACATGAGCAAGGTATCAACGCCTTTGCTGCCGGGTTTTCGACCACCGATGCGGCTGTGGCGGTGACCCGCGGAACCCTGGAGCACTTAGACCGAGATGAACTACAGGGGGTCATCGCCCATGAATTCAGCCATATTTTCAATGGCGATATGCGCCTCAACATTCGCCTGATCGGGTTTTTGTTCGGCATCCTGATTCTGGCGATCGTCGGGCGAAAACTTCTGTTTTCTGCCCGCTACGCGCGCGATTCCCGCAATGCGGCACCAGCCGTGATGATTGGTCTGGTCGTGGTGGTCATTGGCTACGTGGGTCTGTTTTTCGGCCGCTGGATCAAGGCCGCGGTATCGCGGCGCAGGGAATTTCTTGCTGATGCGTCGGCCGTGCAGTTCACCCGCCATCCTCAGGGCATCGCAGGCGCTTTAAGAAAAATCGGAGCGCTGTATGCCAGCTCTTTCATGACCAGTGATGCCGAAGAGATCGGGCATATGCTGTTCGCAAAGGGAATGGGCCGGCAGATGTTCGCCACGCACCCGCCGCTCGAAGACCGCATCCTGGCGCTCGACCCGAGTTTCAAATCGTCTGAGCTTAAGGATCTTGCGGCACAAATGGATCGGCACGCCCAGGCCAGGCTGGCCGAGGCGGAAAAGGCGGCGGCCAGAGTTGAAGCGTCGCCGGCCGGCCCCGGAGGCTTGCCGCTGAACCCCGACCAGCTTGCCGAGCAAATCGGCAATCCGGATTTGCAGCAGATTTTGATGGCCGCTGTTCTGGCCGGCAGCATGCCGAGCGCGCTGGAACGGGCCGCCCATTCCGACGAGTGGGCCCAGGAAGTGATTTGTTTCCTGCTGTTGAGCCATGACCCGGAGACCCGTGAACGCCAACAGCTGCTGATTGCGAAGGCACTGGGTAGCCAGAGTGAGCATCAGGTTTCCATGTTGTGGCAGGAAGGCCAAGATTTGCCTCGCGCCCAGCGCTTGCCGCTGCTGGAGATGGCGTTTCCCAGCCTGCGTCGACGACCGCAGCGCGAATGGGTTGGGTTACTCGACCTGATCAACGATTTGGTGGCGGCTGATGGTCAGGTAGATGTCTTTGAATACGCACTTGGCCGACTCACCGCCAGCCAGATCGAAGTTTTGCTCCACCCTGACCGCTTCAAGCCGGGTGGCTCCAAGCGGCTGGCGGACATGGTCCAGGAGGTTTGTCTGGTCGTCGGCATTCTGGCTCGTCATGGCCACCCGGACGATAGCGAGGCTGCACGTTCGGCTTTTCTGGCCGGCCTCAAAGATGTTGTCGATGATGCGCCGATGCTGCCAGCCGAGATTGACGACTGGGCCACGCGGCTTGATCAGGCGCTCAGACGTTTGGACCAGCTCCGGCTCGGCGACAAACAGCGATTGATCACGGCGCTCGCTCGCTGCGCAATGAACGACGCTCAGGTTGTTGATGCGGAGTTTGAACTACTGCGAGTCATCGCCGGCCTGATGCACGTTCCGCTGCCTTTGATGACTCGGCGCTCGCATGAAGACACGGGAGCCAAGCCGCTTAGTCCTCCAGCGTGAATCCGACCTCGATAGTGACTTGCCAGTGCTGGACTTGACCGTCCTCGATGTGACCACGTGTGTCGATCACCTCGAACCAGCGGAGATTTTTCAACGATTCTGACGCCTTGGCGATGGCTCTTTTGACCGCAGCGTCGCTGCTTTCGGTTGAAGAACCGGTTAGGCGAATCTGTTTGTAAACGTGGTTTGACATGTGCTTTTCTCCTTGGGAAGTGAGTGGCGTATCGAGCGTCTGAATCTTCTCTAACGTCTGTCGGGGACGTCTTGCGATCGGTCCTCGTCACGCTTGGGCTTGACCGTCATTGAATATTTCAGCTTGCGTTCGCGAACGCGTGTCGGTGGGTTGACCCAGATAATATGAACGCCGGCGTCTTTGGCCACGCGCTCGACTGCTGTGACCTGAGTACTGTCGACCTTGCGGACCGTGTTCGACTGGAGCTCTGTCGTCGCGCAGCCAGACAACAGGCAAGTGGCCAGCAATCCGGATGCAAAAAAGCCCTTGTTCATGCTGAGAATCCTTCGCCGATAGCGGCATCGAAGTGACAATTTCATGGTAACGCGCCCTTTCCGGTTCGCGTCAACGGTCCATAAGCAACGGTCATGCAGGTCTCCTGAGGTATGCTTTTCCCCTCTCATCCAGTCCCCGGAGATTTAGGCATGTTCAGTGCGGAAGCTTCTTCTGATATGACGCGAAATGTTTTCAGACCCTCGCGCATGATGATCGGCCTGCTGCTCGTGGCCGGGCTGGCGGCCTGTGCTGTGCCCGAGCGCAAGGTGCAGGACGTCTCTGAGGGAACTGAGCAGCAAATGTCCGCGGTGAAGGTCACTGCCGGTGTGGCAGCCGCGCACCCCCTGGCAGTGGAGGCTGGGCTGGCGGTGCTGTCCAATGGTGGTTCGGCCGCTGATGCGGCGGTGGCGGTGCAGGCGATGCTGGGCTTGGTTGAACCGCAAAGCTCCGGCATTGGCGGGGGTGCGTTTCTGCTGCATTATTCGGCGGCCGACGATGAAGTAACCGCCTTCAGCGGGCGCGAGACCGCGCCGGCAGGGGCCACCGCCGACATGTTCATTGGCGATGACGGTGAGCCGTTGGGCTGGTTCGAGGCCATCGTCGGCGGGCGCGCGGTCGGCGTTCCGGGCATCATGCCCATGTTGGGCGAAGCTCATTCGCGCTTCGGGCGACTGCCGTGGTCCAAATTGTTCGATGCCACCATCGACGCGGCAGAGGGTGGCTTTGAGGTGCCGCAACGCTTGGCCCGATTCGCCGGCGGTGGCCGCTGGCCGCAAGCGCAGGTCTCCGACGTGATCGAATTGTTCACCAACGAAGCCGGCACTACCATTACCGCCGGAGAAATATGGCGCAACCCGGCCTATGGACAAACGCTGCGCCAGATGGCCGAGGGAGGTCCCCGAACCCTGCTGGAGCCGCCCATTTCAACGCGCATTATCGAACGCAGCGCACAGCCGCCGTTGCCGGGCACCCTGGCCCAGCAGGACTTTGATGCCTACAGGCCCGCCGTGACAGCGGCCATCTGCGGCGGCTTCCTCGATTACCGCGTCTGCGTGCCGCCCCCGCCGTCCAGCGGCGTGGCGCTGCTGCAGATGTTGGCGATACTGGACCACACCGACATTGATCAACGCGGACCCGATGACCCGACAGCCTGGCTGCAGTTCGCCGAGGCCAGCCGTTTGATGTACGCCGACCGGAATCGCTACGTGGCCGATCCGGATTTCGCCGACGTCCCGGTGACGGGTTTGCTGGATCCGGATTATGTGGCTGAGCGGGCAGAAATGATCGGCGAGCGCGCCGGCCCGCTGCCTGAGGCGGGGACGCCGCCCGGTTTTGCCTGGGCCTCAGACGAACGCTTTCGACGCACGGGAACCAGTCATTTCGTCGTCGTTGATGAGGATGGCAACGTTGTGACCATGACAACCTCGGTGGAGTCGATCTTCGGCACCGGCCGCACCGTTGGTGGCTTTTTTCTCAACAACCAACTCACCGATTTCTCGTTTCGCAGCGAAATTGACGGACGCGCCGTGGCCAACGCGGTTGAGCCCGGCAAGCGGCCGCGGTCATCAATGACACCGGTGCTGGTGTTTGACGAGAACGACCGGCTTGTTGCTGCCCTCGGCTCGCCCGGTGGCTCGGCTATCCTCGCCTACAACGCCAAAGCCATTGTCGGTCTGCTGGCCTGGAACCTGACCCTGCAGGAGGCGATTGATCTACCCAACCTGGTCACTTTGGGTGAGAACTTCTACGGCGAAGCCAGCAAATTCCCTGAAGAGGTTCTCACCGGACTGGCCGAGCTTGGCGTTGAGGTTCAGCCGGGTCGGGGCGAAGAGTCTGGCTTACATGGCGCGGTCTTTTACTCTGATGGTCAAGTCGATGGTGCTGCAGATCCGCGCCGCGAAGGCACCTGGAAGACGCTGGCCGAGTAATGCCATTGTGGCTACAGCCAACCTTGTTGGCGTGCTAGCCGGTAGGCATCAATCCGGTTGGCCGCCTCAAGCTCGCTGATCGCCTCGGAGAGATAATTGCGCACGGTGCCCTCGGCCAGGTGAAGCTTCTCGCCGATCGCGCGGGTGGCCATGCCGTCGCCGGCCAGGCGCAGGACCTGTTGCTGGCGCTCGGTGAGCGGGTTGCGGCCGTCCCAGGCACTCAAGGCCAGTTCCGGCGCAATGACGCGCTCGCCGCGGGCAATGCGGCGGACCGCGTCGGCCAGTTGTTCTGCGGGGGTGTCTTTGAGCAGGTAGCCGCGCACGCCGGCCTCCAGCGCGCGGCGAAGGTAGCCGGCTCGTCCGAAGGTTGTGACGATGGCGACACGGGTGTCTGGAAACTCCTGGCGCACGGTTTCAGCGAGCTCCAGGCCGGTCATGTTCGGCATCTCGATGTCGGTCAGGACCAGATCGACAGACCCGGCGCGCGCCAATTCATTCATCGCCACCTGACCGTCGGCGGCGGTGGCGACAACCTCGATGTCTTCCTCAAGGCCCAACAGGGTTGCCAGCGCCCCCAGGACCAGGCTTTGGTCTTCGGCAATCAGGACGCGAATCATGACAATGCCTCGGACGGCAGGCTGGCCACGATCAGACGCCGCTCGGCATCCAGGTTGAAGCGCCCGCCAATGGCCTCAACCCGGGCGCGCATGCCATCGATCCCGGTGCCGTCGGCACGGATATAGCCGCCACCGTCATCCCCGATCTCGAGCTGCAGGGCGCCCGACGGCGGCTTGCGGGTCAGGTGAATCCAGCAGCGGCTTGCTTTGGCGTGGCGAATGACGTTGGTCACCGCCTCGCGGACGACCATCGCCAGCACGGCCTCGCTGTGAGAGTCGAGATCCAGCGGGTCCTCAAGATGGACGTCGAGGGCTACGTCTGCGCTGGTCAGAGCCATTCGCGCTTGCTCCATTTCACCGGCCAGGGTGCGTTCGCGATAGCCGCCGATCGCCTCGCGCACCTCGGCAAGCGCCTCACGAGCGCTGGCCTCGACCTCGTTGATCTCGGCGCGGGCCCGCTGGGGGTCCTGCTCGAAGAGCTTGCCGGCCAGCTCGCTTTTGATCACGATGACGGATAATCGATGGCCGAGCAGATCATGCAGATCGCGGGCGATACGCTCTCGCTCGGCCACTCGAGCCAGCTGGCGGACTTCAGCCTGCGACAGCCGCAAGGCGGCATTCTGGCGATCGCGTTCGGCAAACTGGATGTTGGCGGCGCCGACCACGAACGTGGCGAGCAGTCCCGGCAGCCAGAACATGGCTGCGGGCTGGACGGTGAGGCTGAGCACCGCGACCAGGGCCAGCAGGCCGGCAAGTACGATCCATGCGTGCTTTGGTCGCCCGACCAGCATTGAAAAAGCGCCGGCAAAAACGAAAAACGTGCTGGCGCCGATGTTGAACGGTGCCCAGCCTATGCCCAACGTGGCCAGAGCGATGATGTGCCACATCGCTGCCCGGCCGCGGCGACGAAAACCGCTGAAATAAAGGAGCAGGAATGCCAAGGTGCTGAGAATTGCCAGCGTCAGTTCGACCGGCCCGGCAGGCTTGAAGGCGTATTGCAGCCAGAAAAACCCGAAATAGATCAGCCACAGATAGGGTGCCCATCCGACGCCGGTCTCCGGCGGCAGAAGCCGGCGATGCAGCGTGTTTAAGTGGGTCAAAACTGTCATTGCAGGCGCACCTCGATCAGCTCGAATTCGAATTGACCGCTGGTGCCCACCGCAAAAATCCCAAGCGCCTGGAAACGGGCGGCATCAAAATCGTCCAGCTCCTGAAGGTCCAGACTTAATTGTGCGCCGTTTGGGGTCGCTGTCAATGGCACTTGCATGGGTGCCCGACTGCCGGGTGAGGCGCCGCTGAACAGCATCGCCATCCAGCCGACCGCGCCGTCGCTGCGGTTGACCTGCAGGTCGATATCCAGGCGCTTGCGTCCTGTCAGGTCGACCGGGGTCATGAACGGCTGCCCGGGCGACCACATCACACCGGCATACGGAAACGGGGCGCCAGGCTTTAGTTCTCCCTCGACCCGGAGCTGTCCCCCCTTGGCGGCGAGCACGCTGGCGCTCGAGTTGCCGCTCATGAAGCTGTCGTCGGCGGCAATCCAGCGGCCGATTTCATCGTTGCCCAGCAGATCAACGGCAACAGCGGCCCGCTCGGGTGGTTCTGACGCTTCCCGCTTCAGCTTGATCGGAAAGCCGTTTTTCCAGACGGCATCAATGCGCCGGGTGTGGGTCACGTCGATGCGCGGATCGCCGTCGATCAGCACCATGTCTGCCCGACAGCCGGGCTTCAGGCAGCCGCGCCCCTCCAGACCGAAGACTTCGGCGGGACTCTCGGTCGCCGCCGACAGCGCTTCGGCTGTACTCAGGCCGGCGCGCACCAGCAGCTCCAGCTCCTGATGAAGACTGATCCCGTGGGCCGTGCCCGGGTTCGGAGCATCGCTCCCGGCTAGCAGCGGGACGCCCGCCCGGTGAAGGGCCGTGGTGTTTTCGATAGCCCGATCAAGCAAGGCCGAGCCGTTCGCGGCCATCCAGCTGTCCTGCCCCAGGCTTTGTTGTTGTTCATCACTCAGACGCTCGCCAACGCCCGGCTCGGCGGACAGCGCTTGAGCATCAACCTGACCGCCAGCGCCGGCCATCACGATGGCGGTGGGAATGACGAAGACCTCTTTTTCTCTGGCCAATTCAAGCACGCTTTGGGAGACGCGCTGATCGACGAAAACATGGACCAGTCCATCAACGCCGGCCTCGATCGCCATCTGCGCATCGGCCATGGTGGACACGTGCGCCACGGCGATAACGCCGCGCTCGTTGGCTGCAGACACCAGCGCGCGGACGGTCGCCGGGTCCAGGGTGGGCATGGAGCGACCCCACACACCGCCGGGCTCGATGACAATCTTGATGAAATCAGAGCCTTCGGCAAGCCGGTCGTCCACCCAGCTGGCCGCAAGCTCGGGGCCTTGCACCGGCGTGACAGGGACACCGAACTGGGTGCCATGCCCACCACGGGCGGTGGCCAGCATTCCTGCGGAAAAAAGATCGGCGAGCCGGGTCTCATCGGCCCGGTCGCGCTGCTGCCGGGCTTCCGGCAAAATCTCCGGCGCGGTAAACATGTCCACCAGGGTGGTGACGCCAAAGCGCAGCGCATCCTGCCGCGCGCGGCCAAAGGTATGCACATGGGCGTCGATCAGGCCGGGCAGGAGCGTGCGTCCGTTGCCCGGAATTTGTCGCAGCGATGGGGAAATGTCCAGAGTGGTACCGACCGCCGCAATCTTGCCGTTCTGGACGATCACGTCTTGGTCTTCATGAAAACGCTGCCCGTCAAACACCCGAACATGGGTGATGGCGAAACCGCTTTGTTCGGCCTCAAGGTCTGGCTCTGGCGTTGGCAGCGCCAGGATCAGAGCAGCGATGATTGCCACAGCGGCGGCTGGAGCGATGAATCGAGTCATTAAGCTCATGCACCCTTGAAGCCGCGCCAGGCCAGTGCGGCCAGTCCCGCGCTGATCACGGAAAATACCAGCAGCGCGATCGAATGCTGGACCCATGGCCCCGCCTGCGTTCCACTGACGTGCAAGGCGAGCCCCGCCAGATGGTAAGGCGGCAGCCAGACCGCCACACCCTGGATGACTTCAGGCAATCGCGTGACAGGAATCCACAGCCCCGAGAGCACGGCCATCGGCAGATAGATGATGTTGATCACCGCCGGCGCGGCGTTCGGTGAGAGCCACAGGCCCATGGCCAGGCCGAGCAGGCTGAAAGGCAGCGTGCCGAGGATCAATACGGCAAGCATCCCAAACCACTGGTTGGTCTCCATTCGAACGTCACCGAAAGCCGCGGCGAGCCAGGCCATGGCCAGCACGATGATCATTGCAAAGACCATCACCGAGACCAGCTTGCCGGCGAGAACGGCGGCAAACGGCGTCGGGGCTGCCCGAAGCAGGAGCCACCAGCCCTGGCTGCGCTCCATCGCAACGCTGACGCCAAAGGCAAACAGGGCCGTGCCGACGATGCCGAAGGTGGCAAACGTCGCCAGCATCCAGCGGGCAAATTCCGGGTTCATGATGAGCCCGAAAAACGCATAGAAGCCGATCGGAAAGAGCAGGGTCGGCAGTGTGTAGGCCGGCATGCGCCACAGGCTGAGCCAGGCCGAACGCGTGCACTGCCAATAAGCCGATTGCTCAAAAATCGTTGTTGCGTTCATGCCGCCTCCTGTACTGGTTCCTGCGCTGGGTCCTGAGCTGGGGTTTGGGTCAGGGTCAAAAAGGCTTCATCCAATCCGGCACCTGAGACTTCCAGGTCAGACAGTTCCGGGTCGGCGGCCAGAAGGGCGCTGACGAACGGGTTCGGTTCATTGACGAGGATCTCGGTCAGATTGTCTTCGCGGCTCACCCGGCAGGCGCCCGGAAGATCTTTCAGCGCTTCAGCCGGCAGCCGCGTGCGGCAGCGCACACGCCGGTCCGCCAGTTTTTGCGAGATCGCGCGCGGGCTGTCGCTGGCAATGACCCGCCCGTGATTGAGAATGACCACTTCGTCGGCCAGGCGAGCCGCTTCCTCCAGGTCATGGGTACACAGCAGGATCGCAGTGCCGTCATCGCACTGACGGCGAATGGTTTCGCCCAGCGCCCGGCGGCTGGCCGGGTCGAGTCCGGTACCCGGCTCGTCAAGGACCAGTACGCGGGGACGGCCGATCAATGCCAGCGCCAGCAAAACACGCTGCTGCTGACCGCCGGACAGCTGCCCGTAGCGGCGGTCGGCCAGCTCTTCGATCTGGGCGGTTGCCAGGACGTCTTTGCCTGACAGCGGCTGGGGATAAAGGCTGGCAAACAGCGCGGTCAGTTCGCTGACGGTCAGGGTTTCGGGAACGCCGCTGATCTGCAGCATGGTGCCGATGTGTCGCCGGACCGCAATATTCTTCGGACAGCCGCCCGCAACCCGCACCTGTCCCTGTTGCGGCGTAAAAATGCCAAGCAGGATTTTCACAAGCGTTGTCTTGCCGGCGCCGTTGGGTCCCAGCAGGGCTGTGAGCGAGCCCGAGCGGCAGCTCAGGTCTACGCTATCAAGCGCTGCTTGCCGGCCGTAGCGGTAGCGAAGGCCACGGGCTTTGATGACGATGTCGTTCATGGATCGCTGTCCTGACGATGAGTTCAGCGTCAGTATCGGTATTGGAGTGCGCTCACAACAGTGTCGTTTGGCGGCAAATCGGTGTGACTTTTGTCATTGCGGTTTCAGGCTCGCCCTGTCCCAGACGGGGCACTCCAGACCCATGAACTCTAGCGCGGCCGCTCCCCGGCCCAAAGAAAGATGCCCCTAATCATCAACCGAACTCTGCTGGGGCCAGGCTGATGGTGCTGAGCATCAGCGCGGTCTCGCTG
>CAZIMY010000093.1:0-9984 GCA_964540315.1 uncultured Wenzhouxiangella sp.
TGGTCGTCTTGCCGGCGCCGTTGGGACCCAGCAGGCCGGTGATCTGGCCGTCGCGGGCGGTGAAGCTGACATCGTCAACCGCAACCACCTTGCCCTTGTTGAAGGTCTTTCGAAGTCCCTGAACCTCAATCATGGCGCCGGCCCCAGCAGATCGACAAAGAATGGCTCGGGACCGAGCCGCTCCATGCACTCGGTGTCGAGATCGTCAAAGCCGGCGTCAGCCACAAACCGACTTGCAATCTGACCCATGCACTCCTGGGTGATGACGATATGTCCTCGGCCCTGGGCGACCAGGTGAAGGCTGTTGGAATACTGAGCCTCGGCCTCGTCGCCGTATGACGGGGGCGTGACCGGATCAAGCTCGCCGGAAAGCAGCAGGACGGGTGCGTCGGCGTCGAAAGGTTCGTGGAAGTTTTCCGGTAACTCGGCGCGCGGCCAGTCCGCGCAGACCTGGTCATATACGGTTTTCATCGAATTGCCCAGCAACGTCGCCTCCTGTCCTGGCACTTCGGGCCAGCCGGGCCAGTCCTCGCTGCAGCCCACCGCAAAGTTCAGCCCGATCGCGATCATGTCGGCCATCTGGTCTGTGACGATCAGCGCCTGGCTGGCGAGCCGCGTGGGGTCATTTGTAACCGCCGCTTCGTGCACCAGGTAGGGAATCATCATCTGTGACTGCGGGCTGTAGGCCAGAAAGCGCAGTGCTGCGGCCAGCGTGGCGCGCGTGAACGGCAGCTCAATGGCCTGACCGCGCCTGGGGTGGGTCACCAGCAGCTCCGGACCGGAATCGGTATCAGGAAACTGGGCCTTCAGGCTTTCGAAGGCGGCGTTTAGCTCTGGAAAGGTCTCGCTGCAGGCCGGTTGATTGGTGCAGGCCGCAAAGAGTTTTTCAAGGGCCTGGTCCAGCATCACGCCGTGCTCCGAGCCCAGGTGTAGTCGGGTCGGAACGACGCCGTCGAGAATGACGCTGCGGACACGGTCCGGATGATTTCTGAGATAGACCTGCGCAAGACGCGTGCCGTAAGACCCGCCGATCAGGTTGATCTCATCAAATGAATAATGAAGACGCAGACTTTCGATATCCCGGGCTGCGTCCGTCGTGGTGTAAAAGCGAAGGTCGGCGTCCCACTCGTCGCGACACGCTGACATCTGCTCGGTCAATTGCTCATAGCCGGGGTCCAGCCAGACCTCTTCTTGCTGGTCCATGGCGCACTCCAGCGGATTGGATTCCCCGGTGCCGCGCTGATCGAGGAAAATCAGGTCACGCGTCCGGTTGATGTCGCGCAGGGCGTGGCGCATGAACGGAAGCATGTCACGCGCGGACTGTCCCGGCCCGCCCGCCAGAAAGAACACCGGATCAGGCGCGGCGCTGCCGGCGCGCGCCGGCACGACGGCGTAGCTCAGTTCGATTTGGCGGCCCTCGGGCTGCGAGGCGTCCTCTGCAACCTGCAGCGTCCCGCACTGCGCGCTGGCGGTGACGCGTCCGCCAGCAGCGGATAACTCGCAGCTTTCCAGATCGTCGAAGCGATCCTGAGCCAGGGCAAACGCGGGCGCAACCCAAAGGCTGAAAAGGAATATCGGGATGCGGATATGCACGTCGTTTCGTTGCCCTTGCTTAGGTGGCGATACACTTGGGAGTCTACCCTACCGATTGCTTGTGACCGAAAGATGTGCCATCCGTCATGAACGCCCTGGAAGTCTGCGAACTGAAAAAAACCTACGGCAACGGCGTCGAGGCCTTGAAAGGCATTGATCTCAACGTTGCCGAGGGCGACTTTTTCGCATTACTCGGCCCCAACGGTGCCGGTAAATCCACCTTGATCGGGATCGTTTCTTCGCTGGTCAATGCGACTGCCGGCGAGACAAGAGTTTTTGGGATCAGTGTCCAGAAGGACCGCTCGCGGGCGATGGCTGAAATCGGCCTGGTGCCTCAGGAAATCAATTTCAATCAGTTCGAAAAGCCGTTCGATATTGTCGTCAATCAGGGCGGTTATTACGGCGTTCCACGCAAGGTGGCCAAGGAGCGAGCCGAGCGCTACCTCACCCAGTTGGCGCTCTGGGACAAGGCTTTCGGACCGTCGCGCCAGCTTTCGGGCGGGATGAAAAGACGCCTGATGATTGCCCGCGCCATGGTGCATGAGCCACGGCTTCTGATTCTCGATGAGCCAACGGCCGGGGTAGACATCGAAATTCGCCGATCGATGTGGCGCTTTATTCGCGAGATCAACGCGGCTGGTACGACCGTCATCCTGACCACGCACTATCTGGAAGAAGCAGAGAGTCTGTGCCGCAACATCGCTATTATCGATCACGGTGACATCGTCGAGAACACCACGGTTAAGGCTTTGCTGGGCAAACTCGACGTCGAGACCTTCATCCTCGATCTGCGCGAACCGATCGAACAGGCGCCCCAAGTGGACGGGATGGATGTCGTTTTGACAGACTCCACGACCCTCGAGGCCAGTATTCCGAAATCGCGCAGCCTCAACCGCTTGTTCAAGGTCCTGGAAACCGAGGGCATGGAGGTCAAGTCCATGCGCAACAAGGTCAACCGGCTCGAGGAATTGTTCGTCCGCCTGATTCACCCTGACGAGCAAGCAAATGCACCGGCTGACTCAGCGACCAGCGAGGTTGCCCGGGCATGACCGAAAAAGTCTCTGCGCGGTCGTACTGGATCGGCTATCAGACGATCCTGATCAAGGAAGTCACACGAATTATCCGGATCTGGGCACAGACGCTGCTGCCGCCGGTGATCACCATGAGCCTGTACTTCGTGATCTTTGGCGCCATCATCGGGCGGCGGGTCGGTGAGATGGGCGGGATGCCCTACATGGATTTCATCGTCCCCGGCCTGATCATGCTGACGGTAATCACCAATTCCTACGGCAACATCACCAGCTCTTTCTTTGGGGCCAAGTTCGGCAAGCACGTCGAGGAGCTGCTGGTCTCGCCGCTGCCGCCCTGGATCATCCTGGCCGGTTACGTGTCCGGCGCGGTGTTTCGCGCCGTCACCGTTGGCATCCTGGTCTGGCTGGTCGCCGGATTTTTCTCCGGGTTCCACATGCACAACCTACTGGTCACCGCCACCATCCTGTTGATGACCTCGGTGGTGTTCGCCCTGGGCGGATTCATAAACGCCATTTACGCCCAGAAGTTCGATGATATCTCCATCATCCCGACCTTCGTCCTGCAACCCATGACCTATCTCGGCGGCGTGTTCTTCTCGGTCAGCCTGCTGCCGGGCGTTGCCCAGCAGATTGCCCTGATCAACCCCATCGTCTATATGGTCAACGCCTTCCGCTATGGCCTGCTAGGGGTCACGGACGTACCGCTGTGGGTGGCTTACGCCATGATTCTTGCTTTCGGAACAGTGCTCTTCTCGATCTGCATGCGCCTGCTGACGCTTGGTGTGGGTTTGCGCAGCTAGCCGCAGCCAGGCTTTGAGATCAGCGAAGCTTGATTCCACCTCCGGGCATGCCGCCGCTGTTGCCGCCGGCCAGATCGCCCATGCCGCCGCTCTGGCCGGGCACCATGATGGATGAGGCCTGATCGCGCTGAAGCCGCTTGATTTCCTCGACAGCCTCCTCAATCGCCTTTTCGGCTGCGGCTGGAAAGCCCTCGATGGCCTCGCTGAGTGCGGTTCCGGGCAGTTCGAAGCTCAGTGGCAACGGGCCCGCCTGGGTCATGACCTGCGTCTGACCGAAGTAGCTGGTTGACCGGCCGGTATCGGGCTGACCATCGGCCTGGACGGGAATCAGGACCCGTATGGAACCCACCCGCTGGTCGGTATAGACCTCTTCGCGAACGAGTTGGGCGGTATCCATGCGGAATTGTTCTTGGGTCGGCTGCTGCATTTGATGATGTCTCGCGGTTTGATTGATCAGAAGATAGTTTGGGCTTTGACGACAAGATTCAACGAAGCGGGCTTTCCCAACGGCCTGTTACGCTATCGGCATGGACCACAGTCTTGACAAAGCACTCAGGCTATTTCTCGTCTAATGCGGATAATGATTAACAAGCTATCCCCTGAACGCAAATCGCCTGGATTGTTCGGATTTGTCGGCACGGCGCTGCTTGTCATCGGACTGGCGCTGCTGGCGTTGCCGCAGCCGCGCGCCGATGATCCGGTCGTCCACGTGCTGGATATCGAGGGCCCGATTGGCCCCGCCATCAAGGACTACATGATCCGCGGGGTTGATCAGGCTGAAGAACAAGGGTCGCGCCTGGTCGTGCTGCGCATGGATACGCCGGGTGGCCTGGACGCGGCGATGCGCGACATGATCAGCAAGATCCTCAACGCGGATGTCCCGGTTGCCACCTGGGTGGGACCGGCAGGCGCGCGTGCCGCCAGCGCGGGCACCTACATGTTGTATGCCTCTCATATCGCCGCCATGGCCCCGTCGACTAATCTCGGGGCGGCCACGCCAGTCCAGATTGGAGGCGGTGGTGGTGGCGAGGAGCCCGAGCGGCCGCGTACTCCCCTGGAGCGGGCTCGGGATGCCCTGACAGACAGCACCGAGGAGACCGATCAGCCTCAGGCGGAAGCCGGAGGCGAGGTCAATCCTGACGACACACAAACTGAAGAAGCGGCGGAGCCGGCGGACGATGCCGGTTCTGAAACGCCGTCGGTGCCGGGGTCGGCCACGGAACGCAAGGTGCTTGAGGACGCCTCTGCCTACATTCGCGGTCTGGCTGAACGACACGGGCGCAACGCCGAGTGGGCAGAACGCGCCGTACGCGAGGCGGTCAGCCTGACGGCGACGGAGGCCGTTGAAATCAACGTGATCGACCTGGTGTCTGAATCTCTCTCGGAGCTGCTCGAAACTATCGACGGGCGCGAAGTCCGCATGCATGACGGCGCCAGAATTCTAGAGACTGCGGGTGCCCGCGTAGAGGTGATTGAGCAGGACTGGCGCAGCCGCTTTCTGGGTGTCATTACCAATCCCAGCCTCGCTTACATCCTGCTTTTAGTGGGCATTTACGGACTGATTCTGGAAGGTTACAACCCTGGTTCTCTTGTTCCCGGGGTCATCGGCGGCATCAGCCTGCTGCTGGCGCTATACGCCTTCCAGATTCTGCCCGTTAACTACGCCGGTCTTGCGCTTATGGTGCTGGGGTTTGCGTTGATCGCCGTCGAGCTTTTTGTGCCGTCGTTCGGCATTTTGGGCATCGGTGGCGTGTTGGCCGTGGTATTCGGGTCCATCATATTGATGGATACGGAGGTGCCCGGGTTTGTGATCAATACGGGTCTGATCGGCGGTATGGCGCTGGGAGCGTCCCTGACCTTTTTTATCATTGTCTACCTTGCCGCGCGATCCCACCGCCGACCTCACGCCAGCGGTACCGAGGCCTTGGTCGGCCACCCCGCTGAGTCTATTGCTGATTTCTCAGGCGGTCACGGCCGCGTCCATGTTGAGGGCGAGGACTGGACCGCGCAGGGCCCTGACAGCATTCGCAGCGGCGACTTTGTTGAAATCGAATCCGTGGATGGCCTGACCCTGCATGTTCGCCCCGGCAAAGCCACCGCCCAAGACTGAATTTTTCTTTCAAGGAGCCACCTGTCATGAATCTCGATTTTCTATATTTCTCGGTCACCGCTTTGGTGATCCTCGTTGTGTTGATCGCCAACACGATCAAGGTTCTGCGTGAGTACGAGCGTGGCGTGATCTTTACCCTGGGGCGGTTCTACAAAGTCAAAGGGCCCGGACTGATCATCGTTATCCCATTCATCCAGCAGATGGTGCGGGTGGATCTGCGCACCATCGTCCTGGACGTTCCGACCCAAGACGTTATTTCGCGCGACAACGTGTCGGTCAAGGTCAACGCCGTGATCTATTACAAGGTAGTGGATCCGCAAAAGGCGATCATCAACGTCGAGCGGTTCATGGACGCGACGAGCCAGCTGGCGCAGACGACGCTCAGGTCGGTACTGGGCAAGCACGAGCTTGACGAGATGTTGTCCGAGCGAGACAAGCTCAATGAGGATATCCAGGTCATCCTGGACCGCCAGACGGATGGCTGGGGGGTCAAGGTCAGCAACGTGGAGATCAAGCATGTCGACCTGGACGAATCGATGATCCGCGCTATCGCCCGTCAGGCCGAGGCCGAGCGAACCCGGCGTTCCAAGGTCATTCTGGCCGACGGCGAGCAGCAGGCTGCCCAAAAGCTGGTCGAGGCCGCCACCGAGCTGGCCGAAGCCCCGGGCGCCATGCAGTTGCGCTATCTTCAGACGCTCAGCGAGATTGGTGGTGAAAACAACTCGACTATTGTGTTCCCATTGCCGCTGGACGTCATCCGCCCGTTCATGAAAAATATTGATAACAGCAAATAAGGAGTTGCCATGAGATCAAGGTTCCTGGTTTTGGTAAGCACTATCGTTATGGTCCTGACGGCAGGTTCAGCGGCTGCATCTGAACAATGGTTCGGGCAGAGTCCCGAAGAGGCAAAGGCGCCGGTTGGCGTGGCTGAAGTCCTGGCTGACAGCGATGCGCTGATGGACCAGTCGCTGACCATCACCGGGCGGATGACCGATGTCTGCACCGGGCGTGGGTGCTGGGCGGTCTTCGAAGACAACGGCGAGATGCTCCGGGTCAAAGTCCGCGACCATAACTTCGCCATTCCTGCTGATCTGCGTGGCCCCGCGGTAGCTCACGGCGTGCTCTCGAAAGTCGAGGTATCGCCGGCTTACGCTCAGCGCATGGTGGACAAGTATGGCGCTGATCCGATTGTGCTGGAACGTCTGTACGAGCTGCAGCTTGTGGCCGACGGTGTCCGCTTTCTCGGCGATTCCTAAAAGGAGCAGTTAGTCGTCCCAGTCTGGTGCCAGCCCCTCGGGCTGGCATAGTCTCTGACCGCGCGCCAGATCGTCGATCTTGGCGCGATCCTCCTCGCTGAGGGCGAAATCAAAAATCTCGATGTTCGCTTTGACGTGATGGGGGTTGGAGGTGCCGGGAATGGCTGCAACCCGGTCTTGCTCAATCAGCCAGCGCAGCGCCACCTGCGGCGCGGTCTTGCCGTACTGGGATCCGATTTCCCACAGCACGGGATCGTTGACCGTATGGGCTTTGGCCAGCGGCATGTACGCCGTCAGCACCAGGTTATTGCGGGCCAGCACGCGGCGCAGTCGTTCCTGACTCAGGTAGACGTGGTACTCGACCTGATTCGTTGCCAGCATGCCCTCCCCGCAAAAGGCAACGGCCTGTTCGGTCTGATCGATATTGAAGTTGCTGATACCGATATGTTTGGCCAGACCATCGGCCCGGGTTCGCATGAGAGCCTCGAGCGTATCGGTCATGCCGTTGCCGTCAAAGGCCGGCCAGTGCAGGAGGAGAAGGTCGACGTAGTCGCTGCGAAGCCGGTCAAGGCTTTGGTCTACCGATGATCTGAGGTCGTCCGGTGCATAGTGGTCTACCCAGACTTTGGTTGTCAGGAACAAGTCCGAGCGGGCCACGCCTGACGCCTCCACGGCCCGGCCCACAGCCTCTTCATTTTTATAAATTTGCGCGGTATCGATGTGTCGATAACCGTTTTCCAGGGCGACGGGAACGATATCTTCAACGGTGTCAGGAGACAGTTGCCAGGTCCCCAGTCCCAACGCGGGCAGGTTCATCCCGTTTGCAGCAATGATGGGTACTTCAACGGCCATGGCTTGAGCATCCCCGTCGGATGGACGATAAAGTGATCTTTCGGAAGTTTAAGCAAATTCCGGCAAATAGGGAACTAGATGTTGCCCGTCTCTAATCCATCTCTGCCAGGTACTGATCTTTGAGCTTGACGTAATGAGCAGCGGAGTAGCGCAGCATTTCAAGCTCTTCGGGTCTGAGACGACGCGCCGGGGTGGCCGGGCGGCCACGATAAAGCCAGCCGGCTTCCAGGTGCTTGCCGGGAGAGACGAGGCTACCGGCGCCGATCATGGTGTCTTCTTCTATGACGGCACCGTCCAGCACGATGGCGCCCATGCCGATGAGGCAGCGATCGCCGATGGTGCAGGCATGCAAAATGGCCCCATGGCCGATCGTGATGTCAGCGCCAAGGATCAGGGGGATCCCGCCCGGGGTATATCTTCCATCGTGAGTGAGATGGCAGATGGTGCCGTCCTGGATATTGGTGCGTTCTCCGACAGTGATTGTGTTCACGTCTCCCCGCAGAACTGCCCTGGGCCAGATAGAGGCGTCGTCGGCCAAGCTGACGCGTCCGATGACCGTGGCGTGGGGATCGATAAACACTCTGTCTCCCAGCTGTGGCTGGTGGCCCAGATAGCTACGTAGTGCGGTCATGACTGAATTTCCCCCGGCAACTTATGCACATTACCTAATGCGAGCTATTGAAACAGCGGCTTATAGTTGCTTAGCTGTTATTAGGTCCAGATAAAGGCTGTAAACTATTGTTTGTGAAGCAATAAAGGGCATTGATAGATTTCTGTCCATATCGCAGGCAGTGGCCCTGCTACAGGGTTTGGCCGCCACCGTGCAAAAACCACCCACAGAGTTATGCACAGCTTTTGTGGATAACTTCAGGACAGGCTCGCGGGACATGGTCAGCTAGTTACAATAGCGCCTCTTTTGCAACGATGCTAGTCAATGCGAGCGCACATCAGGGAATTGGTTGGCCAGGCGCTTGAGTACCTCAAGCGCGACGGAGTCGTGACGCTTGAGCAGGCTCAGAGCCCCGAGGTGGAGCGCACGCGCTCGCGCGAACATGGGGACTACGCCTGCAACATCGCAATGGTGCTCGCGAAAAGCGTGGGGATGAAGCCACGCGATCTGGCTGAAAAGATTCGTGACCGCCTGCCCGAGTCGAAAAGAGTTGAAAAGGTCGAGATTGCCGGGCCCGGATTTCTCAATTTCTTTGCCAGTGCTCATCATCTGCGAATGGTGCTGCGTGACATTCTCAATCGGGGTGACGAGTACGGAATGGCGCCGACTGGCAGCCGGGAGGCGGTGCTGCTGGAATACGTCAGCGCCAATCCAACCGGCCCGCTGCATGTCGGCCATGGCCGCGGCGCGGCGCATGGTGCAAGCCTGAGCGCCATCCTCAGCGCTGCGGGGCATACCGTACACCGCGAGTACTACGTCAACGATTACGGTCGCCAGATGGACATCCTGGCCGTGTCAGTCTGGATGCGCTACCTGGAGCTTGCCGGCGAACGGGTGGTCTTTCCCGCCAATGGCTATCGTGGTGACTACATCTATGACATTGCGCGCGAAGTGCGCAGTCGCCACGGCGATGATTTGCGCCACAACGGCACCGATGTCAGCGATGGTTTGCCGCCAGACGCCGAGGGTGAAGGCGATCCGGAAGTCTTTATCGATGCCTTGATCGAGCGCGCTCGCAACTTGTTGGGAGAGTCGGGTTACGAGGCCTGCTTTCGCGCCGCGCTGGAAACCATGGTGGACGATATTCGAGTAGATCTCGATGAATTCGGGGTTCGCTTCGACCGCTGGTTCTCCGAGCGAAGCCTGGAGCAGTCCGGGGCCTTGAAACGGGCCCTGGAGCGACTGGACAAGGGCGGCTGGCTGTATAAAAAACAAGGCGCGACCTGGTTCAGGGCCACCGATCTCGGGGATGACAAGGATCGAGTGGTGGTGCGCGACAATGGTCGGACCACCTACTTTGCATCCGACGTGGCCTACCTGCTCGACAAGTTCGAGCGCTGCTCCGGAACCTCTTTGTACATTCTGGGCGCCGACCACCACGGCTACGTACCGCGCCTGAAAGCCGCGGCACAGGGCTTGGGCGTCGACCCGGACCGGCTCGAAGTCCAGCTGGTCCAGTTTGCCGTGCTCTACCGCGGCAGCACGCGCGTTCAAATGTCGACCCGGTCGGGTAGTTTTGTCACCCTGCGCGAGCTGCGCGAGGAAGTCGGCAACGACGCAGCGCGGTATTTCTACGTGATGCGCTCGCACGACCAGCATCTGGATTTTGACCTGGAACTGGCGAAATCCCGGGCCAGCGAAAACCCCGTCTACTACATCCAGTACGCCCATG
>CAZIMY010000094.1:0-9813 GCA_964540315.1 uncultured Wenzhouxiangella sp.
AACTGGACGGCCTCCATGTTGCCCAGCTCGGCCACGCCGGTCTCCAGCGCGATCGCCGTGCCCGTCCCCTCACAAATCACGGCATTGGTCGAGACCTTGTAAATGCGTCCGTAGCCGCCTGTGGCAATTGTCGTCGCGCGCGCAAGAAAGGCGGTCAGTTCGCCGGTCACCAGATTGCGAACAACCGCGCCATGGCAGCGGCCGCCCTCGTGAATCAGGGCCAGGGCCTCCATGCGTTCCATCACCGGGATGCCGTTGGCAATGGTTTGATCGCCCAGCGCGAAAAGCATCGCGTGGCCGGTGCCGTCTGAGGTGTAACAGGTGCGCCACTTCTTGGTGCCGCCAAAGTCGCGCGCGGTGATCAGCCCGTGGGCTTTCTCTGACTCGCTGATCACCACCCGCTCGGCGTTGATCACGGCCTCGCGGTCACCTTGTTGGACGCGATTCCAGGGCACGCCCCAGCCGGCCAGTTCGCGAATGGCTTTCGGGGCCACGTGGGTAAACATGCGGGCCACGCGCTGGTCGCAGCCCCAGTCGCTGCCCTTGACCGTGTCTTCGAAATGCACGTCTTCGTTATCGCCCGAACCCATGGCCGAATTGCCGAGGCTGGCCTGCATGCCGCCCTGGGCGGCAGCCGAGTGCGAACGCTTGGCTGGCACCAGGCTTAAGACAATGGTGTCGAAGCCGCGCTGCTTGACGCCAACGGCGGTGCGCAGCCCGGCCAGCCCGCCGCCGATGACCAGCACGTCTGTGTAAACAATTTTCATGAATGGATTCCTTCGACGACCGTGCCGAAATGATCCTGCCCGGTCAGACCGATGTGGACGAACGCGGCCAGCGCGGCCAGGCTCATGCTCAGGTAGACAGCCGTCACGACCCAGACCGCTTTTTTCAGCGTCTTGCGGCGCTGGTTGGGGTTTTTGCCCTCGAACCAGCCCCACTTGACCGCAAGGCGGTACAGACCTACGGCGGCGTGCAAAACCACGGCGACCGTCAAGACCAGATACAGGGGCCACTTCCACTCGAACACGATGCGGTAGGCCGATCCGGCCGGGCCGATGGTCTGCGGCTGGGTCATGATGATGTACAGGTGCACGGATGCCAGGAAAAACATGGCAAAACCGGTCCAGATCTGCAGCCACCAAAGGCTGGTATCCGGGTGGCGCATGTCCTTCATGTGCGTTCTGAAGGTTCGGTACTGAACAGCGTTCTGGGGAAACTTTCGCATCGCCAGACCGGCATGGGCAATGAAAATGACAAACACGACGGCGACCACAAGCGTCGTGATCAGCGGAATTTTCTCGCCGAATATGAGTTTGCCTTCCAGCGCGCCGGAGACAAAATCGAAAGCTCCGGCACCCAGCAGAATCGTAGAATCGAACATCAGGTGGAAGGCCATGAAAAGCGCCAATACCAGGCCTGTGATACTTTGCGCCAGATCGAGCCTGGCGGGCAGAAGAGATGGTTTCACGGATGATCCTTACGGCTGAGCCAGGTCGATGACGAGGCAAAACTAGCATTGCTGTTACCGGCACCGATTGATACATATCAAGCGACTGGAATCGGTTGGCGTTGAATATGGCCGTCCAATCCGGCCCGTCCTAGAGTCTGAAGGTTGATTTGCATGAGCGAAGACAGCGGCGCAGCGGCGAACGCGCGAAAAGATGAATCCAAGCCATGGCTGGTCAGCGGCGTGACCGGCTATATGGGAGGGCATCTGGCACCTTACCTGCTGGATCAGGGTATTCCGGTCCGCGCCATGGCCCGCACCCCTTCAAAACTTGAGGGCGTGCGCTGGCCGGAACGTTGGCCGCATTGTGAAATCGTTCAAGGCGATGTTCTCGCCCCGGAGACGCTGGAGGAGAAATTTGATGGCGTGCGCGTGGCGTTTTATCTCATCCATGCCATGTGCGCCAGCAAGGACTACCTGCAGCTTGAAATTGACGGGGCCCGAAATTTTGCCGATGCTGCCGCCGCCGGTGGCGTTGAACGGGTTTTCTATATCGGCGGGCTCGTGCCCGAAGGGGCCGAGACACAGCACATCCTTGCCCGGGAGGCCATCGGCGATACCTTGCGAGAGGGTCGGGTGCCCGTGACAGAAATCCGCGCTGGCATCATTGTCGGACCCGGCTCGGCGGCGTTCGAGGTGATGCGCGACACCATTTTTCATCTGCCTTTTCTGGTCTCTCCGCCCTACGTCGATCGGGTCTCTCCTCCAATCGCTCTGGAAAACATGTGCAAGTACGCCATGGAACTGGCGGTTATGCCGGAAGCAGCCGGCGAGACCTTCGATGCGGCCGGTCCTGAAGAGATCACATACGCCGACATGATGCGGATTACCGCCGAGGTTGGCGGCATCAAGCCGCGCAAGATTCTGCGCGTGCCGTTTTTGACTGAAAAAATGGCCGCGGTGTTTCTGCCCCTGGTCAGTGCGGTGCCATCCAGCATTGCCGGCGCCCTGATCGAGGGGATGCGGCAAAACTTCACCGCTGATGATGCACGCATCCGCGAATTGGTGCCCCAGCGCCTGATCGATTATCGCGAAGCGACCGAGGCCGTATACGAAGATGAGCGCAATCAGCCCGTTTACACCCGCTGGGTCGATGGCAGTTTCTTTTTCCGAGGTCAGGACCACCACAACGCCTACTACGGTAAACAGGCGACGGGTAACTTCTGGACCTCTGCCAGCCCCAGATCGGTCTGGCGAATCATGACCCGCGTCGGCGGCAATAACCGCTACTTTTATCTCAACTTCCTATGGACAATTCGAGAGTGGATCGACTGGGCGCTTGGTGGCCCGGGCCGCACCCGCTTGCGACGCGATCCGGAAGTGATTGAATTGGGTGATGCGATCGATTCATGGGAAGTGGTCGCCATGGAGCCGGGCGAGAGGTTTACCCTGCGCTTCGGAATGAAAGCGCCCGGTGCCGGCGTGCTGGAGTTTGTTGCTGTGCCCGACGGTGAAGGCACGCGTATTCATGCCACCGCCACCTGGCATCCGGCCGGTATCTGGGGTCTGCTCTACTGGCATGCCATGTATCTGCCCCACCTGGTTTTGTTCAAGGGGCTGACGCGCAGGATCGGCGAGCAGGCTGAGGCCCTGGAAAAAGAGGAGCATGGTGATGCCTGATGTCCTGATTCTTTATGCGAGCCGCGACGGCCACACCCGGCAAATCGTTCAGCGCATGCAGGCACGACTGGACGCCCAGGATGTTCAGGTGCGTGTCGTGGATGTGGCCCTGGCACATGACGTCGACCCTTCAGCCTTCAAGGTCGTTGCCGTGGGTGGCAGCGTGGTCTACGGCAAGCATGACGAGCGACTGGCAGGGTTTCTGAACGACAACGCCGAGCGTCTCGAAGGCCGCCCGACGGCGTTCTTTTCCGTCAACTTGATTGCGCGCAAGGCCGAAAAACAAACCATCGAAGGCAATGTGTACGTCCGCAAGCTTCTGGACGCGCTGGCATCCAAGCCTGACCACGTTGAGATCATTGCCGGCAAACTTGATTACCCGAGCCTCGGGTTTTTTGATCGAATCATGATTCAGTTAACGATGAAGTTTACTGACGGTCCAACCGATCGAAACACGGTCATCGACTATACGGATTATGCGCAGGTTGATCGTCTTGCCGATCGTCTCAAGTCCATGGCAGAAGCACCGCTTCACGATTGATTCACGAGCGCGTGGTCCGATGTTGGCCAGTCGGGGGCGCCTTTTTGGAATTAAGTTGACGTGCGTGCCCCGAATGGTTCATTGACAAACTCAAACCATGAAGGAGCAGAAGCAACATGGCAGAACATCCAAAAGACTGGTCAGAATTGGCCATCAGCCTGTACGACAAGTTGACAGGCCGGAATGCAGAGATCACCTACGAATTCAAGGATTTTCACCTCGACGTACCCTCGGGTCCTGGTGACAAGGCGCAATACGCCCGCTGGGGAATGAACGGCTCGCTTATCATTCGAGCCCGCGATCTTAAGGGCACCGCCAAGTAAGTGCGAGGTCCGTTGGACATCGAAGCCGATCTGGCCATCCGGGCCGGATCGGATTCGATCAGCGTTCGCGCCAAGGGCCGCGGCGTAATGGTCGACACCACCTCTCTATCTGCTTTTAAGCAACTTCCACCGGGCACTGCTGGTCTGGACAACCTCCGAGACCTGGCGAAGGGCCTTGCTCTGGCCGATCAATCTGTCTCGGTGAGTTCCCGCGGGGTTCCCATCATCGATCTTGATCCGTCAGCGAAAGGCCGCTGGTTGGGCTGGTTGTTGCAGGTTCCGGGCTTTCGTTTTCACTTCTTCAACTGGCTTCGCCACCGGCGCTGAAACAGCTCGGTCCCGAGCGGACGCTTTCATCGTAGAATACGGAACATTCCGGGACCCCCGGCGCCTTGCGTCAGGGTTCCATTGGCAAATGTACGGTGAACCTGACCCGCTCTACGCGGCAGGGCCGGCGTCTCTGATTCACCGCCTGACGACAGGAAAGTTCATGAAACCCCTCGAGAAGTTGACCGCGAAAGACATCATGAATGCGGACGTTGTACTGGTCTACTCCGACATGACCGTGCACGAACTGGCTGCAAAGCTGACCGAGCACGGAATTTCCGGTGCGCCGGTACTGGACCGGGACGGCGGACTGGCCGGCGTGGTGTCTTTATCGGACATTGTTGCCAACGACGGGCATCGCAGTTCCATCCGTGGCGGCGAGCACGTTGGCGATTTCTTTCTCAAAGGTTGGGAAGATGAGCTGGATGAGACCGAATTGCGGCCGTTTCACGTCGTCGACGACGATGACGGCATGACGGTAGCCGATATTTTGACCTCGGTCATATACAAGGTCGACGAGACCACCGATATTGCCACTATGGCCGACACCATGGTTCAGGGTCGGATTCACCGTTTGGTGGTGACTCGTGACGACGCCGTTGTTGGAATCGTCAGCACGCTGGACATGCTCAAGGCCTTGCGCAGCCTCGCCGACTAACGCCTGAACGCATCGGGTTGGCCGGGCTTGACTTGTAAAGACCAGGCCCGTGACTCATGCCGACCCTACATCGAGATTCCCTGACCCGCCACTTGTATGCCGCCGATGCCTCCATGTATCAGGAGGTGCCCGCGGCGGTCTGTTTTCCGACCCATGCCGATGAACTGGCCGATCTGATCCGACAGGCTCGGACTGAAGGTGGGGGCATTACCCTGCGCGCAGCCGGGACCAGTCTCGCGGGTCAGGCGACCGGCGGCGGTATCGTTGCTGATATTTCTCGTCATATGACGGCGATCTTAGAGCTTGACGCCGCGCGGCGGCGCGCCCGCGTCCAGCCGGGTGTCATCCGTGATCAGCTCAACCTTGCGGCGGCTGAGCATGGGCTGCTGTTTGGCCCGGATACCTCGACCACCAACCGCTGCATGATCGGCGGCATGATCGGTAACAACGCGTCGGGGTCTTATTCGCCGGCCTATGGCACGACCCGCGAACACGTGGTCTCCATCGACTGCGTGCTCGACGATGGCAGCAGCGCTCGCTTTGGACCGTTATCACCCGATCAACTGACAGCCAAGTGTCAGCTTGATAGTCGTGAGGGCCTGATCTATCGGCACATGCTGTCGCTGCTCAAGGCGCACAAGGATGCCATCGAGGCGGCTTTTCCGCATCCAGAGGTCACCCGCCGCAACAGCGGTTACGCGCTGGATCTTCTATGCCGGATGGAGCCGCTGACCAGAGGGGGTCCCCCGTTCAATCTGTCCGCGCTACTGACCGGTAGCGAAGGGACCCTGGCCGCAATGACTCAGGCAGAGCTCAACCTGGAGCCGCTCAAGGCGCACCGGGCGCTGGTCGTTCCTCACTTTGACTCGCTGGATGCGGCGATGCGAGCCACCGTCGAGGTGCTGGCGCTGGATCCGGCCGCCGTGGAACTGGTGGACCGCCATATTCTGGAAGCCACCCGCGCCAACCTGACCCAAAGTCGAAACCGTTTCTTCCTTCAAGGTGATCCGGCCTGCGTGCTGATCATCGAGTTCCTTGATGACGATGCGAACCGGGCGCGGGAAAGGGCCGAGTCTGCCGCCAACTTGCTCGTTATGGCGACGGCCGCTCCCGTACTGAGCGATGGTGATGAAATGCGCCGGGTTTGGGAGGTGCGCAAGGCCGGCCTCGGCCTGCTGATGGGGCGGGTATCGGAAGAAAAATCGCCCAGCTTTGTTGAAGACACGGCGGTACGCGTGGCCGATCTGCCCGGCTATATCCGGGATTTTCAGGCCCTCATGCAGCGCCACAAGACCGACTGCGTTTTCTATGGCCACGCGGCCTCGGGCGAACTGCATCTTAGGCCGGTGCTCGATCTGCGCAGCAGCGAAGACCTGAAGACGATGAAGGTGATGGCCCAGGAAGTCGCTGAGCTGGTGCGCGATTATCGCGGATCGATCTCCGGCGAGCACGGGGACGGCCGGGTCCGGGCCCAGTTTCTGGAGACCTTGCTGGGTGCCGACATGGTGGGTCTGCTCGAACAGGTCAAGAAAATCTGGGATCCCGAAGGGGTGTTCAACCCCGGCAAGATCGTCTTTGCCCCGCCCATGGACCAGGACCTGCGCTACAGCCCGGACTGGCGCCCTGCCGACGTCGACACCGTGTTCCGCTTTCGCGAGTCCAATGGGTTTGCCGAAGCCATCGAGCGCTGCAACGGCGCCGGCGCCTGCCGCAAGCTCGATATCAGTGGGGGAGCAATGTGCCCCAGCTACCGCGCCAGTCTGGATGAGAAAGACACCACGCGCGGCCGGGCCAACCTTTTGCGCCAAATGTTTACTGGCAAGAATCCGGCCGGGTTCCGATCCATCGAGGTGCGCGAGGCGCTGGAGTTCTGCCTGGGCTGCAAGGCCTGCAAGTCCGAGTGTCCGGCCAGCGTCGACATGGCCGCGCTGAAATCTGAATTTCTCAACGGCTGGATCCGCGAGCATGGCGCCAGCCTGGCCGACCGCTTTTACGGCCAGCCGATGCGGCTTTATCCTCTGGCCGCGACTTTCTCCGGCTTGAGCAATGCCTGGATGCGCTCAAAGCTCGGCAAGTGGGCGCTGCATCGGCTGATTGGTATTCATCCGGCCCGTCGGCTGCCACCCTTCGCGGCCCGACCGTTTCATCAACAGCCGCCGGGAGCCAAAAGCACCGAGGGCCGGCCCGTGGTTGTGCTGCTGATCGACTATTTCATCAATTACCACGAGCCGCAGATTGCCGAAGCCGCCGTGCGCGTTATCGAAGCGTTGGGATTTGCGGTTCAGATCGAGGCGCCGTTTGCTGCCGGTCGCACCCTGATATCGCGCGGCTTGCTCGATCAGGCTCGTTCCCTGGCAGAGCGCAACCTTGATCTGCTGACACCGCACGTAAACGCTGGCCACCGCATCGTCGGCCTGGAGCCATCCGAAACCCTTGCGCTGCGCGATGAGTATCTGGATTTCTTCGACGCCGAGCAGCACGCTCGCGCCGAGCTGTTGTCCGGTTCTGTGCAGCTGTTCGAGGAACTGGTCGCTGGTCACGCACCCGAAACGCTGTCGAAAACTTTCGCCGGAGAGTCGCAGGCCGTGCTGGTTCACGGCAACTGCCACGCCAAGGCCCTGGTCGGCGAAGACGCGCTGCTGAAGTCTTTGGAAAGCGCCGGCTATGCGCCAGAACGTCTGGCCACCGGCTGCTGCGGCATGGCCGGCAGTTTCGGCTACGACAAGAAAAAGTACAAGATGTCCATGGCCATTGCTGAGCAAAAACTCTTTCCCAGCTTGCGTAAACAACCCGACACCCTGGTCTGCGCCCACGGTTTTTCCTGCCGCCACCAGATTCACGATGGCCTGGCCCGACAGGCGCGTCATCCGGCCGAGCTGCTGGCGGCGGCCCTGAATGAGTAGGCGGTAGACGTCCGAAGAGTGTCTTCGCCGGTCGCCGGGTCGCTGACTGGGGTTGACGTGATAGCCTTGCCGGATATCGCCAGCCCGCTGCTCCCGAAAGCCTGAGAAATGGCGTCGGAGCAGAGGCTATGGCGCTGTAAATTCCCTGGAGTCCCCAGAACGAGGTCTGACTGAATGAAAACGCTGCTCGTCGCCAGTTTCTTACTGCTCTTTGCCACGGCCCACGCCGAACCGTTCAATGCCGATCACTTGATCCGGCTGGATCGCGTCGGCGCCCCGTTGGTCTCGCCGGATGGCACTCAGATTGTTTACTCGGTTCGCCAGACCGATATGGCCGCCGATCGCGGCCGATTCGACCTGTGGCTGACAACGGTGGACGGTCAGACGACGCGGCGTTTGACGACCCACGAAGCCAACGACAGCGCGCCGGCCTGGTCATCGGATGGTCAAGGCCTTTACTTTCTGTCGGCACGAAGCGGCTCCAGCCAGGTCTGGCGACTGCCGCTGGCGGGCGGCGAGCCAACCCAGGTGACCGATTTGCCGCTGGATGTCGGGACTTTCCGAATCGCGCCGGATGAGCGCGGCCTGGTGGTGTCGCTGCAGGTTTTTCTGGACTGCGAGGATCTGGCCTGCACCGAGCAGCGTCTCCAGGACAGAAAAGAAGATCCGGTCAGCGCGATCGCCTACGAGCAGCTGTTCATGCGCCACTGGGATCACTGGCTGGGCGGTCGCCGTTCGCAGCTGTTCGCACTGACTCTGGATGACAGTAACCGGACGGCCTCAGAGGCGGTTCGTCTGAGTCGGCTTGATGCGGACGTGCCTTCGCGAATCTGGGGCGGCAACGAGGAATACGCCATCTCACCCGACGGTGCAACGCTGTATTTCGCGGCCCGACTGCGCAATGCGCAAGAACCGATGTCGACCAATTTCGACGTCTACCGGGTGCCTATGGACGGCAGCGGCGCGATCGAAAACCTGACTGACACCAATCCCGCCTGGGACACCGCACCGGTGATCAGCCCGGACGGGAACACGCTGGCCTGGCTTGCCATGCGCCGGGCCGGGTTCGAAGCCGATCGTTTCGCCCTCATGGTGCGCGATCTGAACAGTGGTCGGATCCGCGAGCTGGCCCCGGACTGGGATCGTTCTCCATCGTCGATCCAGTTCAGCCGAGATGGTCAGAGCCTTTTGATGAACGCGCAGGATCTTGGCCAGAAAACGCTGTGGCGCGTCCCGCTGGACGGCGGTGAGCCGGTGCGACTGACCGATGCCGGGAGCGTGGCGTCGTTTGATTCGGCCGGAGATGGTGCCATCGTGATTGCGCGCAACGATCTTTCCAGCCCGAACGAACTTTATCGTCTCGACGATGAGGGGCTTGAGCGTTTGACCGATTTCAGCTCGGAGGATCTTCAAGGCGTCGAGATGGGGACCTATGAGCAGTTCACCTTCGCCGGTGCCGAGGGCACGGAAGTCTACGGCTGGCTGGTGCGGCCGGCAGATTTTGATCCCGACAAGCGCTATCCGGTGGCTTTCCTGATTCATGGCGGCCCGCAAGGCAGCTTCTCGAACAGTTTTCACTACCGCTGGAATCCCCAGACCTATGCCGGCCAGGGTTTTGCCGTGGTGATGATCGATTTCCACGGCTCGACCGGCTACGGACAGGCCTTTACCGACAGCATTACCGGCGACTGGGGCGGCAAGCCGCTGGAGGATCTGCAGTTGGGGCTGGCCGCTGTACTCGAACGCTATCCCTATCTGGATGGCGATCAGGTGTGTGCGCTGGGCGCATCCTACGGCGGCTACATGGTCAACTGGATCGCCGGCCAGTGGCCGGAGCGTTTCCGCTGCCTGGTTAATCACGACGGCATTTTCGACAATCGATCGATGTACTACACCACCGAAGAGCTGTGGTTTCCCGAGTGGGAGCACGG
>CAZIMY010000095.1:0-9526 GCA_964540315.1 uncultured Wenzhouxiangella sp.
TGCCCGCCGTCAATGTGCCGTCAGTCTCATCAAGCTCAGACCGAGACGATGAACAGGGCAAAGCAGCAGAAAATGCCCGCCGTCCAGACCAGCGAACGAATGAGGTGCAGGTCGGCCAGGTAACTGATGGCGTAAGCAATTCGGCTGGCAATAAAGGCAATCGCCAGGGCGTCGATCGTTGCCTGGGCTGCGCCGGCCAGGTGCGCAATGATGACCGCTGCAGCAAACAACGGAAATATTTCGAAACTGTTTTGCTGCGCCCATACCGCGCGCCGCCTGAAGCCGCTGGTCTTTTCGTACCAGTCGCGCGGGCGGCGGTTGTCGAAACCGCGCACGCCGACCTTGGCAACTGCAATGAGAAGGTAGGGCAGTATCGCTGCGATCAGCACACACCAATAAGCCAATGTCATCGTTATTGTCTCCTTGGAAAAATCGCTGGCTAACGGAATTGCCGCGAACGACCGGGCACCGGGTGAAGAAACCCACCGGCCTCGAGTTCGGATTCTCCCCCATCGGCGTCGATCAGCGTCAGCTCCATGCGCCACGCTGCATTTCCAGCCACCGCAACGGTGGATGCAGCCGGCGTTGATTCAAAGCGCTCGGTCAGCAGGTTAAGTCCCTCGGCTTGTCCCGCTGCGCGCAGGCTGACCACCTCGCGACCCCTGGCGCTGATGTCGATGTTCACGGTGGTGGAGGTGTCGATGAGCAGCTGGTCTTCGACGGTAAACCGTACCTTCAGGTCCTGCAGGACGAGGACGCGGTCGTTTACGTTACCCAGGCCGATCGCCAGCCTGACCTCGCCGTCGGTCAGCTCAAGACCCTCAAAGCGCACCAGCGGCAGCTCGCCACGAATTTCGCGCGCGCCCGAGCCGCAAGCTGCTGACAGCAAGACAACAACAAAAAGCAGTACGGCAGTTTTGGCGCGGGAAAGCATATTCACGGCTTGTATCATACGGTAGCGTCATGTCGACATCGTTACCCGAATCACCGTGCGCCCTCGTCGTCGGCGGAAGCCGGGGTATTGGCCAGGCACTGACCGAGCAACTGCTGGCCTCCTCAGTGATCGATCGCGTTGCAGTGACCGCGCGCTCGGCAGGGTCCGGCGGCGCGCTTGATCGGCTTTCGCAAGAACATGCCGAACGGCTGGTTGTCCTGCCGATGGACGTGACCGACCAGCAGTCCGTTGCCGCAGCGGCGGCGCAGCTGAAGGAATCCGACATTCGTCCCAGGCTGATTTTAAACGTGGCTGGTCTGCTCCATGATCAAGGTCGGTCCGTGCGGCCGGAAAAGCGGCTGGAAGATATCGATGCTGATGCCATGCAGCGGGTTTTCCAGGTCAACGCCATCGGTCCGGCGCTGTGTCTGAGATATTTCCTGCCTCTGATGCCGCGCAGCGGTCGGTCTGTTTTTGCCGTTCTGTCGGCCAGGGTTGGATCAATCAGTGACAATCGTCTCGGCGGCTGGTATGCCTATCGAGCCAGCAAGGCCGCCCTGAACCAGGTCGTCAAGACCGCATCCATCGAGGCACGCCGCCGTTTCCCGGAAGCCATCATCGCGGCCCTGCATCCCGGCACGACCGACACGGGGCTGTCGGCTCCTTTCCAGTCCAACGTACCAAAAGACAAGCTGTTCACTCCGCAGTTCGTGGCCCAACGACTGCTTGCCGTGGTTGACGGACTGGATGCCGCCGACAGCGGGGGGTTCTTCGCCTGGGATGGCCAGGCCATTCCCTGGTAGGCGCTTAAAGAACGGGCTTGAAGACGCTCACCACCACGATGGCCAGATACAACACCAGCCCGCCTGAGTACAAGGCGACGGCTCGCTGTGTATCGGTGGTCTTGAACGCCATGATGCCGATGTAGACGTAGGCGGCAATCAGGACCAATTTGCCGCCCAACCACGAAAGCAGCGGAAATCCGCTCAGCAGCCAAAGCGCAATGCCTGTCGCCAGCAACAGCGTGTCAGATACGTGCGGGCCGATTCGCAGGAAGGGTGCGGCAAGGTCTCTGTGTTGCACAAGGCGAACGAAGCCGCGCAGCGCAAACCCCAGCACGCTGGCCACGGCCAGGGCGATGTGCAGAATCTTCAGAAGTTCGTAAATGCTCATGATTGTTGTGCGTCTATGGCGCTTCCCGAGAATCGAAATCTTATCAGGCATAGCCCAGCAAGCCGAGAGCGGGTCACTTGCTTGAGGCCAGCTGCGCGTGCCAGCCGGCAATGGCGGCGGCAGTGGTCTCGGGCTGCTTCATCCACTGGTAGTGATCAGCCAAACCTTGCATATTCAAACGATCGATGTTGACTTGTGTGCTGGTCGACCGGCTCAGTTTGTTGGTCAGCCAGTCCAGAGATTCCTGCGGCACGAACCAGTCATCCTCCATGCGCACGGAAAGCAAGGGACATGTGAGCCTGGCCAGGCTGCTTTGAAAATCAAAATCAAGGTTGCGGGGTCGATATTCGCCGGTCCGACCGCTATCGGCCCAGTCGGCGATGACGCCCCGTGCTTCGCGCCCGGCAAAGCCCAGTTGACGTCCTGGATAGTGGCCGAATGCGCGGGCGATCAAAGGCATGCCAACAAAAATGCTGCGCAAGGCTGCTTGCATCCAACCGTTAAAGCACCGCCAATATGGGGCGCCGCCGGCTACGATGATCAGGCCCTGGCAATCATGGGGTCTCTGCGCAGCTGCCAGCAAGGCCAACTGCGAGCCAAGGCTGTGTCCGCCAATCAGCAGCGCTTTGCCTTCGGATTGTTTACTTGCCGCATTGATGCTTGTGGCCAGATCCAGTTCAAGCAGCTCCCGGTAACCCCAGTCGACGGACCGCGCGGCGCGCAGGCTCGAAGAGCCCAGTCCCCGCCACTCATGGATCAACGCATCGATGCCCGTTGCTGCGAGCGATTGGGCGAACGGAATGTACTGGCGGGCAGACAGCCCCATGCCTGGCAGAAACAGCAGCGTAGCGGTACTTTGGCTCGCGGGTGCGGCGATCAGCTCAAAATAATGGCCGTCGTCGCTACGCAAGGGGATGATGGGTTGGTTATGGGGCATGGAAAATGGCGAAGGTTTCGGATCGCAGTGCTCGGGCTTTTAGGCGTAAAGTGACAGCATGAACTCTATACCAGCGGTTGATTCGGACCGGCCTTTTGCCACCCTCAGGCCGGAGTGCGTGCTTGAAGCGGCTGAGGCCATGGGCCTCCAGACCGATGGCCGGCTGCTGGCGCTCAACAGCTATGAGAACCGAGTCTGGCAGATCGGGGTGGAAGATGCTCAGCCGGTGATTGCAAAATTTTATCGGCCAGAGCGATGGTCAGATGAGGCGATTCTCGAGGAACACGCCTTCACCGCAGAACTGGCCGATCATGGTTTATCGGTTGTTGCGCCAATGACTTTTGACAACTCAACGCTTCACCAGCACGCGGGATTTCGCTACGCCTTGTTCCCCCGCCAGGGCGGCCACGCGCCTGAGCCGGAGCACGAGGACACGCTGAAACGAATCGGGCGTGCCATGGGACGCCTGCACGCCGTGGGGCGGGCGGGCGCCTTTTCGCATCGATCGCAGATCTCGATAGAAGCGCTTGGGCTCGAACCCCGCGACTGGCTGCTGGCCAATCGCTGGATTCCGGCTCACCTTGAGTCTGCTTTCGAGACTTTGACCGATGACCTGCTGTCCCATGCGGCCAGTGCCTGGGCAAGGGCAGATGGGGTCGGCCGGATTCGTTTGCACGGGGACTGCCATCCGGGCAACATTCTTTGGCGGGACGGGCCTCACTTTGTTGATCTTGATGATTGTCGCACCGGGCCCGCGGTTCAGGATTTATGGATGCTGATTTCCGGGGAACAGGAAGACCGAACTGTGCAATGGGGCTGGTTGCTGGAGGGCTACACAACGTTTTGCGAGTTCAATCCGGTCGAGCTGCACCTGGTAGAAGCCCTTCGCGCGCTGAGGATGATCCACTATCAGGGCTGGCTGGCCCGCCGCTGGGACGACCCGGCGTTCCCGATGGCTTTCCCGTGGTTCGACGATGACCGCCACTGGGAGAACATCATCGGTCAGTTTCGTGAACAGCTGTCTGAAATGCAGGAAGAAACCGTTGCCTGGCGGCGTGAGTAAAACAAGTTGCAGAGACTGATTTTTAGTTTCGGGCGCGTTGTTACCATGATTGTCGATGCGAAACTCTCAAAGTGCTCTATGTCAAGGTTATTGGCCTTCTTGTGTCTCACGGTTCTGCTGACGACCGGCTGCGCGACGCGCCAGGTTCAGGGCTCGCTGGCAGGGTCTACGGCCCAGCGCCTTGTCACCTACAGTATTGATGAACTGATGGAAGCGCTGCCTGCCGAAGACTTCGAGCCGTTGCGCAACCAGAGCCTTTGGTTGAACTCCAACTTTGTCGAAGACGGTGAGCTCAAGCAATACGCCGATCAGCGCCTGCGGCTTGCCCTGAAGCAACGATTCGGGATCAGCTTCGCAAAAAGCAAGACCCAGTCGGACGCCCGGCTGTCGGTGTTTTACACCTCGCTGGCCACCGATCAGGAGCTGGCTGGTTTCTATCTGCCACTCGGCGTGATCCCGGGTTTTCAGGAACAGACGCAGATCAACCTGATCACGCTCGAAAAATTCCACGGCATTGCAGAACTTTTCTACTTCATCGAGTCAGACGGGCAGGTCCAGCGCGGTTCGAAACTGCTCAGACGAACCAAGACCGACGCGCTCGGCCTACCCATCATCACCATTCCGTTGACTCGTTTGCCCGATGGAGAGGATCAGCGCTGACGGTTTGGCAATTTTGAACGGCGTCACGTATTCTCGATGAGGGCGTGAATGAAGGCTGATGGTCACGTTCTGCCCGAATGAGCCCACAGGAGTCTAGATATCTTGAGCAGCCAAGAGGCCGATACACCCGACAACGATGAGCTTCCGGAGCCGCCGACCCGCGAGTCCAGGCGTCACGCAGGCTTTGTCCTGCTCAGGCGCATGCTGCTCTACCACGGTTCGCTGGTTTTTGCGCTGGTGGTCGCTCTTGTGGTTTATCCACCCATCATCGATCTGCTGCCGGTTGGCGGCGTCGAGCAGCTGGAGGCGAGTGGGTCATGGGCGGTCGACCTGACAGCGCCTCAAGAAAGTCCGGCTGACGGTGAGATAGTTCAAACGGTGCTGCAGGCAACCGGAGAGCTCGACAGTCTGGGCTACGCTCGACGACTGGCGATCGCCCTGGTCGGGCTGTGGCTGCTGATGCTGCCGGTCGCCTGGGTGCACAAACGAATCAACCGTGCCCAGACCTTCGATCATTCGCTCGATGAAACAACTCTGGTGCTGCCAGGTGTTGTTGCGGCGATCGTGCTGGTCGTCCAGCACAGCTTGGCGCTGGCCTTCAGCCTTGCCGGAATCGTTGCCGGGGTCCAGTTCCGGCGCGCCCTTCAGGACACCTTTGATGCCCTGTTCATTCTGGTCGCCATTGGAGCCGGTATTGCCGCCGGCGTCGAAGCCCTGGAGATCGCCGCCGTGCTCTCCGTATTCTTCTGTTACGCGACTTTGTACGTCTGCTGTTTCGGTGATGGTCTGGAATCGGACTTCGTTGCGAGTCGCAAGCACGCCAAGCGGCAGCGTAAGAACGCCGAAAAGAAAACCGATCAGGCGCGCATTCGGCAAGACGAGGAGTCTCAGCAGTGATGATCCAACTACTTCCCGGAACAACACTGAGCGCTCGACGCATTGCAGCGTTTTTCCTTCTTGCGTTACCGGGATTGATCGGCGCCCAGCTAGTTTGGTCTGAAACGCCCGATCCACCCGTTGCGCTGTTTGATCAATCGCGCCTGTCGGACCCGCCGCTGGCACTGGAGGTCAGCGCTCCGTGGCGGCAGCTGCGCCGGAAATCGGATGATGAGGATTCGTTTGCCGCTTCGATGCAGCTGCCGGGGCTCGAAGCGCCGCTGGAACTGACGGTTGAGAAACGCGGCGTCTCGCGCCAGGAACTGTGTTCCATGCCGCCGATCCGTTTTCGATTTGACGAGGATCGGGTCGAGGGCACGGTTTTCGAGGGTAACCGTTCGATCAAGGTGGTCACGCACTGCAAGCGCGGCAGCAGCTGGGAGCAATACGTCATGCTCGAGATGCTTGCCTATCGGCTCTACAGCGCACTGACCGATCTCAGTTTCCGGGTGCGTCCGGCGACTATTCTCTATGTCGACAGCGAGCGCGAACGAAGCGACGGGCCCCGAATCGCGTTTCTGATCGAGGATGATCGTCTGGTCGGCAACCGCCACGGGCTTGATAAGGTCGACGTTGACGAAGTTGGCGTAGCGGCCTTGCCGGCGTTTGAGACCAGCGTCTTCATGCTGTTCCAGTACATGATCGGCAACGTCGATTTTTCACCGCTGAGTTCCCGCAGTGGCGAGTGCTGCCACAACGCAAAGCTGATCGGTAATGAAGAAACACTGGATCCTCTGTATGCGGTGCCGTACGACTTCGACAGTTCCGGCTGGGTGAATACGTCCTACGCCGTTCCACCTGACGGATTGCGCCTCAGAAACGTCCGGCAGCGCCTGTTTCGAGGTTTTTGCAGCCATAACGAGGGTCTGCCGAAAGCGCGGGCGTTGTTCATGAGTCGGCGTGAGGATTTTTATCGCATCCTCGCCTCGGAATCTGAACTCTCGAACCGTAATAAAAGACGCTTGGAGCGCTATCTCGAAGACTTCTTTGACACGCTTGAAGACGATCGAGACTTTGAGCGCCGGATTATCGAGGAATGCCGCAGCTGACCGGTTTTCGCATGACCGCCTGGTCATCGGATTCGGCGAAGGCAGCCGCCTCGTCGACCAGCTCGGCGAGTCGTGTCGCCAGGGTGTCGTCACCCGGGTGCAGCGCGGCCACGGCATCGGCGTAGGCGCGCAGTTCGTCCGGCGTGTCGGGCAATCGCACGCGACCGGCGCGGTAGCCGGCAAACCGGCCTTCCGGGGTAATTTCCAGATAGGCGACATAGCCACCGTAGTAGCTGGCAATTCCGGTGTCAATCTGGATCACCCGGCCTTCGTAGCGCGGCCAGATGACCCCGCCGGTCGGGGTGTGGCCAACCACGATGTGGTCGGCGCTGTAGCGCTTGAGGATGGCCTTGACGGTTTGCGGGTGGACGATCGGGGACACGCCGGACAGCCCGCGGTACCACAGTGGACCCACAGGGTCGACGAGTATGTCGAGTTCTTCGTCGGTGCGGCCTTTCAGCGCGGTACGCGCGCGGGCTGTCCAGGCAGCGAGGGCAGAGGTGCAATAGTCGGCGCTAATTCCGCCGTGCAGGAAAACCATGCGGTTGATTCGGATGGCCACCTTTTGATCCCGGACCCACTCATACATTTGCCCCTGTTCGTTCCAAAACGGGCTCCACGCAAGGCGATGCTCCACCCAGCCCAGGGGATGCTCTGCTTTCCAGGTGGACTCGAAGTTTTCGGGCAAGGCTTCAACGCGCTCGGGATTGATCTCTTTCTGGCGTTCCAGCAGCTGCCTGAAATAGCGATTGCGCAGCTGCTCTGAGCGTCGATCAGTCCACTCATCAAATTCACCTGGTGTCACGTAGCGCAGATCGCCATAAACGTTCATGGCCTCGTGGTTACCCATCAGGTTGTGCACCCGCCCGCCGGCACGCTCGGCCTGCTCGGCCAGCTTCGCCATGTGCTCGATGATGCGCCGGGTATCGGGCCCGCGATCAGGAATGTCGCCGGTCTGAACAACGTGGGTTTCGCCGCCGGCCCATCGCCCGCGAGTATCCACCAGCCCGGCTGCGCGCAGGGTTGCGATATAGCCGTTCCAGTCACCGTGCAGATCGCCGATTGCGACGATGCGGTCGACTCCGCTGATGTTGTGCTCCGGGTCCGTTTGAAAGGCAACCGCGCAAGCGGTCTGCAGTATCAGGATCAAACAGAGCACGCTCCGGGAGAAGAGACGGCCCGTTGACTCTGTCCCTGACGGATGACGGGTTGCCGAACGAGATCCGCTGCTATTGCTGTGCTCCATGCTTCTGCCTCTTAAAAAAGCGCTACCGGAAGAATAGTCCGATTCTGGATCAATGCTGATGGTCAGGGTGAAATCTCCAGTGCGTCATCTCGCGCTAATGGACGGGTCTCCAAGAGATTTTCCCCGCGGCCGGAGGATGTGGCGACACACGTTTTTTGCTCTAACTGTTCGATAGTCCGACAAGAAACACCAATTATGATTGAGTCATCACGTTATTTCTGTATTATTAAAAGGTTAATCGCCTGATCGGCGATGTTTCGAGGGAAATCAAAATGAAAAATTGGGTCATAGCCGACCTTGCGGTCCTAGTCGCACTCGCCGTTTTCTTCTTGGCGTCAGTTGCACCCCAGGTCGCCGAGGCCCAGACAACCTACACCGTGTGTCCACCCGGTAATCCATCGGCACCGTGCGACTACGATTCACCGGGCGCCGCGCTGAACGACACGATCAACGTCGTCAGCGGCGACACTCTGGATATTCTCAACGACGCCTACACGCTTGCTGCGCCGTTGTTGGTGGATCGCGGAGTCACGCTGAATTTCAACGGCTCGATCGTAGACGCCAACGGCGTTCGCGGGATCGAGGTCGACGGAAGTTCGATGATTGGCATCAACGTTGGCAACATCGCCGACAACGGCACTTCAAATGCCGGGCCGTTTGGGGACTTGGCTTACGGCCAAACCTTTGTCTCCTCGGCCACGGAAGTGTTGACGGCTTTCCAGTTCAGGATCCGTATCGGCGGTGGCGGTCTTTCGGACACACAGACGATACCGGGCACGGTGCGGTCAGGCGGACCCACAGGACCCGTCATTGCCTCCGCAACAGCCAGGCTGGGGCCGGTCCCTGCTGGCAGCTATACGGTCACGTTTCAACTTGATCGCCCGATCCCTGTGACGCAGGGAAACGTCTACGCTGTTGAATACACCCCCACCAACAACTCCATTCTGCAGGCGGCTAGCGCTTATCCCGATGGCACGGGCTACAACGGCGTCAATCAGGATTTGGGCCTTGATTACGCATTCAATGCCATCGGGGGTCCTCCTGTCGAGATCAACGATGTCACCATCCGCAATGCTCAGGCAGCAGCTGGACCGGGTGGTGCCTTGCTGGTTTCGAACGGCGCGGCGGTAACGCTTTCCGGCTCGACGGTTGAAAACAACTCAGCGCCGGATGGCGGTGGCGGTTTGGCTAACGTCAACTCATACCTCACTGTAGTCAACACCGCAGTATTCAGAAACTCTACCGTTGACGCTGGCGGCGCGGTGCTAAGCGAGGGCAATACGGCCGGGACCTTCTTAAGCCAGACGACGATCGACGGCAATGTCGCCGGGGCTATTGGAGGCGGTATAGCTGCCCTGGGCGAAGCCCGGGTTGATATTGTTGAGTCAACCATCTCAAGCAACGCCGCGCTGACCTCCAGTATCGATCTGGACTTCCTGGCGAACAGCGGCACGTCGGTCAGTTGCAGCCCGATACAGTCGTTTACAGCAAACGTGTCCGCCCTGTCCGGCTTCAATTTCTCGATCCG
>CAZIMY010000096.1:0-9519 GCA_964540315.1 uncultured Wenzhouxiangella sp.
CGTTCCGGGGAAGGTGTCGATGGAAAACAGGGTGATGCTGCCCTCAACCACTTCAATCAAGGCACCGCGTGGGTCAAAGTCAAGCAACGGATAACCCGGTGTAGCCGGATAGCGAAACTCCAGCTCCCCGTCCGTATCTCCATCTGAATCTGCGGTTACTTCAAGCGTACCGCGCTCAATGGTGTCCACACGAACCGAATACTGGCCGACGGGAATATCGTCCACATCCACTTCGAAGATCACAACGTTGGGTTCACGCTCCAGTTCTGCGTAGGCATCACCTGCGGCGTAGACGCCCGCATTGGTCATGGTCACCAGAATGTCCTCATCGCCAAACGGTGGCGCCGTGCCGAGATCAGCCACCGTGCCGGGCTCCGGTGCCACCGATGAGAGCACGAGGGCGCCACTGGCATTAAAGATCTCGATATTCGCCCCACTGGGATCAAAGTTGAGCAATGGATAGTCGCGACGCTGGGGAGAACGGAACTCGATATAGCCTTCAGCCTGATCACCGCCATCGTCAATGCTGGCGATAATTTCGCCTCGGAGCTCGCCGGCGACGACGAGATCATAAGTGCCCTGCTGCACGTTTTCGATATGCACTTCAAATTCAGCAGATCCCGGACGCGCGTCCCACTCGGCGTCTCCCCGAGCGTCAGCAAAGCCAGTCGCCGGCAGCAACTCAATATCGAATCTTTCGGGTTGGGCACTAGGAGGGATGTTATCGGTAATTCCGCCGGTACAGTCCATTCCAGGCACTGTTGTCAGCCGCGATATCCTGAACTCGCCCGATCCAACCCGAGACAGTTGACTTGCATAAGTAACGATACCGCTATCGCAGTCGTTGAACTTTATGTCAAAGGTGCCGACGATTTCCTCGGCACCGTCCACAGTGCCACTGGGCTGCATGAAAGTGATTCCGTCCACCTCGAACAGGTCTGCTTCAATGGTGTCTCCGACCAACGGACCTTGAGCGATCAACCAAGTCGGTTCTCCTTCGTCGTCATAGTGTGCCCAGAACACAGCCCCGGTTTGCTCCCCACCAGGCAACTGTGAGATCGCAATAATGAGTCCGTGGTTCTGTTCATCGGGCTGATTCCACCAGCCGGTCACACCGCCGGTGAGGTTGAATGCGGTCGCAGTCGGAATGGTGCTGACTAACAGCAGCCCCGCAAATAAAGTGCTGGCCAAAGAACTTGCAATACTTCTAAGCGTCATGAAATGTTTCCTCTAAAACGTGTGTATAATATTAGATATATCTAATGTCATATATGTGAAGGTATTGTTCCGAGCCGCACGCGGATCAGACAAAACCTGGCACTCAGCTAATGCCGACAGGTGCCGGCGCGTGAAGTGCCTGAGCCACGGTTCGTAGCTCAGGCCGTCAATCTGGGTTGATCTTCTTAGTCGTAGCGGTGGTCGAAATGAACCACGGTTCCATCGGCATGAGTCAGGCTTCTGGCATAGATTTCCTTGGGCCCAAAGCCATCATCAACAAAGCCTGAGATCGAAACTTTCTCGCCGACCTGGGCAGGAACCCAGTTTGGGCCAATGTAGACGCGGACAGAGCCAGTCTCATCGGCCAGACGGAACTCGTCTGTATCCATGATCCTTTCAACCGTGCCCGTGACGGTGACCATGGATCCTCGCTGCAGGTCCCCTATCGGGGTCACGCTATTAGCAAACGCCGCAGCGGTAATAACCATCAATGCCAAAATCGCAAACAGTCCTTTTTTCATATTCATCTCTCCAGTCAGTTTCCAGTTCAGGTCCATTCAGTCCAGCGCGACGAGCAACAACGCGAACATACCGACAGTACCGATGGCCAGCCACAGTTTCGGGACGCGAATTTCTACTTCGCCGGAGAGTTTTTCGCCAATCTTGCGCAAATCCAGTTTCTCTTGGTCGATCATTAATTTTTCCTCTAGTAGATGATTTGGGGTGATGCTTGACAAGCAAGATAGTCGGCGAACCTGACAGGAACCTGACGAGACGAAATTAGTTCCCTGAGCTTTCCGATATCGGCCGCAAAACAATCGCCAGACCTGGCCTTACAGAGAGTGACCTTTGGACTATTGGAGTTTTCCCAGGGCTGAGGTATCGTTTTTGCCGAATTCCTGATTTTTGTTTCTGGAGAGACCTGATGATGTCTTATCGCTTGTTGTCTGGTGCCTTGTTCGGTGCCCTAGCCCTGCTCGCCCTGCCCGCGATGGCAGAGGATTCCGATACGAGCAAAGTTCCTTATCTGGAAGACCTGCCGACCCTCATCGATCGGGAGATATTTTTTGGCGATCCGGAAATTTCCGGCGCGCAGCTTTCACCGAACGGTGCCTGGATTACCTTCATGCGCCCGTTTGAGGACGTGCGCAATATCTGGATCAAGTCTATCGACGAACCATTTTCAGCCGCCCGTCCACTCACCCGGGACTCGCGCCCGGTTCCCGGCTACTTCTGGAGCCAGGACAGCAGATTCGTGCTGTATGTCCAGGATCGCGACGGCAACGAAAATTTCCACGTCTGGGCGGTTGATCCCGCCGGAGAAGTTAATCCCGAAACCGGAACTCCCGCGGCCCGGAACCTAACCGATCTGGACGGGGTGCGTGCCACGATCATCGCTGTGCCGGAGGAAACCCCGGACCGGATGCTGGTTGGACTCAACGATCGTGATCCGGCCCTGCACGATGTCTATGCGCTGACGATCAGCACCGGTGAACGCGATCTGCTCATCGAAAACACCCAGAATGTGGCCGGCTGGACCGCAGACCTGTCCGGCAACGTTCGCCTGGCCACCCGCCAGACCGCCGACGGCGGCACCGAGATTCTCAAGGTCGAAGACGGCAGCCTGGGCGATGCGATTTTCAGCTGCTCATGGCAAGAGACCTGCGGACCCATGAGCTTTCAGCCCGACGGTAAAACTGTCTGGTTCATGTCCAACCGCGGGGAGGATGTTGATCTGATCGGCCTGTATACCCTCAACGTCGAGACCGGCAAAGTCGACTTTTTTGAGCGTGATCCCGAGAATGAGGTTGATTTCGGCGGGGCCGTCATCTCGCCGGCAACGCGCGAACTGCAAGCCACGGTTTATGTCGGCGACAAGCCACGCATTTATCCGAAGACCGACTCTTTTGCCGAGGCGCTGGAATTTCTGCGCGAGAGTCTGCCGGAAGGGGAAATCGGCATTGCCTCGCAGACCCGCGACGAATCACTGGCATTAATCAGCTTGTCGCGTGATGTTGATCCAGCCACCGTCTACCTGTACGACCGTGCTGCCGGTAAAGTCGAAGAGCTTTATCGCGTTCGTCCGGAAATCGACCCGGACCACATGGCGCAAATGCAGCCCATTCGCTATACCGCCCGAGACGGGCTGGAGATTCCCGGTTATCTGAGTCTGCCCAACGGGGTCGAACCTGAGAACCTGGCCGTTGTAGCGCTGATTCATGGCGGCCCATGGGCTCGCGATACCTGGGGATTCCGCTCGACGGTCCAGTTTCTGACCAACCGTGGCTACGCGGTTTTCCAGCCAAACTTCCGCGCCTCGACCGGATTCGGCAAGCAGTTCCTCAACGCCGGCAATGAAGAATGGGGCGATGCCATGCAGGATGACATCACCGATGGCATCCAGTATCTGGTTGATCAAGGCATAGCCGACCCCGATCGGGTCTGCATCATGGGCGGATCCTACGGGGGTTACGCAACGCTGGCGGGTATGGTGTTCACGCCTGATCTGTACGCCTGTGGCGTCAACATCGTGGGCGTGTCCAACATCATCACTTTGTTGAATTCCATCCCGGCCTATTGGGGGCCAATTCGTCAGATGCTGACCCTGAGAGTTGGCGATCCCGAAACCGAAGAGGGCAGGGCGATGCTTGAACGCCAGTCCCCGATCAACCACGTGGAGAATATCCAAAGCCCGCTTCTGATCGTCCACGGCGCTAACGACCCTCGGGTCAAGCAGGCCGAAGCCGATCAGATCGTGGTCGCCATGCGTGAGGCGGGTTTGCCGGTTGAGTACATCCTGGCCCCTGATGAAGGCCACGGTTTCAGCCAGCGCAACAACCGTATTGCCATGTACGCGCGCATTGAGGAGTTCCTGGCCGAACACCTTGGCGGACGTTACCAGTCCGACATGCCGACCAACATCGCCGAGCGCCTCGCTGCCATCACCGTTGACATCTCCACGGTCGAGATGCCGGAACTGGCCGGCGAACTCGATACCGCCCGCACCTTGCCGCTGCCAGCGGTTGAGGCAGACCGGCTGGCCAAGGGCGAATTTGGTTACAAGACGACGGTCAGTATGGGCGGGCAGGAAATGGAGATCCCGGCACAGCGGCTCATCGAGATGGCGGAAGTGGACGGCCAGTCAGTTGTACGAATTCTCTCCACCTCCCAAGGCCCGATGGGCGAAGCCAGCGATGAACTGCTGCTGGACGCCGACACTCTGCGTCCCATCTCGCGCTCAGTCAGTCAGGCTGGTGCAACCATCAACATCAGCTTCGGGAGCCGGGAAGTCCGTGGCGCCATTGAAGCGGGTGGTCAGACCATCCCGATCAATATCGAGCTTGAGGCGCCCATCATTGCAGGAGAATCCGGTCTGGAAGCCACGCTGGCTTCTCTGCCGCTGGCCGAAGGCTATCGCACCTCTCTGCGCGTGGCCGAAATTGGCGCACAGCAGCGGGTTCGCTTCTTCGCGATCGAAGTGGAGGGGGTCGAAGAGATCGAGGTGCCCGCGGGCACGTTCACGGCATGGCGGGTTTCGGTCAACGCCCTGGACAATGAAGGCGGAAACCAGACGCTGTGGCTGGATCAGTCTGATCCGCGCACTACGCTGAAAACCGAAGGCCGCTTGCCTCCGCAGATGGGGGGCATGGCCTACGAAACGCTCCTGACGGGCCGTCCCTAATACAAAAAAACCCGGCGGGAAGTCCCCGCCGGGGTTGGACCAGAAAGCGACTGACGCGAGTGCTTCGGGGTAGAGAGAGGAGGAATGCGTCAGTCGCTGCCGATTCAGTCAGCTCTGGTCGAAACAAATTCCGGGTAGGCTTCCATGCCGCACTCGCCCATATCCAGGCCTGAGAACTCTTCCTCCTCACTGACCCGAATACCCATCGCGGCCTTGAGCACCGCCCAAACAATCAGGCTGCTGACAAAGACGAACGTGAAGATCGCCGCGAGTCCTGCCAACTGGCCAACCACGGTCGCGTCTTCGTTACTTAACAGCACCGCGAGCACGCCCCACACGCCGACCACGCCGTGGACGGAAATCGCACCTACCGGATCATCGATTTTCAGTCGGTCCAGACCCACGATAGAAAACACCACGATGACGCCGCCGATCGCTCCAATGATCGAAGCCAGCAAGGGCGCCGGTGTCAGTGGCCCGGCCGTGATTGCAACCAGGCCCGCCAACGCACCGTTCAGCGCCATGGTCAGGTCGGCCTTGCCGAACATGAGACGAGCGAGCAGCAGTGCAGCCACCAGTCCACCGGCTGCTGCAAGATTGGTGTTGACGAAGACCTTGGCGACATTGTTCGAAGAGTCGACGTTGGACACCATCAGTTCAGATCCGCCGTTGAAACCAAACCATCCCATCCAGAGGATAAACATGCCCAGCGTTGCGAGTGGCAGGTTGCTGCCAGGAATAGCATTGACCTTGCCGTCCGGTCCGTACTTGCCTTTTCGGGCACCGAGCAGGAGGACACCAGCCAGCGCGGCAGCGGCACCGGCCATATGAACGATGCCGGAGCCGGCGTAGTCGCTGTAGCCAATCTCGCTCAAAAACCCGCCGCCCCAGCTCCAATATCCTTGAATCGGATAGATCACACCGGTCAACACGACCGCGAAGGCAAGGAAAGCCCACAGCTTCATCCGTTCGGCAACCGCACCGGAGACGATGGACATGGCTGTCGCCACAAAGACCACCTGAAACATGAAGTCAGACATGTTCGAGTAGTAAATGTCTCCGCCACTGGCGAGTACTTCCTCAACGGAATTGTCGCCGCCGAGAAAAAAGCTCAGCCCGGGAATAAATCCGTTGGGTCCGCCCCCGTACATCAGGTTGTAGCCGATGATCATGTACATCAGGCAAGCGATAGCGTAAAGCGCAACGTTCTTGGTCAGGATTTCAACCGTATTGCGAGAGCGGACAAGGCCTGACTCCAACATGGTGAACCCGGCGGCCATCCACATGACCAAAACCGCGCAAATCAGGAAATAAAAAGTGTCCAGCGCATACTGGACTTCGATGATCGTTGATTCCATGAATTGATTCTCCCTGGCTGGTGGTTATTGGCTAGATGGCTGCTTCGTCGGCCTCGCCGGTGCGGATTCGAACGACCCGCTCCAAGGAGGTAACAAAGATCTTGCCGTCACCGACCTTGCCGCTGCGGGCGCTAGCCAGAATGGCGTCGGTTACCAGTTCAAGATCTTCATCTTTGACGGCAACCTCCAATTTCACTTTGGGCAAGGCATCAACCTTGTATTCAGCGCCCCGATAAAGTTCGGTGTGACCCTTCTGCCGTCCGTAGCCTTTGACTTCGGTAATGGTCAGGCCTGCTACGCCTGCTTGTTCAAGGGCTGATCGCACGTCATCAAGCTTGTAGGGCTTGATGATGGCTGTTATCTGTTTCATGCCGCTTCTCCTTGGTGAAATCCATCGTCAGGCCTTGCGGCCATGGCTGGTGAAGTTTTAAGACGGACGATTCATTCCCGTCCTACAGAGCACTACGCAAGGGGCGTGCCATTTGACCCTAAGCTCGGTAACCCCCTGTAATTCAAAGGAAACCTTGTCAAGACATCATTTATCACTGCGTTGAAATTCAGCAGAATATCCGCGACCTGCACTGATTTTGCGCGGCGCACAAAAGGGTGCCAGAAAAGCCAAAGAGACCCACCAAGTGGCAACTGCGCGGAAAACAAGCAGACCCGTGGTTGAGTTGATTGATTTTTGCTCTCCAAGAGGCTGAGGGCGTTGTCCTAAAAACCTAACTATCTGATAAATAGAATGTATTTTTTATGGCACGGCTTGTGCAACGCACCACTTGAAGCGCTTAAGCCTTCCTTGCGTCAAATTCCCCCATCAGGAGCAGGTGACATGATCAAAACTTCTTCACTACTAGCAGCATCAGCCGCAATGGCAGCAGGTGCTTTGGTGCTCGCACCCGCGGAATCGGCGAAAGCTGAAGTCAGCGCCAATATCGGCGTTGTTTCCAATTATTTTTTCCGGGGCTTTTCTGAAACTGACGGCGGCGCGGCCGTACAGGGCGGGCTTGACTACGAAGCCGACAGCGGCTTCTACGCCGGCACTTGGGTTTCCAACGTCGACTTCGGCGACTCGACAAGCTATGAGATGGATCTCTACCTCGGCTTTGGCGGAGACCTCGCCGAAGGCGTCGGCTACGACGTAGGCTATATTTACTATGCCTATCCCGACGCACCGGGCAGCGCCGACTTCGGTGAGATTTACGGCGAGTTGAGCTTTGGTTTGTTCGCTGTCGGTGCGGCCTACACGGTGAATGACAGCAGTGCTTCCGTGTTGGAAAGCGGTGATATGTACTACTACGCCAGCGTCGGCTTCGACCTCACCGAGGACTACAGTCTCGGGTTTCTGGTCGGGCGCTCTGCTTTTGACGACTCCGCAAACGACGACTTCACCCACTACCAGGGCAGCTTGGCCAAGGCAACCGAGGCGATGGGTGAGTTCAGCTTCAACCTCGAGTACGGCAATACGCGCAACGATGACCTGAAAGCCTGGGTCGGCTGGTCGCTGGGTTTCTAAACCCACGCTTTCCAAACCGCTAATCACAGGCGGCTCGGGCATAATTCGTCAATGCCCGAGCTGCCTGAAGTCGAGACCACCCGCCGAGGATTAGCCCCGCTGGCAAGCGGCAAGATCATTCAATCGATCAAGGTTCGCCAACCGCAGCTGCGCTGGCCTATTCCCAACATCGTTAGTGAACTCAGCGGCCAAAGAATTCTCAAAATCGAACGACGGGCGAAATGGCTCGTCTGGCGGCTTGAGCACGGCAATCTCTTGTGGCATCTGGGCATGTCCGGGTCTTTTCGCGGCTGGACAGACCCGCCGACTCCCGACCCGCATGATCATGTTGATCTGCAAATCCAGGGCGGCCACCTGATCCGCTACACCGACCCGCGCCGCTTTGGCGCGCTGCTGTGGACCGAAGCCGATCCGCTGACCCATCCGCGCCTGGCAGGCCTTGGACCCGAGCCTTTCGACCAGACATTTGACGGCGACTACCTGTGGCGCCTCTCGCGCGGGCGCCGCGCTCCGGTCAAGAGTTTCATCATGGATGGCCGGGTGGTCGTCGGCGTGGGCAACATCTACGCCTGCGAGTCGCTGTTCCAGTCCGGCATCCACCCCGCCCGTGCCGCCGGCCGGATCAGCCGAACCCGCTATCAGACGCTGGCCAGGGCCATCGTGCGCATCCTTTCCGAGGCGATCGAAGTCGGCGGCACCAGTCTGCGCGATTTCACCGTCGGCGACGGCACGCCGGGCTATTTCGGTCAATCGCTGCAGGTCTACGGGCGCGAAAGCCTGCCCTGCCCAAATTGCGAACAGCCGGTCAAGCGAACGGTGATCGGCCAGCGCAGCACGTTTTTCTGCTCGCGCTGCCAGCGCTAGTACACTGGACGAACGTGTACTGAAGATCCGGAGAACAGGTTCATGAGCATCTGGAGATTGATCGGCATCGCCCTGCTCGTCGTCGGGTGCGGCATGGTTTACTTCGGCTGGCAGGCCACTGACGGCCTTGGCGAGCAGGCCCAGCAATTCGTGACCGGGCAATACAGTGATGACACAACCTGGCAACTGATTGGGGGCGCTGCAGCCGGCGTTGTCGGCCTGCTGCTGGCGCTGTTCGGCGGCAAAACCCGATAGGCCCGAACCTGATCGCAATCATCTCTATGAAGCCGGTTCAATCTTTGCGCAAGCCGTGCGGGCTTCGAGGTCTACTGCTTGGCCTGCTGGTCGCGCTGCCGCTTCTGGCCTCGGCCTCCGCCCCCGAAACCGGGCCGGTGCAGCGCGATCATATTGAGGTCGAACTGGTCGCCGAACAGGGCTCGGTCCAGCCCGGCAGCAGCGTTCGGGTGGGTTTGCGTATGTTGCCCGACCCGAACTGGCACACCTACTGGGTCAACCCCGGGGATTCCGGCCTGCCGATCAGGCTGGAGTGGACCGCCCCGGCCGGCACGGTTATCTCGGACGTTCACTGGCCTTACCCCGATCGGCTGCCCATCGGCCACCTGGTCAACTTTGGCTATGAAGGCGAGCATCTGCTGCCGGTGACGGTCGAAGTACCCGCAAACCTCAGCCCGGGGCAGGACTTTGTCCTCGACCTGTATGCCGACTGGTTGGTGTGCAAGGTCGAGTGCATCCCTGGCGACGCCGATCTCCGGCTGGTGTTGCCGATCAGCGAACAAGCAGCGACCCGGAACCCGGATACAGCCGATCTTTTCGACTGGGCCGATAGCCGCCGACCCGAGCCGGTCGACTGGCCGGCCCGG
>CAZIMY010000097.1:0-9463 GCA_964540315.1 uncultured Wenzhouxiangella sp.
AGCCTGTAATTGCCCAGCCTCGCTGTGTTCGTTCAGCACCATCAGGCGCGCCGGACCCTCGCCCCGATCAATCAGGCGAGCAGAGACACGTTTGTCTTCAGCCGCGATAACGGGCACGGTTGACAGCAGGTTTTTGGCCCGGGGCGACAGGTCACCGAGATTGCCGATCGGTGTGGCAACAATCCAGAGGGTCCCGGCAAGCGAAGCGGTGTGCGAACTCATCGCAGTCATTGTAGGGTCTCGGCCTTTCGTCGCGATGGTTTATTATCCGGGGGATGAATGCACGCCTCCATTTTGCTGCGCTCTGTCTGCTGACGGTTTGCGCCTGCGCACCCGAACCCTTGGTTCGAGACAACGGCCCTGTTGAGCCGACCAACGATCCGGTCGCAAGTCTGATCATGGCGGGTAATTACGAACAGGCGCTCGCGGCGCTTGAACGACAGCTCAGCGGACTGACCGATGTCGAACGGGCCGGTTTGCAGCTCCGCGCCGCCGAACATTTTCTGGCCGCCAGACGCGCGATGGAGGCTCGGCGCTTGCTGGACCGTCTGCGGCCGGCCGACCTCCGGGGCTACGATGGCCTGCGGCTCACGCTGGCGCGGGCCGAGCTGGCCATGCTGGATCGCGACCCGGACACCGCGATCTGGCTGCTCGAACAGATCGAAGACCAGGTCCCTAACTCGCTTCAGCCCAGGCTGCAAAGCCTCCGACAGCGCCTTGGACAACCCGAAGTCGCGACCCTGTCCAGGCAGCTCGAAGAATTTAGCCTGACCCTCGAAGAAACTGCGTCCGACCCGGAACTGATCCTGGCCGCCCTGATCGAAGCCCCGCTGGCTCAGCTTGAAGCACTCATGGTCGATCCCTCCCAGCCCTTGCGCCTGTTACCTTGGATTGATCTGGCAGCCACGGCCCGGGCTGCGTTACTCGATCCAGCAAGGCTGACGCGCGACCTCGCCGCCTGGGAAGCCCGTCACCCCGGCATTGACTACAGCGCTGACCAGGCGCTGGAATGGCTGACCGTCTGGCGTCAGCTGCAGCCCCCTCCCCGTCGGATAGCCTTGCTGCTACCGGGCGCGGAAAGCGCTCTGGCGCGACCAGGGGCGGCCATTCGTAACGGCCTGCTTGCTGGCTGGCTGCGCATGCCGCCACCCCAGCGTCCGGAACTGATGTTCTTCAACCTCAGCGACGAGCCGGCAGCAGCTATCGATGCCTGGTACGCTGCGCGCGAAGCCGACGCCGATCAGGTCATTGGGCCGCTGGCGCGCGAGCAGGTGGACCGGCTGATTGACCTCGGCGATGCGAGCATTCCAGTGCTCTTTCTAAACCTTCCTGAAGCGCTTGAGGCGCTGAGTCGCTTTCCCGGCCTTGCAACCGCCTATGCGCTGAATCCGGAGGGTGAAGCTGAACTCGCCGCAACCCGTGCCCTGCTGGAGGGCTTCACCAGAGCCTTGATCCTGCACCCCGACAACGACTGGGGCCAGCGAATCAGCGACGCTTTCGTCACGATTTTTCAGGCCGGCGATGGAACGATTCTACGAGACATGGCCTACCCCCCCGGCCAAGCCGACTACAGCATCCTGCTTGAAGTTCTGCTGGAATTGGATCAGTCCGAACAGCGCGGCGAGCAACTGGCGGCTGCGCTTCGCACACCTCTGGAGATTCAACCCAGCCGACGCACCGATGTCGACGTCATTTTTCTGGTCGCACGGCCTGATGATGCCCGCGCGCTGCAACCGCAGCTGAAGTTTTTTGACGCCGGTGATATCTCCGTGATGAGCACCTCGCACGCTCTGGGGGGGGCACCTGATCCACGCCGCGCAAAAGATCTCGACGGCATCATGCTGCCTCTGGCTCCCTGGTTCTCCGGAGACGGGCAAGCCCTGACTGAGCGCGAGCGCGCCGAGAGCCGCTACCGCGATCTCGCCAACCCGGCACTGTCACGACTGTTTGCCATGGGAAGCGATGTCTTTGATCTCCTGCCCTGGATGGGCCATATGGATGGCGATCCAGACCTCTACCTGGCCGGCCGGACGGGGCGGCTGCGCCTGACCGATAAGGGCCTCATTGAGCGCGACCTGCCCTTTGTAAGAATCGCTGACGGTCTGGCCTTGCCCGAATGACTCAAACCGCCCAGCAAGTCAGCGGCCAGTGGGGTGAGGACGCGGCCGAAAGCCTGCTCTCACGTCAAGGGCTTAAAGTTCTCAAACGCAATTATCGCTGCCGGGCAGGAGAGATTGACCTGGTCATGCTGGATCCTGGCACCGCAGACGGTGACGTCGTTGTCTTTGTCGAAGTCAGGCTAAGATCACCCGGCGCCAGAGCCGACGCCCTGGAGACCGTGGATCGACACAAGCAGAGAAAACTGTCCCAGGCAGCGCAGCACTTTCTCATGAGCGAACCTGTCTATACCCACCATGCTTGCCGCTTTGACGTCGTTGCGATCGATGACCCGGAGTCGAAACCGGTTTGGCTACGCAATGCTTTCGACGCCAGTGGCTGGTGACAGCCGACCCGGATCCAATCACCCCACGGTCTCCAGCCGTGAGAACGGTCATGCAACCATCCGTTAATTTCCCGAAGGAAAACCCAGAATGAAATCAATGACCCGCCTGCTGGTTGTGATCTTGCTCTCGACCCAACTGATTGGCTGCGCGGCCGTGATTGTTGGCGCAGCGGTCGTCACAGGCGTAGCCGTCCACGACCGACGCAGCGTAGGCACGGTGATCGACGACAACGTCCTTGAGGTGATTGTCAGAGATGCGCTATATGTCGATAGCGCCCTTGATGACAACGCGCGAATCAAGATCAATGCATTCAATGGCTGGGTCGTCCTGGCCGGTGAAGTCTCCGAAGAAAATCTGATTGAGCTGGCAACCTCCCGGGCATCAGAGGTGGACGGCGTTGAGCGCCTGTTCAACGAACTCGAGGTAGCCGAGCGAGCAAGCTTTGGACAGGCTAGCAGCGACCGCTGGATCTCCAGCAAGGTCAAAGCCAGCTTTACCGGTCTCCCCAATCTGCCCGGCTTCGACCCCACTCGGGTGCAGGTGACCACGACGCGTGGCATCGTTTATCTACAGGGCCTGGTTTCACAGGCGGAAGCCGACGCCGTGATTGAGCAAGCGCGCACTGTGCGCGGCGTCGAACGCGTCATCACCATGTTTGATCTGAGCATGGACAGCCAGGATTAGACATTCCCCGTCCGTCCGGCCTGCTGTCAGGCCAACCAGTATGCGGCTATCCATAGGGGCAATAGCGCGTAGACGGCGGCCAGCACATCGTCCAGCATGATCCCCAGCCCGCCGGCAACCCGCTGATCAAGCCACCCGATTGGCCAGGGCTTGGCGATATCAAACAATCGGAACAGCACAAAGCCGGCCAGCCACCAGAGTGGACCGGCGGGAATGAACAACAGCACCAGCCATAACCCGACGAATTCATCCCAGACGATGCCGCCATGGTCGTGCACCCCGAGGCGGCGCGCGGTTTCACCGCACAGGTAAATACCGATGAGAAACGCGAAAACCACGACCAACCCACCGGCCCATAACGGAATAGCGGTCAAGCTCAGCGCCGGAATCAGCGCCACCAGGCTGCCCGCCGTTCCCGGGGCGGCCGGACTCAGTCCGCTGCCGAAACCAAAGGCCAGAAACCCGGTCGGGCTAGCCAGAGCAACTTCAATGGTTTTTTGTTTATCTGCCTGCAAAATGATCCCATCCGTATCGATCTGCAGTCAAAATATCGCCTTGTGGTTTACGGCAGACGATCCCCGGCCGCTCTGTGACCCGACCAACAAGGCTCACTCGAACACCAAGCGCATCCAGCGCTTGTCGACTGGCCTCGAGCCGTTCCGGCCGCAGCGTAAAAAGAAGTTCGTAATCACCACCACCTCCGAGCTGCAGCTGCCAGCGTTCGATCTCGTCGGGTACTGATTCGGCCAAGCTGGCGCTGGTCGGGAAGGCCGCCAGGTCAAGCTCAGCACCCAGATCACCATCCAGCAGATGACCCAGATCGGCGATAAACCCATCCGAGACATCAATCATGCTGCTCGCCATGCTGGCCAACGCAGCGCCGGCCTCCAGCCTGGGGCTGGGACGACGCAGACGCTGCAGCATTGGCAGCGGCGCATGATCGCCCAGGGCGAGCGCAGCGGCGGCGTCTCCCAAGACACCGGTCACCAGAATCGCATCTCCGGGCCTGGCCCCGCTGCGGGTCACGACGCAACCGGGATGGACCTGACCGATCAGGTTCACCCCAAGATTCAGCGGGCCCGCCGCGATGTTCCCACCCACCAGCCGGGTCGCACTGGCATCGGCCAAGGCAAGAAACCCATCCAAAAAAGCCTCCAGCCAGGACTTGCTGGCCTCTGGCAAGGTCAGCGACAGCAGCGCCCAGCGCGGAGTGGCGCCCATGGCGGCGATGTCACTCAAGTTGACCGCCAAGGCGAGATGACCGAGGTCAACGGCCGACCAGTCGGCTTCAAAGTGTCGTCCAACAACCAAAGTGTCGGTCGTGGTGACCAGCGCCATGCCAGCTTCTGGCTGCAGCACGGCTGCATCGTCACCAATGCCGATGAGTTCCGCGGGATCAGGACGCGTGGCGGCAACGCGAGCCTTCAAAAGCTCAATCAGATCGAACTCAGTCGTCACTGCGCTCGGCGGCGCGCTCAAGATCACGGCACTGGGCGGCCAGACGATCGAGAACACTGTTGACAAAGGTGTGCGCCTGCTCGGCGCCGAAACGGTGTGACAGTTCCAGCGCCTCGTCGATCACGACCCGGTACGGTGTTTCGGGATGGTGGAGCAACTCATTGGCTCCAAGACGCAGGATGACCCGCTCCATGTGGTCGAGGCTGGCATCCACCCGTTTGAGGTAGGGGGCAACGGCTTCGTCCAGTTCCGCGCGCCGGCTGACGACTTCGCGGACCAAGGCTTCAAAGTACGCCCGGTCCACGCCGTCAAAATTCTGCTCCTCCAGGAACTGTTCGATGATGGCTGCGGCTGAATCGTCGTTGAGCTGCCATTGGTACAGTGCCTGCAGCGCCCGGCGACGCGCGCGCCGGCGCGGCTCAAACGCACTCAATGGCGCTTTGCGCGACCCCCTAACCATTGGCAATGGCCTCACCCAGCACCATCATCTCCAGGGCGGCCAGGGCGACTTCCCGACCCTTGTTCTTCCTGGCTGGATCGGCCCGCTCCAGCGCCTGCTCAGCATTCTCCGGCGTCAGGACGCCAAAAGCGACCGGAATACGGGCATCAAGAGCCACCTGACCCAGCCCGCGCGTGCACTCGGTACTGATGAAATCGAAATGGGCGGTTTCACCCCGGACCACGGCACCAAGCGCGATCACTGCTCCAAAACGGCCGCTTTCAACAAGCCAGCGGCAGGTCAGCGGCAGCTCGAACGCCCCCGGAACCTGCACCCGGGTGATGTCCTCAACACCGCCGGCCTGCAGCGCATCCCGACAGCCTCGCCACAACATGTCGGTCACGGTTTCATTGAACCGCGAGACGGCCACCGCGACGCAACGTCCCTGGCCGACCGGCTGACAATCAATCTCTTTGATCACGAGCTATGGCTCTCCCTCGGGGACAACGTATTCGGAAATTTCCAGGCCAAAACCATCGAGTGCGTGCAGCCTTCGCGGAGCACCAAAGACCCGCATGCGGCGAATACCCAGCTCGGCGATGATCTGGGCCGCCAGGCCATAGCTGCGCCATTCGCGCGCGGCCCGGTCGCGATCGGCCGGGGCATCCTGCGCCGGCTGAAGCAGCCCGTTGAGGCGCGACTGATCATCCTCATCATAGCCGAGCACCAGTGCCAGCCCATGACCGCGGCGGTCGATGTCGGCCAGCGCGGCATCCAGCGGCATGCCGAAGCTGGGCTCGGTGATTCCCATGACATCGCCCAGGAGCTCAGGCACATGGACGCGGACGGGAAAGGGCTCATCGGCACTGATGTCCCCACGCAGCATGGCCCAGTGCAGCTTCTGATGAATGCTGTCCCGGAACACCTTGAGCTGGAATGGACCGTAAGCAGTGCCCACCGACTGTTCATGAATGCATTCGACAGTTTTCTCGGTTCCGAGACGGTGCCGGATCAAATCGGCAACGCTGCCCACCTTCAGCCCATGCTCACGGGCAAAGGCCTCGAGTTCCGGTCGGCGCGCCATGGTTCCATCGTCGTTGAGAATTTCGACCAGGACGCCGGCCGGCTCGAGACCGGCCAATAGCGCCAGATCCATGGAGGCCTCGGTATGACCGGCACGGGCGAGCACTCCGCCGGGCTGGGCCATCAAGGGAAAAACGTGACCGGGCTGGGTCAAATCGTCGGGGCGGGCGTTGGGTGCTACGGCTGTACGGATCGTGTGGGCCCGATCATAGGCGGAAATCCCGGTCGTCACTCCCTCGGCTGCCTCGATCGAGACGGTGAAGTTGGTGTGGTGCTGGCGGTCGGTATCACGCACCATCAGCGCAAGACCGAGCTGGCGACAACGTTCGCGGGTCAACGACAAACAAATCAGCCCGCGACCGTAGCGCGCCATGAAATTAACGTCTTCGGGCCGCGTCATGCTGGCAGCCATGATCAGATCGCCTTCGTTCTCGCGATCTTCGTCATCGAGCATGACAACCATCTTGCCGGCGCGAATGTCGGCAAGAATGTCGGGGATGGAATCAAACTTCATGTCAGTCCTCGCTGTTGCAGCAACCGGTCCAGATATCGGGCCAGCAGATCAATTTCCAGGTTGACGCGATCGCCCAAAACCAGCTGACCGAGGGTCGTCGTCTGCCAGGTATGTGGGATCAGGTTGACCTCAAATTCGTTGATGGCGACGGTATTGACGGTCAGACTGACTCCATCCAGGGTCACCGAACCCTTTTCAGCCACGAACCGCGCCAAGTCCTGAGGCACTCGAAACCTGAGCACGCGAGACTCGCCCGCCGGCTCCACGGCCGTCACATCCGCCAGGCCATCCACATGACCGGTGACCAGATGTCCACCCAGCCGATCTCCCACGGCCAGCGCCGGTTCCAGGTTGATCCGGTCATCAAGCTGCAGCTTACCAAGACTGGTCCGGGCCAGCGTCTCGCCCGACAAGTCCGCACTGAAGCCTTCAGCATTCAGCGCCAGCGCGGTCAGGCAACATCCGGCAACCGATACGCTGTCGCCCTCCGCCCACTCATTCGGCTTGAGGTCAGGACAGCGGATGCGCATGCGCACGCCCTGATCGGCTGGCTCGATGTGAGCAACGGTGCCCGTGCCTTGAACGATTCCGGTAAACATATTCAGCTTCTAAAAAGACGTAGCGCCGGAGTTCGGTCGCAGCAAATAACGGGTATCGGCGCCCAGACGGCGCTCATCAATGATTTGCAGATGGAGGCGCTGGTCAAAGTTTTCCATCCCTGGCATTTCAAGCATTGGCGCGCCTTTCCCCAACAGCACAGGCGCCTGGTAAACCAGCAGTTCGTCGACCAGGCCGGCGGCCATCAAGGCGCCCGCCAGTGTTGGCCCCGCCTCGACATGCACTTCGTTCAGCTCCAGGTCCCCAAGCCATCGCACAAGAGCCGGTAAGTCCACCCGACCGTCTTCGGTGGCGGGCAGCTGCTGCCAGGACACTTGTTTGTCCTGCCAAGGTGATTCACGGGTGCTGGCGACACGGATCGGGCCACCCGCGGTCAGCATTCGGGCATCGGCCGGCAAGCGGGCCCGGGAATCTGCGACGATCCGTTGAGGCTGGCGCTCAACCGAGTCGCAGCGGACGTCCAGCCGCGGGTTATCGGCCAGCACCGTGCCGATGCCGGTCAGTATCGCCGAAGCACGGGCACGCCAGCGGTGGCCGTCGGCGCGCGCCTCAGGACCGGTAATCCACTGCGAACGCCCGTCGGCCGATGCGGTAAAGCCGTCCAGACTGACCGCCAGCTTCACCCGCATCCAGGGTCTGCCGCGCTCGTGGCGACTGACGAAGCCGATATTCAGCTCGCGGGCTTCATCTTCCAGCAAACCCCTGCGCACCCGGATTCCCGCATCGCGCAAGCGCTCAAGACCCCGACCCGACACGCGCGGATCCGGGTCAGTCATGGCTGCTACCACCTCGGTCACCCCGGCTTCGATCAACGCTTCGGCGCAAGGCGGCGTGCGACCGGTGTGGCTGCATGGCTCCAGGGTCACGTAAGCGGTCGCACCTCTGGCCTCGGCGCCGGCGTCGTTCAGTGCCAGCACTTCTGCGTGCGGCTCGCCGGCGGCGCGATGCCAACCGCGGCCGCGCACGGTCCCGTCATGGGCCAGCACGCAGCCCACGCGGGGGTTCGGGTCGGTCGTCCACAGACCACGCTTCGCCAGGCCAAGGGCCTCGCTCATGCAATCGTGGTCAAAATCACTGAATTCCACGCGCCGGTCAGTCGTCCTGCTCGCCAGCTTCTCGAAGCAGCGGTATCTGGCGTCGATCCAGGCCACCCGGGCTGGCTCGTTCGAGTCGTTCAATCTCTTCACGGAAGGCCTGAACATCCTCGAATCGCCGATAAACCGAGGCGAAGCGCACGTAGGCGACCTGGTCCAGTCGCGACAGTTCCGATGCCACCCAGTCTCCGATTTTCTGACTGGACAACTCGGCCTCTTCCAGGGTGCGAATACGCCTGAGCAGGGTGCGCAGGGCACGTTCAACTTCGCGGGTTTCCACCGGACGCTTTTCCAGCGCCTTGAGCATGCCGTTTCTGAGCTTGTCTTCGTTGAAAGCCTCGCGCGATCCGTCGGACTTGATGACATTCGGTGCTTTGAGCGCCGGTGTTTCCATGGTATTGAAGCGCGCTCCGCACTGGCCGCATTCTCGGCGACGCCGGATCTGGAAGCCATCAAAGGTCAGCCTCGAATCGACCACACGCGTATCGGTGTGATTACAGAAGGGACACCACATGGGGTTCTAAGCCAAACCGGTCTTCACCCGTACACCGGATAGCGTCGGCAAAGCTCCAGCGCCGAAGCCTTGGTCTGCTTTTCGACCTCTTCATCACCCAACTTGTCCAGCACATCGCAGATCAGTCCGGCCAGGCTCTTGCAGTCTTGTTCACCGAAACCCCGGGTCGTCACCGCCGGCGTGCCGATTCTCAGCCCGGAAGTCACGAATGGCGACCTCGGCTCGCCCGGAACGGTGTTCTTATTGACCGTGATATTGGCCCGCCCAAGCGCCTCTTCGGCGTCCTTGCCGGTGATGTCGGCATCGATCAAGTCAACCAGAAACAGATGATTGTCGGTGCCGCCGGACACCACCTTGTAACCACGATTGATAACGACCTCGGCCATCGCCCGGGCGTTGTCGATGACCTGTTGCTGATAATCGCGAAAACCTGAATCCAGGGCCTCCAGAAAAGCCACCGCCTTTGCCGCAATCACCTGCATCAGCGGCCCGCCCTGGCAGCCAGGAAAGACCAGCGAATTGAATTTCTTGGTGATCTCCTCATCCTGGCCCTTC
>CAZIMY010000098.1:0-9437 GCA_964540315.1 uncultured Wenzhouxiangella sp.
GCGGTCGTTGGCTTCCTTCAGTGCAAGCTGCGTTTGCACCCGGGCAAGGACGACTGGAAATTCCAAGGGTTTGGTGACGTAATCATTGGCGCCTTTTTTCAGCGCATCTACAATATCCGACTGCTCACCCTTGGCCGTGGCCATAATGATTGGAAGCTCGCCGACGCTGTGGGTTTTGCGTAGCTCGGTGAGTACGTCGATTCCACTCATTCCCGGCATCATGATGTCGAGCAGAATCAGGTCGCAGTCGTTGCTGGCTATCCACGCCAGCGCGGCTTTACCGTTCTCGGCAAGCCCGACACAACAACCTTTACGCTCCAGCCGGCGTGAGAGCAGATCGCGGTTCATTTCGTTGTCGTCAACGACCAAAATCGCGGCTTCAGAGAGAAGATCGGCTGCCATTTGAATAGTTCTGGGCTGGGTCTGATCAGCGTGTGCCGTCATTCTAGCCGCTTCAATGGCGGCGTGCCCAGCATTTGAATTAGAAGCCCCTAATGTGATTGATGTCCCAAAGGTAAACTGATAATCTAGCGCGTCCTCAGGCGTCCGAGAAAATGTGAGATCTATAGGGTTTAATTGCTGTGGACGAATTTGAGGCATAAAGATGGGTGACAAACCACAGCGGGCTTCGGTGCCAACTCAATCGGGCCGTCCTGACGGCGTTCATTCGATTGTGCGTCTGGCAACTACCGGTAGGGCCTACGCGGCAGCCGCTTACGCGCTAATGGTCTTGCTCACCATGCCACCTCAGTTGAGGGATTGGGCAGGGCTGATTGTGGTGGCAGCTTTGCTTTATCCGTGGCTGGTATACGGCATCGCGAAATACAGTGGACGCTCACGAACTGTGGGGTACCTGGCCTTTTCTACCGATGGTCTCATTTGCGGCGCAGCAATTGTCCTCAGCGGATATGCGTTTGTTCCTTCGGTTGTCTACGCAACCATGATGGTAGCCGGGGCTGTCATTGTCGGTGGCACCAATCTGCTGGTTCGTTCCATTTTACCAATCGTGATTGTCGGGTCATTTGCCTGGCCGTTCGTGGAGGCAGACTTTCAGGCCCATAATGACGGGCTGCCGCTATACCTTGGCTTAATCATCATCTGCGTGTTCCTGCTCTATTTCGCTTCATTGACCAATCGCACATCCAGCCGTCTTATTGCGCTCAAGAAGTCGCTCCTGTCCCACAACCGGAAGGTCGATTCTCAGGCACGGATGCTGACCTCCATGAATGAAGTTGCCAGGATCGTCAACTCCACGCTTGACCTGAGCCGCGTCATGATCGCAATCCGGGGCGGAATTTCCGATGTCATTGACTTCGACCAGGAAGGCCTGCTCTTTGTCGATCCTTCAGGCAGCAGCCTGACATTAGAAAAATATTCAGGTCAGGGTGTCAGAGGAACTAGCGATGAGTTTAAGGACATTGTGATTCCTCTTGATGAGAAAAACAGTGTATTCAGCAATGTCGTGAACAAGGATCGGCCAATTTTTGTGCCCGATGTTGAGGCTGCTCGAGCACAGATGTCGCCATCGGATGCAAAAATCTATGATCTGTCGCCCTGCAAGTCTCTCATCGCTTTGCCACTGGCGATCAACGAAGAGGTCATAGGCGTGTTGGCCTTCGCGAATTCCGTTGAGACGATCGAGGCGGGCAAAGACGAAATCGCCGCACTTGAGCGAAATGTGGGCTTTATTGCTACGGCGATCAGAAACGCCAGACTTTACGAGAAGATAAAGGTTGCAGAGAACGCAGCCAACGCCGCGAACCAGGCAAAGAGCCAGTTTCTGGCGAACATGAGTCATGAACTTAGGACGCCGATGAATGCGGTGATCGGCTATAGCGAAATGCTCAAGGAAGATGCGGAAGACCAGGGCGCTGAGGACTTTATTCCCGACCTGGACCGCATTTGCAAGGCGAGCAAACACTTGCTAAGTCTGATTAACGACATTCTTGATTTGTCGAAAGTCGAGGCTGACAAGATTGAGTTGTATCCAGAGACAGTCAATCTTGCTGAGTTTCTCGACGATGTAGCTGGCGCTGTCCAGCCCGTGATTGAGTCTAACGACAATCGTCTCGAGATTGAAAATGCCACCGGGGGTGTTGAAGTCGTCAATGATGTGACCCGGCTTCGCCAAATTGTTTTGAACCTCCTCAGTAATGCTGCCAAATTCACAAATAACGGCACTGTCAGGCTCAAGACCTTCATGGAATCAAAGAACGGCGTGCCTTGGCTGAATATCGAGGTTACCGACTCCGGCATTGGCATGTCGGATGAGCAGGTCGAAAAGGTGTTTCAGCCCTTCACACAGGCCGATGCCTCGACGACTCGGAAATATGGGGGTACTGGGCTGGGTTTAGCGATCAGTAAGAGCTACTGCGAGCTGATGGGCGGATCCATAGAAGTCTCAAGCCGGGAAGGGCAGGGGTCCACTTTCACGATTAATGTTCCCGCAGACATCAACAACGCGTCTGCCGGGGAGTTGTCTGAAATGGCTGCACTGGACGCCATTGCCGATTCCGCGCAGGCTCGAGATGGAGCTGAAAAAGAGTCGGTCGTTTTAGTGATTGATGATGACAGTTCAGCGCGTGACTTGTTGCAGCGTTTGTTGGAGCGCGAGGGCTATCGCGTATTGACTGCCGATCGCGGTAAAAAGGGGCTGGACATGGCCCGCGAGTTTCGGCCGGGTGTGATCACGCTCGATGCGCTAATGCCCGAAATGGACGGATGGACGGTCCTGGGTGCGCTGAAAGAGGATCCGGAAACCGCCCACATTCCCGTGGTCATGGTGAGTTTTGTCGACGAGCCAGGTAAGGGTCTTGCCCTGGGCGCTGCTGAGTACATGACCAAGCCCGTCAAAAAGCAGGATCTTCTGGCGACGCTAACGCGTCTTGAGACCACTCAGGATGCCGATATTCTTGTTGTTGAAGACGATTTTAATACTCGTGAGATGCTCGTGAGTTGGCTGCAAAAGGCCGGGTGGTCGGTCCACAGCGCTGCCGATGGCCGCGCGGGCCTCGAGGAATTTCGCCGGGTTCGCCCGTCCGTTGTTGTTCTGGATCTGATGATGCCGGAGGTGGACGGGTTCGAGTTTCTCGGTACATTGCGCTGCGAATATCCGGATGATGAAAGCAAGGTCATTGTGGTCACCGCTAAGGAACTTTTTCCTGAAGATATCCAGCGTCTCAATGGCAGCGTCGAAAAAATCATCGAAAAATCTCAGGCTCCGGGTAGCCAGTTGGTCACCGAAATTGCCCGGCACCTGTCCGCATAGACCCTGAGGTTTAAGAATGAATAACCCAATGACGAGCATTTTATTGGTTGAAGACAATGAAATGAATCAGGACATGCTGTCTCGCCGCTTGAGTAGGAAAGGCTACTCGGTCAGCATTGCTGGTGATGGGGAGCGAGCATTGGAAATGCTTGCAGAGTCGGACTACGATCTGATACTCATGGATATCAGCCTGCCGGGGCGTGACGGGCATGACATTACGCGGCAAATCAAGGCCGATCCGCATAAGAGCCGTATTCCGGTGATTGCTCTTACCGCAAATGCCATGGCCAGCGACCGTGAGGCAGCACTGGCCGCTGGGTGCGATGATTTCGATACCAAACCGGTCGATTTGAAGCGTCTGCTTGAAAAGGTCCAGAGCATGCTGATCAGGAGCGGCCTGGGCAGCTGAACGGACAGACTGGATTAAGTGATCGTTGCCGATTGATTGGTTTTTTTGAGAGCGTCTATGAAAATAAAGATGGGAAATTTTCTGGTAGCCATGGTGATGATGCTGCCGCTGGCCGTTCTTGCACAAGAGAACGCGGATCAAGTCTGGGCACCTGAGAACATAAGTGCACTCGGCCGCCTAGAGCCTGAAAACGGAATCATTCGCGTGGCTGCTCCTGCCATGGCAGGCATTACCTCGGGCCCCGCAGTTCGGGAATTATTCGTCGACGAAGGTGACGACGTGGAGGCCGGTCAACTGCTAGCCCGGACGGACCTTTCAGACTTGATGATGTCCATTCTGGCCGAGCAAGAGGCAGCACTTGAACTGGTGCGGGTAGAAGCTGAGGCAGCCATGCGCCGTTCGGAGCGCGATTGCGCCCTTGTCGATACCCGGCTCGAGGAGGCTCGACGCAGGGCAGAACTGCGCGAGTCCAAGGTCTCCAGCCTGGAGGAATACGAACAGGCCAGGGCGTTGGCGATATCAACCGAGGCGGCGTGTATTGCCGGGCGTGCCGATGCCGAGGCCGCCAAGAGTGCAATCCTGGTGGCCGAAGCCGGTCTGAAGCGGGCCGAGGCCGAGCTTGCGCGGACGGAAATCAGGGCTCCCTCGAATGGACGTGTGCTTGAGATTCTCAGCTTTCCCGGCGAGATCGTGCGCAATGGCGCGGTGCTGGAAATGGGCAACGTTGAGCGAATGTATGCCATTGCCGAGGTCTATGAAACCGACGTCAGCCGGATTGAAGTGGGCCAGACAGCGCGCGTCATGAGTCCGGCCTTCGACCAGGCTCTGACCGGGGTCGTGGAACATATTCGGCTAAAGGTACAAAAACAAGATGAGATCGGGACCGATCCTGCTGCCAGAAAGGACGCACGGATCGTCGAGGTAGAGGTGCTGCTGGACGACTCCGCCCAGGTCGAGGGTTTGAGCAATTTGCAGGTGACCGTGGAAATTGGATCCTGACCTGAGATGAGCAAAATGTTCCCGTCAGCTCCGCTGGGCTGGCTTCAGCTGAAACACAGGCCGCTGCGACTGGCTGTTGCCGTGGCCGGCATCAGTTTCGCCGTGGTCCTGATCATGATGCAGCTGGGTTTTCGTTCTGCCTTGTTTGAGAGCGCGGTGCGTTATCACGAGCGACTCAATTACGACATTGCTTTGTTCAGTCCCGACAGCGTATTTATCGTCCGACCACAATCATTCTCTATTCGCCGTGTCTACCAGGCGTTGGCCGATGAGGCGGTCGCCGAAGTGATGCCGGTTTATATTTTTCCCGCAGTCTGGAAGAATCCCTGGAACAATCAGCGTAGAAGCCTGAAAGCCATGGGCTTTGATCCGCAGCATGACATTCTGAATGCTGAAGGATTCAGCGAGGCGCAGACATTACTCGCCCGCCAGAATGTTGTCGCCTTTGACGCGAAGTCTAGGCCAGAGTTTGGCCCGGTGGGCGAAATGTTTGAACAAGGCGGTCCTTTTTTCACCGAGATCAATGACCGCGAGATGCAGGTTGTTTCTCTCTTTGAAATGGGGACGTCTTTTGGCATCGACGGAACGGTGTTGATGAGCGACGACAACTGGCTCAGACTGTTTCCGACCCGGTCCCGAAACGAGGTTCAGCTGGGTCTGATCAACCTTGTGCCAGGAGCTGACCCCGAGATGGTCAGGGATCGGCTGGGACGCTATTTGCCGGAAGATGTATTGGTTTTGACCAAGGCCGATTTTGTTGCGCGAGAGAAAGAATACTGGAATTCGGCGACACCTATTGGCTACATATTTGCCTTTGGCGCGATCATGGGATTTATTGTCGGCGGAATTATCGTTTATCAGATTTTGTTTGCCGATGTATCTGAACACTTGAGCGAGTATGCGACCTTACGGGCCATCGGTTACAAGAGTCGGTTCGTTGCCGGAATCGTCTTGCAGCAGGCGGCGATTCTCGCAGTCCTGGGTTACTTGCCGGGCGTGTTCGTGGTGTATTGGCTTTACGATCTGACAGCGGGCGCAACCGGTCTGCCGTTGTATATCACCACAGATCGGGCTTCCACCGTTTTTCTGATGACGATCGGCATGTGCGCGATTTCTGCACTTCTGGCCGTCCGAAAGGTAGCTCGTCTTGACCCGGCCGAGGTTTTTTGATGACCCGCGCTTCGACAATCCAGATCGAAGGACTGAATCACTCCTACGGTCGGGGCGAGCTGCGCAAGCAGATTCTTTTCGACATTACAACGACCATTCCGGCCGGGGAAATCGTGATCGTGACAGGCCCTTCCGGTTCCGGCAAGACGACCCTGCTCACTCTTGTCGGCGCCTTGCGCTCGACCCAAGAAGGCAGCGTAACGGTCCTTGGGCAGGAGCTTCGCGGAGCCTCCAGTCGAACCCTCGATAAAGTCAGGCAACAAATTGGCTTCATCTTTCAGCAGCACAACCTTGTCGAAGCCTTGAGTGCCCTTCACAACGTTGAGCTCGGTCTCCGCGTTCGCGGCCAGGTCGGAAGGTGGGCTGCCCGAAAGCGTGCGAGGGAAATGCTTGAAGCCGTTGGGCTCGGCGACCGCCTGCATCACAAACCTGAGCAGATGTCGGGCGGTCAGCGACAACGTGTCGCGATAGCCCGCGCACTGGCCGGAGAGCCGGCTATGCTACTCGCTGATGAACCAACAGCCTCTCTGGACAAGCAATCCGGTCGGGACGTAGTGGATCGGATGCAGACACTGGCGCGTGAACAGGGCACGACGATCTTGCTGGTCACGCACGACAACAGGATTCTTGACGTCGCCGATCGCATTGTTCATTTGGAAGATGGTCGCTTATCAACCTTCACCGATGCCGTCATTGCCAGTAACCAACGGATGATGCAGACACTGGCAGACAATCGCCAAAAACAGGGGATAGACGAGGCGATCAATGAGCTTGACGAGTCCGGCTTCCGCGGTATGCTCGAAGAGATCACTCAGGAATCACAGCGTTTTCTTGAGGCGACGGCCATGGCCCGGGACGTCGCATTCAAAAGCATGCTGGAACAGGCACTGTTCAGCTTTACTTCGAAAGCCGGCCAGCTACTGAATGCTGAAAGAGCATCGCTGTTTTTGGTCGATCAGCCCAGCCAGACGCTGGTAATGAGGGTAGCGGAGGACTTGCCGAAAGACGGTGAAGTCCGAATACCAATCGGGACCGGAATTGCTGGCGCTGTCGCCCAAAGTGGTGAATCGGTTCGGGTTGACGATGCCTATGCTGACGATCGTTTTTCTCCTGAGGTAGACAAGCGCTCGGGCTTTAAAACGCGGTCGATTCTTTGTCTGCCGATCAAGGACAGTAACGCTGAAGTGTTTGCCGTCGCCCAACTGCTCAATCGTCGCGACGGACAGCCTTTTGAGACTGCTGACGAACAGCGTTTTTCGGAGTTTTTGGCTTCGCTAGGGGTCATTTTGGAAACGCTTCAGAGCTTGAGCCGTATTTCCGCCCAGCCGGATCGGCAATCCTTGGTGTCCTAGCAGCTGTGCCTCTTAGCGATCGAGTTCATGCGCTGGTTGGCGATTTCTTCGGTCTGGCCGCAGACGACTCAGCGCAAGTGATTTCTGCTTTTGAGCCGATCAAGCTTATTGGGTCCAGCTGGCTTTTCCGTCAGGGTGACGTAGGTGATGGGCTTTACATTTTGGTTCGCGGCCGCCTGCAGGTCTGGATCGATTCACCTGAACTGGACGGCCGGCCGAGATTTGTCGGTGAGGTCTTGCCTGGTGAGACCGTGGGTGAGATCAGCTTGCTGACGGGGCAAACCCGAACCGCTAGTATCCGCGCCGCGCGCGACAGCCTTTTGCTCAAACTAGAAAGGGATAACTTCAATAGAGTGGTTGAGGCGCATCCCAAGATGGCGGTGCAATTGGCCGGCAAAATCGCTGAGCGTCTGCACGATCGAACGTCGGGCCAAAAATCGGCCATGCGAAGGGTGCGCAACCTATGCCTGTTGCCCCTGGATGATGGGCCTGAGCTTCAAAAGCTCTGCGGCGAACTTGTCGCTCGAATTGGCCAGAGCGATCGGGTGCTTGTTGTCGACCCGTCTCGAATTGCGCAGGCCGGCTTCCCGGCTCAGATTGAAAGCGAAAACGACATCCCGGAGTCGCTGTCGTCATGGCTGGACGAGCAGGAAGATCGATATGACTTTGTTCTTTACCAATGCCATGCCTCAGCTGACTCATGGACGCGATTAGCTCTAAGACAGGCTGATCTTGTTGTCCGTCTGGCAGATTCATCAACCAGCCCCGATCGACGTGAATTAGAAATTGGTTTGAATCTGGACGGCGATTCGGAAGCTCGTTTGAGCAAGCAGGCGTTGATTCTCTGGCATCCGGAAAGTCGCAGTGAAATTTCGGGAACGGCGTACTGGCTAGAAAGTAGGAAAGTCGACTATCACTTGCACGTGCGTAACGGCAACGAGCGGGACATCAGCCGCGTTAGTCGTATTCTCGCCGGCCGTGCCGTGGGTCTCGTTCTGGGCGCCGGCGCAGCCCGTGGTTTTGCGCATATCGGCGTCTACAAGGCTTTATCAGAAGCCGGCGTTGATATCGATTGGATCGGTGGCGCGAGTATTGGTGCCATTTTCGGAGCTGCGATTGCCAAGGGTTGGACACCGGAAGAGCTTGACCACCGTGCCTATCAAGCCTTCGTGGTTGGAAAGCCGTTTAGCAACTACACGCTTCCATTGGTCTCTCTGCTGAGTGGAAAACGAATGATGAAGCTGATTCGACAGATGTTACCCGGCAGTATTGAGGACTTGGCGGTTCCTTTTTATTGCAACTCAAGTAGCCTGGATACGGGCGCCATTAATGTTCATCAAAAGGGGGCGGTCTCCTCGGCGCTCCAGGCTAGTGCAGCGATGCCGGGTGCATTACCGCCAGCCGTGGTGGACCGACATTTGTCTGTCGATGGGGCTGTGTTGAACGGATTGCCGGTCGATATCATGCGCCGCTTTCCGGTAGCTGAAATCATTGCCGTCGATCTGTCGTCCCATAAAGTATATGAGTTGGATTACGAAGAGCTTCCTTCGGCTTGGCAGCTGTTTCGCTCGCGATACCTGAATTTTGGTCGTCGCTACCGAGCACCGGGTTTGATTCCGTTGCTTCTGAAATCAACGGAAATTGGGAGCATGGGGCGGGTGAGACAGCAGGGAGAGGATGCGGATCTTCTACTTAACCCAGATGTCAAAAAGTTCGGTCTGACCAACGTAAAAGCGTTCCGGTCGATTGTTGAGGTTGGATATGAGATTGCCTGCCAGGAGCTGCCTCGTTGGTTGGAGAAAAAAGAGGCTGGATAATAGGGGCTTACAGGTGAAAGCTTGTTTCCGTCTTGAACGTTCTGGGCGGCTAGCCGAAGTAATGAATAGCGACACCGTTAATCAACAGGTGAATGATATTGTCGACGATGATCACCAGCCAGGTCGATAGCCATATGGGCAGCTCTGGCGGATAACCAGTCGCCTTGCATTCTTGCCAGGATTTGCTCCCAGGCCAGGGTCTGTTTTTTGCCCAGACTACGACTCGCGCCAGGCGCCAGCGATCAATCACAAAATGCGTTCCGGCAATGATTGCCAGCGCGACGGGTTCTTTTGTGATAAGCAGAAACGGAAGCGTGTAGAAAAACACGTGTATCAGGCAGGCGAGGCTACTCGAGCCTTTTTTAGATACCATCCACTCGGTTTGGAGAATATAGTCACCGACGAGGTGAGCCATGATTTGA
>CAZIMY010000099.1:0-9364 GCA_964540315.1 uncultured Wenzhouxiangella sp.
CCCCAGGTTGATCCAGCGCGTCGAGCCATTGACCTCATGACCCAGCCCGGGAATGAAAGGAAGCAACAGGACGGCGACTGCCGCGACCAGACAATAGGGTGCCAAGACCTCAATCTGGCGGGTTCCGATCCACCGCAGGCTGAGCGCAAGCGTCAGCCCCAGGCCGATATAGATCACGTGGCGGGTAACGAAATGCCAGATGGAAACCGAATACCCCTCGGCGATCGCAATCGATGTCGAGGCCACCATCACGATACCGATCGCCAACAGTGCGCTGGCACAAACCAGAATCACCGGATCCAGCCCGACCTGACGGGGTGCGTCCTTCCAGCGATGCGCCTGTCGTCGATTACTCATCGTGACTCACCGGATTTTCAGCGTCGCCAGACTGGCCAGAACAAGCATCACCGCAATGATCCAGAAGCGCACGATCACTTTGGGCTCCGGCCAGCCCTTGAGTTCAAAGTGGTGGTGAATAGGGGCCATGCGAAAAATGCGCTTCCCCGTCAGTTTGAATGAGGCCACCTGCAGAATCACCGACAGCGTCTCAATCACGAAAATACCGGCCATGACCACGAAGACAATTTCCTGGCGCACGGCAACCGCCACCAGACCCAGCGCCGCCCCAACGGCCAGGGCGCCAATATCGCCCATGAATACAGAAGCCGGGTAGGTGTTGAACCACAAAAACCCCAGTCCGGCACCGGCCAGTGCCGCGCAGAAGATGGCCAGCTCGCCCACACCCGGCACGTAGGCGATCTGCAGGTAGTCAGCAAACACCGTATTGCCGGTCGCGTAGGCGAAGATTCCAAGGCCGGTAGCCACGAACACCGCGGGCATGATCGCCAGTCCGTCCAGTCCATCGGTGAGGTTGACCGCATTGGACGAACCCACGATGACGAAGTAGGTCAAGACGATGAAACCCAGACCCAGCGGGATCGCCACGTCCTTGAAAAAGGGCACAAACAGCTGGGTGTTCGCGTCCACATCGGCACTGAGATACAGGAAAACCCCGACCGCCAGAGCCGCCAGAGACTGGAGCAGATACTTCCAGCGAGCGGGCAGGCCGGCGCTGTCTTTGAGCTTAAGTTTGCGGTAGTCATCGACAAAACCGATCAACCCGAAGGCGACGGTAACGAACAGCACCGTCCAGACATAGCGATTCGCCATATCGGACCACAAGACGGTGCTGATCACGATGGCGATCAGTATCATCGCGCCGCCCATGGTCGGGGTGCCCGCCTTGAGATGGTGGGTATCGGGGCCGAGATCGCGGATCGGCTGACCATACTGACGCTCAATCATGTGCCGAATAAAAAACGGCCCGATCGCCAAAGACACCACCATGGCTGTCATGGCAGCCATGATGGTGCGGAAGGTGATAAAACCAAACAGGGCCACATCCAGCGCCAGTACCTGCTCGAATAGCCAGACCAGCATCAGTTCAAGCCTCCCATCAGCCCGGCAACCGTTTGCTCCATGGCCATGGACCGCGACCCTTTGACCAAACAGTTCACGCCAGCGTGGATCTCGTTCGATAGCGACGACAGCAGGGCTTGGTGCGAATCGAAGTGCTCTGCACCCGGACCGAAAGCCTCGCAACTGTTGCGGCTGATCGGACCCAGCCCGAACAGTCGGCGCACCCCGAGATCTGCCGCCGCCTGCCCCATTTCTGCGTGCAGCTTGTCAGTATCCGGGCCCAGTTCGGCCATATCACCGAGGACCAGCCAGCGCTCGCCGCCGAGCTCGTCCAAGACCTGAAGGCCGGCGTACAAGGAGGCCGGGTTGGCGTTATAGGTATCGTCGACCAACGCCCAACCGTCGGGATGATGCCGAACCTGCAACCGCCCCGGCAGACCGGTCATGCGCTCCAGTGCTGCGATAGCAGGCTGGAGCGGAACCTCAAAGGCCAGGCTGACAGCCACTGCGGCAAGAGCATTAAGCAGGTTGTGTCGGCCTGGCAATGCAGGGCGGAAGATGACTTCCTGCTCGCCGATCACGATTCGCAGCCGGCCACGTTCGGGGATGCCGCGCACGTCGGCTTGTCGCTCGATCCCGAAGCTGATGACCCTGCGCGGCCCGGCCAGCTCTTTCCAAAATTCCGCAAAGCGATCATCGGCATTGATGATTGCCGTGCCATGGGCCGGCATCGCGGTGAAAAGCTCACCCGTGGTTTCGGCCACGCCCTCGACACTGCCCATGGTCGCCAGGTGTGCCGGACCGGCATTGGTGATCACACCAACCTGCGGGGCCGCCATTTCAGCAAGATAGCGAATATCTCCTGGGCTGGCCTCGCCCATCTCAATGGCGGCGAAGCGATGCGTTTCGTTCAATCCGGCCAGAGTCAGCGGCACGCCGATCTCGTTGTTGAAGTTACCCGGCGTCGCTGCCGTTGGTCCGGCCACGGCCAGAACGGCTGCCGACATTTCCTTGACCGTGGTCTTGCCGTTACTGCCGGTAATACCAAGCACCTTGAGCGATTTCAGGCGCGCACGCCAGCCGGCGGCAATCTGCCCCATCGCTTGTTGCGGATCGGTCACCGTGACCTGGGGGAATTCTCCAGCCAGAACCCGGCTGCCCAGCACCGCAGCGGCTCCCTGTGCCATGGCTTGTTCGGCAAACTCATGGCCGTCACTGCGCTCACCGGGCAGCGCGACAAACAAATCACCGGCCGAAACGCGACGGCTGTCGTGGCTCATACCGCGGATCTCGACGTCTGCGCCGTTCAGCTGGCCGTGTGCGCAATCCGCTATGTCTCTGAGCATCATGCGCATCGGGTCAGCTCCGCCAAAGCGCCCCGGGCGACGGCGACATCAGAGTGCTGATGGGCTTCGGCTCCAAGCCACTGCAGGGTTTCGTGGCCCTTGCCTGCAATCAGGATAAGATCGCCCGGCTGGGCGTCGCGCAGCGCGGTCTCAATGGCTTCGACGCGATTGCGGATAACCCGGCTTCGCTCGGGATGGCGCATACCGCTCTGAATCTCGCGAATAATGGCGGTTCCGTCTTCGCCGCGCGGATTATCGTCGGTCAAAATGACCTGATCAGCCATTGATTCGGCGATGCGGCCCATCATCGGCCGTTTGGCCCGATCCCGCTGGCCGCCGCAGCCGAACAGGCAAATCAGCCTCTCAGCGCCCAGTTGGCGAAGGCTGGACAGCACAAGCTCCAGGGCATCCGGAGTGTGCGCGTAGTCGATGACCGCATGCACACCGTGACCGTTGTCGACAACCTGCATCCGACCCGGTGGCGGTTCGAGCCCGGTCAAGCGCTGCGAGATGTCAGCGGCCGAGAAGCCCCGGGCGCGAAGCTCCAGAAACACGATCGCCAAATTATGCAGGTTGACTTGACCAATCAGCCCACTCTCAATGGTTTGGTCACCTGCCGACAGGCTGACGGCCGCCTTGAGCCCCGACAAATCAGCCCGCAGCTGACGTAACCGAGCGGTGGCATCTTGCCGATCCTGAAGCGAGTAGCTCAGTACATGACCGTCGGCCGCCAACCGCTCGGCCAGACCACGACCGTACGGATCATCCAGATTGAAGATCTGGCGCGCACTTTCGTATTCGGTAAAGAGTCGGGACTTGGCTGCGAAGTAGGCTTCCAGACTGGCGTGGTAGTCCAGGTGGTCATGGCCCAAGCCGGTAAAAATGGCGCAGGAAAATTTCAGCCCCGCCAGACGCCGCTGATCAAGCGCGTGGGACGAGGCCTCCATCACCACGCAGCGATGCCCGTCCGCTCGCAGGGTAGCCAGGGCGCGATAAACACTCAGAATGTCCGGCGTGGTGTGGGTGCCGGGACGTTCGGCACCGGGCCGCCCCATACCCAGCGTTCCCAGCATGGCTGCGTCCAGGGCTTGGGCCAGCAGCCAGGCCACCGAGGTCTTGCCGTTGGTGCCGGTAACAGCGACAAGATCCATCTCCTCGGCTGAGCCGAAGAAGCGCCGGGCAAGGCTCGGCAGATGGTCGACAAGGTCGGGCACCGCTACCGCAGGCACCGGGCAATCGACCAAAGGTCGCGCGCCATCGTGGATAACCGCGATCGCGCCCGAGTTCAAAGCGGCCGGCAGGTAATCCAAGCCATGGCCCTGCTCGCCGGCCATGGCCACGAATGCACTGCCAGCACCGCAGTGACGGGAATCAAGACACAGATCTGCCACGACGACATCGTCAGACAACTTCGCCAAACCATCCAGCAAACGGTTGAGCGGCATGCTGTACGAGCCCGCCATTACCCTTCTTCTCCGGCCGCAGCCATCAGGGTCGACAGATCATCCGGCGGCACGCTGAACAATCTGAGTGCTGCGGCCATGACTTCGCCAAACACCGGCGCGGCGACCTGGCCACCGTAGTATTGATCGCCTGTCGGATCGTTGATGACGACGACTGCTGCCATGCGCGGCCGCGATGCCGGTGCAAGCCCGCCAAAACTCGAGACGTAGCGCGATTCGTAGCCCCCGGCGCCAACCAGCCGGGTGGTGCCGGTCTTGCCCGCCACCCGATAGCCGGGTACGCGCGCCAGTTGCCCCGTGCCCTCAACGCCGGTGGCTTTTTCCAGCATGGCCACAACCTCTTGAGCCAGTGCCGGGTCCATAACCGACTGCACTGGATTGTCGCTACCAACAATAAACGTGGGCTGATGCAAACGCCCCCCATCAGCGAGCGCGGCCATAGCTCTGACCAGCTGGAGCGGCGTCACCGACAGGCCGTAGCCGTAGGCCAGGGTCGCCTGTTCGAGCTTGCGCCAGCGCTCAAAATCCCTCAGCACGCCGGCCGACTCGCCGGGGAACCCGGTGCCCGTCACCACGCCGAAACCCAACCGCGAATAAAGCCCCCAGAGGTGACGGGCTTCCATCGACAGCACCAGCTGCACAACGCCGACGTTGGAAGACTTCACCAGCAGGCCTTCCACGGTGGTCAGACCAAAATCGCGAACGTCTCTGATCGTGTGGCCGGAGACAGTCAAAGTGCCCGGAGTGGTGTCGATCGGCATGTCCGGCGTGGCCAAGCCGGCTTCCATGGCAGCAGCGACGGCAAAAGGCTTGATCACCGAGCCGGGTTCCAGGACATCGGTCATGGCACGGTTGCGGATGCCCTCGCCCACGGCACGCATCGAGTTGTTCGGATTGTAAGAGGGGTAATTGACCATGGCGACGATCTCACCGTTGGTCACATCCATCACCACGACCGACCCGGAACGTGCACCGACCCGCTGAATCCCCTGCTTGAGAGCGCGGAAAGACAGATACTGAAGCCGGCGGTCCAGCGTCAGCTGCAAATCGCGGCCAGGCCGCGCTTCACGAATCAGATCGATATCCTGAACAACACGGCCGAGGCGATCCTTGATGACGCGCTTCGAACCCGGCTCGCCTTGCAGCCAGGCGTTGTAGGCCAGCTCAAGACCCTCTTGGCCGGCATCATCAACATTGGTAAAACCGAGCACCTGGGCGGTGACTTCCGCAGTGGGATAAAACCGGCGATACTCGGCCTGCAAAGAGACACCGGGTACGTCCAGATCCTTGACCTGCTCGGCCAGTTCAGGATGGACTCGCCGACGCAGCCAGACAAATTCACGGTTGGCACGTTGGGTCAGGCGGCGCTCAAGAACATCCACCCGCATGTTCAGAACGTCGGCGAGTTCCGGCAGCCGATCAACGGCCTGCAGGAGCTCGCCCGGGTGCGCCCAGACCGAGTCCACCGGCGTCGATACGGCCAGCGGCTCGCCGTGGCGATCGAGGATGCTGCCGCGGACCGTAGGAATATCCACCGTTCGCAGATAGCGCGCCTCGCCTTGGCTTTGCAGGAACTCGGTATCGGTCACTTGCAGATTGACTGCGCGCGCAACCAGCACAACCACGCCCAGCAGCATGATGCCGGCGGTCAACCAGACCCGCAGGACCGAGACGTTGCGGGGGCGCTGATCAGTCATGGCGTTTTTACCAGGATGCCGGTGCTTGCCGGAAGCCGCATGTCCAGACGCTCACGCGCTTCGCGCTCCACTCGACCTGCTTCGGCCAGCCAGGCCTGCTCCAGCTGCAGTCGGCTCCATTCGGTACGGGCCTGATCGCGCTCGGATGCGGCGTCCTGCAGGGCTGCAAACAGCTGTCGCGATTCATGTCGCAGCGTCACCACCCCGACGGCCGAGCCCATCAACAAGCCGAGCACAACGAAAAAAGCGATCCACCGGATCATGCCGCCACCCCGTCGAGCTTTTCGGCAACCCGCATGCGCGCACTGCGCGCCCTGGGGTTGAGGCGGGCTTCTTTCTCATCGGGCCTCACCAGCTTTCCAACCAGGCGCAGGCGTGGCGTGAACGACGGCGCAACCGGATGGCGACGCGAAGCGGCCGGCGGCTTGGACCAGTCGGCCCAGGTCTGCTTGACCCGGCGGTCTTCAAGCGAATGAAAGCTGATCACAACAAACCGACCGGCCGGCGCCAGCACTTCAAGGCCTTGTTCCAGCAGCTGTTCGAGCGAGACCAGCTCATTGTTGATATGAATTCGAATGGCCTGGAAAGTGCGGGTTGCCGGATGAATCCTGTCGACCGAACGACCCGCCGCAGACGCGACGATGGCCGCCAAACGGGCCGTGCCGGTAATCGCCTTTTGCTCTCGTTCTCTCACAATCGTTCTTGCAATCCTGCGTGCGTGACGCTCTTCGCCGTAATCGCGAATCACCCGCGCCAGTTCACCCTCGTCGGCTTTTGCGATCCATTCCTGTGCCGATTCGCCGCAGGTTGGATCCATCCGCATGTCCAGCGGGCCATCCTCCCGAAAACTGAACCCGCGCTCGGGCTGGTCAATCTGCGGCGATGACACGCCTAGATCAGCCAGTAGACCGTCGACGCTGCCAAAAAAATCGTGCTGCCGCGCCAGCTCGGCCAGACCCGCAAAGCTGCCGTGGCAAATCGTCACCCGGCCGTCCTCACCCAGCGACTGGCGCGCGTGCGAAATCGCTTCCGGGTCACGGTCCATGACGATCAGGCGACCGGACGGGCCAAGCTGGCCCAGGATCGCAGCGCTGTGGCTACCGCGGCCATAGGTGACATCCACCACGGTGGCATCAGCCGACAGATTCAGCGCAGCCAGCGCCGAATCCAGCAGCACCGGTACATGTGCCTTGGCATCCCCCATGACCGGCTACAAAACCAGCTGGGCCATTTCGGGAGAGGCCTGCTCCTGCATTTCGCGCTCTTCTTCAATTCGGCGCTGATTCAACACATTCTCATTCCAGATCTCGAAACGCTGCCCCATACCCATCATCACCACTCGCTTTTCCAGACCGGCGACCTGGCGCAGGGCCTGAGCAAGCAATAGTCGGCCGTTGCCGTCAGGCTCGGTCTGCGTTGCCGAGCCGACCAAGCGACGCTGGAGGCTGCGATGACTGGGGTTGAAGGTCGACAGGCTCATGACCTGTTCGCGCACTCGTTCCCACTCCGGCTCCGGGTAGAGCCACAGACAGCCCGCGTCAAAGGCGGAGTAAGTCAACACCAGGCGGTTGGCGCAGACCGACCCCAGATCGTCGCGATACCGGGTCGGTATCGCCATCCGACCCTTCGCGTCCAGGTTGATTGCGGTCTCTCCAAAAAACACCGGTAAAGCAACTCCTGTCCCGTTTAAACCACTAATTCCCACAAATTACCACTGCTCGCCACGATAGTCGCGAAGGGCCGCAGTGTCAAGGGAAACGGGCGCTGGGAAGGGTTGGCAGATCGCGAAATACCGCTGCCAGATCCCCCGGCGCGAGCTCGCGCCGAGGGGATAGGAAAATCATGGATCGGGGAAAAAAGCGACGATTCAGTAAGCTGCGCTACTTACCTCAAACGATGCTGAAGTTGCTCAAGTGATAATTCGATAACAAGGCTGATAACCCGAACCACCCGGCAATTTCATGCGGTTTTGGGCCACGAAACGGCGCAGCAACTGATCGAGCGCGTCCATGATGTCGGGCTCGCCTCGAATTTCGAACGGACCGCGTTCACGAATCGCCTTGACGCCGTTCGGCTTGACGTTGCCGGCAACAATGCCGGAGAAGACGCGCCTCAGATTGGCCGCCAGCTGGTGAGTTGGCAACTCACGCGAAATCTCGAGTGCGGACATGGCCTCATGGGTGGCTGAGAAAGGCTGCTGAAACTCGGGCTGAATTTCCAGCAACCAGTTGAAGTAAAAGGCGTCATTGGCTTTCACTCGCCACTCCTGGACCTGGTCAATGCCTTGGCTCATCGCGCGGGCTACTGCCGGTGCATCATCCACAATAATGGTGTAGAGCGCTTTGGCCGAATCTCCCAGTGTCAGCCCGATAAAGCGGTCGATCTCTTCGAAATACGCTTTGGACGATGCCGGGCCGGTAAAGACCAGCGGAAAGGGCATTTCGCGATTGGCGGGATTCAGCAGAACGCCCAGGATGAACAGAATTTCCTCAGCCGTCCCGACCCCGCCGGGAAACACCACGATGCCATGGCCAAGCCGAACAAAGGCTTCGAGGCGCTTTTCGATATCCGGCAGGATGACCAGTTCGTTCACAATCGGATTGGGTGACTCGGCGGCGATAATGCCCGGCTCGGTCACGCCCACATAGTGCCCAGGGATGGTTCGCTGCTTGGCATGGCCAATCGTTGCGCCCTTCATGGGTCCTTTCATAGCCCCCGGACCGCACCCGGTGCAGATGTCCCGGCCGCGCAGGCCCAGCTGATAACCCACCCGCTTGGTGTAATCGTATTCCTCCAGGTTGATGGAATGACCACCCCAGCACACCACCAGGTTCGGCTCACGACGCGTATCCATCAGCTGCGCGTTACGCAAAATTTCAAAGACCGTGTTGGTGATGCCTTCGGGTTCGTCCAGGTCGAAGTAAGGGTTCGGTCCAATCTCGGTGTGGAAATAGACGATATCGCGTACGACGGCAGAAAGCAGTTCGCGGATACCCCTGATAATCTTGCCGTCCACAAATGCATGGGCTGGCGCGTTGTGCAGGTCGATGCGCATGCCCCGGTTGACCTGGTGGACCTCAATTCTAAAGTCCGAATACGCCTGCATCATGGACTCAGCATCATCTCCCTGCTCACCGGAATTGAGTACCGCAAGCGCACAGCGACGTAGCACCTCACCCACCTGCTCGGTGGCGTCAGACAGGCGCGCGACCTCTTCGCGGGACAGCATCGTGAGCTTGCCTGACGGGTAAACCTCGGTCGACACGCGCGGCGTTTCTTTTAGGTTATTGGTATTGGTGTGCTCATCCATTGTTTATCTGATCCTCAAGTAAAAAAGCAAACGGCCAGCGCGAGGCTGGCCGTTTGTGTTCAGGCTGCCGAACCCGATCGGTCCGGCAGAGACTCGATCGATCAGAAATCGTAGCGCAAAGTCAAACGA
>CAZIMY010000100.1:0-9190 GCA_964540315.1 uncultured Wenzhouxiangella sp.
GTCCATGCGGGAAAGGCGCCTCGTTTTTCGGTCACCGCCTGCGAGTGAATCAGCGCGGTACCCAATAGCCACGGGACGAAAGAGGCGTTTTCAACCGGATCCCAGAACCACCAGCCACCCCAGCCGAGTTCGTAGTATGCCCACCACGACCCCAGGGTAATGCCCCCGGTCAGGAAGCCCCACGCCATGAGCGTCCAAGGCCGAGACCAGCGGACCCAGTCGCGTTCCACGCGTCCGCCCAGTAGCCCGGCAATGGCAAAACCAAAGGCAACAGAAAAACCGACGTAACCCATATACAGCAACGGTGGGTGGAAAATCATGCCCACGTCCTGCAGCAGAGGGTTCAGATCCTGACCGTCGGGCGGTCCGGGGAGTATGCGATCAAAGGGGTTTGAAGTCAGCAGAGTAAACAGCAGAAAGCCGATGGAAACCGCACCCATGACGGCCAGAACCCGGGTCAGGAAGGGTTTCGGCAGGCTGCTGCGTGACATCAACGCGACTGCCAGCATCCAGCCGGCAAGCATCAGAATCCAGAGCAGCAGAGACCCTTCGTGACTGCCCCAGGTGGCCGCAAACCGGTAAAACCAGGGCAGGAGCAGATTCGAATTGATGGCAACGTTGGCCACCGTGAAGTCGTGGGTTAAAAACAACGTTGCCAAGGAAGCAAACGCGGCCAGTGCAAAGACGAAATGCCCTGTGACCAGCGATGGCGCCAGGTTCATGAGCGCCTCGTTGTTTTTGTAGGCGCCGTACATGGGTACTGTCGCCAGCAGGACTGCCAGAACCAGTGCGAGAATCAGTGAAATCTGTCCAAATTCAGCGATCATGCAGGAGCACCTCGTTGGTTTAAATAGGGGTCGATCGACGTCGGTCGACCCTAAAAAAGCATTTTAAATGCAGTTTATTGAGTCCGCCTGAAGCGGACCCGGATATGCGTTCGGTCAGCGGGTGGTCGGCATGTTGACAGTGTGGGGGGTTCCTGCCTCTTCCAGTGCCTGTGCCACTTCCTTGGGCATATAGGTCTCGTCGTGACGAGCCAGTACTTCTCGAGCATGGAAAACGCCGTTTTCCCCGATATGACCGTGTGCGATCACACCCTGGCCTTCCCGGAACAGGTCAGGCAGGATGCCTTCGAAGGTGACCGGTACCTCGTGGGCACCATCGTTGACGGCAAAACTGACCATCAGGTTCTGGGTATCCCGAGAGACGCTGCCTTCCGTGACCAGGCCGCCCAATCGAAAATGCCGATCGGCCGGCAGGGTTTGCGCATGAACATCAGACGGGCTGATGAAAAACAGCATGTTTTCCTGCAAAGCGGTAAAGGCAACGGTCGCGGCTGCGCTGACGCTGAGCACAATCAGGCCAACCACAGCGAGTCTTTTCTTGCGTCTAGGTGTCATCGGCGTAGTCTCCTTTTTCAAGCGCCTGCTCCTCGCGGAGCTCCGTTACCAGGCGTCGCCGTTTGAAGATCGGCTGCGCTACCTGCCAAACCATAATCATCGCAAAAATCCCGTAGCTAGTCCAGACATACGGGGCATATTCGAACTCTGGAATCATGCACTTACCTCAAGTTTCTGCCGGACCCAACTCTTGCGCCTGTCTTGTTCGACAAGTTCGTTGCGCGAACGATCCAGGAGCGCGGCGCCAAACATCAGTTTGGTCGCGATCACCATCCACAAAAGCGGCGCCATCATGCTGGGGTCCATGCTGGATTCGCCGAAAAAGTTGATCGTTGAGCCCTGGTGCAGCGTTGTCCACCATTCAACCGAGAAATGGATAATGGGAATGTTAACCAGACCGACAAGAACCAGGATGCAGGCAACCCTGGCGCCTTTGCGTTTGTCCTCGAAGGCCGCATACAGTCCCATGATGCCCAGATAGACAAATAGCAGGACCAGCATTGACGTCAGCCGCGCATCCCAGGCCCACCAGGTGCCCCACATGGGGCGGCCCCAGATTGACCCTGTCGCCAGGCAGATGACGGTAAACGCCGCACCGATGGGTGCCCCCATCATTGCCATTATCTCGGTCGTGCGGATGCGCCAAACCAGCGCGATGACCGCCAAGATAGACATGACCAAGTAGCCGGCCATGGCCTGCCAGGCCGCCGGCACATGAACATACAAAATCCGAAAACTATCGCTTTGCTGATAGTCGGGCGGAACCACGAACAGCGCCTTGTACAAGCCAAAGGCGGCGAATATGGCCGCACCGGCCCATAACCATGGGGCTACCACCTGACAAAGACGGTAGAACACTGGGGGTGAGCCCAGACGGTGAAAGCCGACTTTAATGTTGTGCCAGATCATTCGATATTCAGTCTCAGAGCAGCAGTGGTTGCGAGTGGAATAAGCGTTACGGCCAGAATCAGAAGGGCGCTCAGCAGCCCCAGGTGGGCCCTTGCAGACAGGCTATCCGCCGCTGCTGAAACCGCACCAGTGGCAAAGATTAGCACGGGAACTACGAGGGGAAAAATTAGAATAGACAGAAGTACGCTACCTCGGTTGGTGCCAAGCGTCAGCGCTGCAGCGAGCCCGCCAATCAGTGAAAGAAGGGGAGTGCCGATGATCAGACTGATGACCAGCGTGCTCAGGGCATGGTCAGGGAGATAGAGCATCTGGGCGCCCACAGGCGCAAAAATAATCACAGGCAAGCCTGTGATGAGCCAATGACTGAACAAGCGGGTAGCAACAAGCAAACCAACCGGCGTCTCGCCCGTCCACCATTGCTCGAGGGTGCCGTCGTCAAGGTCGGGGCGGAACAGGTGCTCCAGCGCCAGCAGGCTGGCCAGTAGCGCCGCGACCCACACCATGCCCGGCGCGATCGCCGAGAGCAGGTTGGGGCCGGGCCCGACGCCGAGCGGCACGAGGATCAGAACGGCAAAAAGGAAGACCAGCGGCATCAGAGACTCGCCGCCGTGGCGAACGGCCAGTCGAAGGTCGCGGCGCAGCAGGGCAAAGATGGCTCGGGTCATGAAGTCAGTTCTCGCCGGCTGGGCTGAATAACCAGCTTTTCGGGCGCGTGGGCCAGCCGGGGCTGGCGCTGGTGGGTCGACAGTGCGGCGGTCCCTCCCCTCGACAAGTGGTCTTCAAGCAACTGATCAACCAATTCCCCACCCGCGTCGTCAAGGCTGGCGTATGGTTCATCAAGAAGCCAGATATCACGCTGTGACACCAACAGGCCGGCCAGCCCAACCCGGCGTTTCTGGCCAGCCGACAGTGCCCGGGCAGGGCGGAGTCCGAGCCCGGCCAGGCCGACCCTGGCCATGGCACGATTGACGTCCATGCCGGGTTTTCCGCTGAACCGCCGGGCAAATTCGAGATTTTCACGGCAACTCAAATCGCCCTTGACCGCGGCAAGGTGGCCCAGAAAAACCAGGCTGCTTGAGCGCTTGAGGGATCCCGTCGCTGGCTGCAGAATGCCCGCCAGAAGTCTGAGAAGGGTGGTTTTACCGCTACCGTTTGGACCAGAAATAACCAGCGATTGCCCGGAGCGCAGTCGAACATCCGTGGGTTCAAAAACCAATTGACCCGATCGGGTAAATCCGACCTGTGCTGCTTCCAGTAGTGCGCTCATCGGTTCGTCAGGTTGCCGGTGGAGCGGACGCAAAAAATCTTCATCTGGGGTGGCCGAATATGCCTATGGCTAGCTTCTTTAGATATCGTACCATCGGCAGCCTCAGATCCATGAACCCAAATCAAGGATTGTTTTCAAATCCATGGCTGAATTCGACTACGACCTGTTTGTTATCGGCGCCGGCTCCGGTGGTGTTCGCGCCGCAAGAATCGCTGCTGGGCATGGCGCCCGGGTGGGAATTTGCGAGGAGTCCCGCGTCGGCGGCACCTGCGTCATCCGTGGCTGTGTCCCAAAGAAGCTGCTGGTTTTCGCCTCCCAGTTTGGCGAAAGCTTCGAGGATGCCCCTGGTTACGGCTGGCAGCTGGGCGCGAGCAAATTCTCCTGGTCAGATCTGATCGCGGCCAAAGACACAGAAATTGACCGGCTCAACCAGGTCTACCTGCGCTTGCTTGACCACGCGGGTGTTGACCTGTTGATGGGGCGCGGCCGGTTTGTTGGGCCGCATACGCTGGAGGTGGGCGATCGGCGCGTGACAGCGAAAAACATCCTGATCGCGGTCGGAGGAAGACCCTGGACACCGGAGATCCCCGGAAGTTCGCTGGGCTTCACTTCTGATGAAGCTTTTCATCTAGAGCGGTTGCCGCGCCGGGTGCTCATTGCGGGTGCCGGCTACATCGCCGTCGAATTCGCAGGAATATTCAACGGCCTGGGCTCGGATGTAACGCTGGCTTACCGGCGTGATCGAATTTTGCGGGGATTTGACGAGGACGTGCGCTCAACGGTGGAGTCGGGGATGTCCGGTCGCGGCATCGAGTTCATGTATCAGACGGCGCCGGCTCGACTGGTCTCTAAAGGGAATGCCATTCAAGTCACGTTCTCCGGCAACCAGACCCAGGACTTTGATGCGGTGATGTTTGCCACAGGGCGGGTGCCGTATACCTGGGATTTGGGATTGGAGACGGTGGGTGTAAACACGGGTGACAACCACGCAATCCAGGTCGATCATTACAACCGTACGTCGGCAGAACATGTGTTTGCTGTCGGTGACGTGACCGACCGTATCAACCTGACCCCCGTGGCCCTCATGGAAGGTCATGCCTTTGCGGATACCCAGTTTGGCGGGATGGATCGTCCGGTAGAACACCATGACGTCCCCGCAGCCGTTTTTTCGCAACCGCCGGTGGGTACGGTCGGCCTGACGGAGGCCGAGGCCAGCGCCGCAGGAAGGAAGGTGAGGATTTACCGCTCTAGATTTACACCCATGAAATACACTTTGCCCGGAAGAAAAGAACAAGGCCTGATGAAACTGGTGGTGGATGCTGAAAACGACCGAGTGCTGGGTTGTCACATCGTCGGGCCGGATGCCCCTGAAATGCTGCAGGGGTTTGCGGTGGCAGTTCGGGCTGGATTGACCAAGACTGATTTCGACCGAACCGTTGGCATTCACCCCACTGCCGCCGAAGAACTAGTGACCTTGAGACAACCCGTTTGATTGCTGCGGGCCCGTACCTGTTTGAGGAAAAAACGAATCATGCGTAATTTATGTCTGGCTGTCTTTGCTGTGCTGTTTTTTGCCGCAGCTATGCCTGCAACGCAAGCGGCGAGCCCGGATGCCGCTTTCACTGACCGCTGGATCGTGACGCTTGACGACGCACCCACGCTGGAGTTTCAAGGCTTCGACTCGGCCGTGCAAAGCAGCCGGAACCTGACTCTGCCTCCACTGGGCGCGACTGCGCCTTCAGCGACTGGACGAGCCTTCGACGTGCTTGATCCGGCGGTGATCGGTTACGAACGCTTCCTGCTTGACCGCCAGGCTGATTTTGTTCAACTGGCTGGTCAAGTGCTGGGGCGCAAGCTCAACGTCGCCGGGAGCGCGCAGCACGTCGCCAACGTCATCGTGCTTGGAGGGCTCTCGACATCCGAACGCGAGATTCTGAGCGAGCTACCCAACGTGGCTTCCATCGAAAGAGAGCGCCTGCTTCGCCTGCAACTCGCGGACGGTCCCGCATTGATCGGTGCCCGCGCTCTTGCCGAAGGCTCGGGGCAGCTTCCCGCAGTTCGCGGTGAAGGTACCGTGGTAGGGATTATCGACAGTGGAATCAACTGGGATCACAGGGCGTTTCTGGATGACCCTGCCTACTCGGACGGATACGAGTACAGCAATCCATACCCCGACTTTCTTGGCCTGTGTGGCCGTGCCAACGTCCTGTGCAACAACAAACTGGTCGGCGTTTACGATTTCACCACCGATTCCACGGACGGCGAAGACAGCGACGGCCACGGCACCCACGTTGCCGCGATTGCGGCAGGTAACGAATGGCGATCGGATTCGGGAGGGGTTGCGCCCCGCGCTCACGTTGTCTCCTACCGGGTCTGTACCGAGCCGGATCCCGATGACGATGATGCTGGCACTTGCCAAGGCGGCGCCATTCTCCAAGCTTTTGATCAGGCCGTCAGGGATGGCGTCGACGTCGTCAACTATTCCATCGGGGGTGAGCCGTTTGATCCATGGAGAGACTCGGCGGCTCGGCGGATTTTCAACCTGCTGGACGCGGGGATAGGTTTTGCCACGTCTGCCGGCAACTCCGGACCAGAGCCGGAAACGGTAGGGTCGCCCGCCGAAGCGCCCTGGGTCTTTGCCGTGGGCAGTTCTACAACGCGTGAACGGGAAGGCCGCCGGGTCACGATCAGCGGCGTAGGGGCCTGGTACATCCTGTATGGCACTGGCCCCGATTTGCCGCAGATCCCGATTTCAAGTCAACCGCTGCGCGCCGGAGACGCTGTGGGCGGAACGCTGGAGGGTTGCGAGGCGTTCCCGGCCAATGCTTTTGAGGGGGCCGTGGCAATTCTGAAAAGGGGCGACTGCTTTTTCTCGGACAAGGTTTCGAATGCCGCAGCAGCCGGCGCGATCGCGGTCATCATGATCAATAACGTCGGTGGCAGCCCGATCATCATGGGCGCCCTCGAAGACAGCACGATCCCCGCCGGCATGGTGTCGCTGGACGACGGCGAGGAAATTCTTGCCGCGCTCGGGACGGCGGGGGGCGATTTGTTGGTCAGCTTGCCCAACGCGACCCTGACGATCTTCAGCGAAAGCCTTGGGGATCAGATGTCGGGCTTTTCCTCGCGCGGACCTGCCAGCAATGCGCCCGGCGTAATGAAGCCCAACGTTGTAGCGCCGGGAGACAACATTCGTGCGGCGTTCATTGGCGGTAGCACGGCGGTGGCCCGGTTGAGCGGGACCTCGATGGCCAGTCCCCATGCGGCCGGCTCGATGGCGCTGCTCAGGCAGCTTTCGCCGGACTGGACGCCAGCGATGCTGACCTCGGCCCTGGAGACGACCGCCGAAGCGGAACCGGTGACAACACTGGGAGAGCCGGCGACGATTTTTGATCGTGGCGCCGGCCGGATTCGCGTCGACCTGGCGGCACGGGCCGGACTGTATCTGCCGGTAACGCGGAGCGAATTCCAGCTGGCCAATCCGGAATTTGGCGGTGATCCCAGCGAGCTCAACCTGTCCGGCCTGGTCAACGAGAACTGCGGCGAGTCCTGCAGTTTTACCCGAACGGTCACAGCGCTTCGGGGGGGCACATGGTCGGTTGTGACCGAAGGACTTGCGGGTGTCGAGGTGAGCCCCGTTGATTTTGATCTTGCCGCTGGGGAGTCGCAAGAGCTGACAATTACCGTGAGCCCCAGTGGTGGTGGCAACACCCTGGAGCAGGGTGCTGTGGTCCTGTCGCCGGCCAATCTGTCGGCGCCGGTGCCCGGTGTTGTGCCGCTTGCCACACAACGCCTGCCAATTGGCGTGCGTGCAACCACCGGTGAAGTCTCCCTGCCCGAGATTGTCCGGGTCGAGGCACAGCGCAATCAGGGCCGAACCCGTCTCGAACTGGGCTTCATCGATGACCTGCCGGCCGCGGTTTTTGCAACCAGTGGCTTGACGAAGGCCACCCGAGAGAACTTCACGCTGCCGGAGGATCCGCGCAACACCAATCCGTATGACGGCAGTGCCGGTACCCGAACGTTCCTCGTCGATGTGCCGGCCGATGCGGCAGCGATCTGGGCGGAAATTCTCGCCTCAAGCTCGAACGATATGGATCTGTTCGTCGGACGCGACAACAACGCTGATGGCTCGGCACAGGAAGCTGAAGAACAGTGCAGATCGATCAGTCCGATCGAACTGGAGCGCTGCATTGTGGATCAGCCCCAGGCAGGTACCTGGTGGATCGTCGCCCAGAATTGGGATGCATCCCTGCCAAACGATAGCGTCGAGCTGGAATGGGCGGTCTTGAGCAATGTCAATTCGGATGAATTGGTTGTGTATGGACCGGGAGTGCACGAGGCCGGCGTACTGGACGTAGGACTGTCCTGGAGCAAGCCTGGCATGCTGCGCGATGAGCGCCACTTGGGTCTCGTCACTATTTCTGCCGATACTGGGGGGGGCAGCGAGATCGGGGTGGTGCCGATTGCGATCGAGCGGTCGGTCGCGATCGAGCCCGCAACGACGGTGCTGGCGCCCAGGCCTGAATTGGCTGTGACGATTCCTGGCGAAGGCACGGAAGTTGTCTTGCCGGCCGCCGGCGCGCACGAATCCGTCTTTGTCGATGTTCCGGCGACGGCCAGCAATTTGACGTTTTATGTCAACGGTCCTTCGGACGTTACTGTCAGCATCAGACGGGTTGATTTCGACGCGATCAGGGCTACTGCACCGGCCACCCCTGAGCCAGCAGGTGCAGTGCTGGCCTCAGGTGCTGCCGACAATACGCCTTTAACCATTTCGGAAGGCGATCTGGAGCCCGGTCGCTACTTTGTCGTCTTGGAAAATCCGGCGGATGAGGAGGCGCTTGTCGAGATTATCGTTTCCATGCAGGAAAGCGGCACGATTCCAAGACAGGTGGGGTTGTGGAGTCCGGTCGGTACCGCTGAAAATCGACGCGATCAGATTGCTCAGGGCATCACCTGGCAGGAGGCTGGATTCGGGTTCATCGTCTGGTACAGCTACGATCAGGATGGTGTGCCGCTGTTTTACCTTGGTTCTGGCCCGGTGAGCGAAGATTCAGCCATTTGGTCGGCGGATATTGACACTTACGTTGCAGCCGGTGGCGAGCAGACGGCTGTGCGGGCAGGGGGTGCAGTGATCACCATGATCGATGAGTCCAACATGGTGTTTTCCTGGTCGGTCAATGGTGGGCAGGGGTCCGATATCCTGCAGCCGGTAGCTGCCGCCACCTGTCCCGAAATCGATGGGAGTCCAGTGAGCTACACGGGGCACTGGTTTACGCCCGATCGTTTCGAGGGCGGGACGTCGGTGATTGTTTCCGCGAACGCTCAGGCGCAGATTCGCTATTACTACGATTTGACAGGTATTGGTCGCTGGTTCCTGGCTGATGATTTGAGTTCGTCAGATCCACTGGCTGAGGAGTTGGACGTCTATGACTTTCGCGGATTCTGTCCCAATTGCCCGCCGGCGACCGTGAGTTCTGGCATCGTCGGCGCCTATGCCCGTATTTTCGAAAGCGAGAACAGTGGCACTGAAGTATTTGAGTTCGAGTCCCGCGCTCCGCTGAACCATGCCATCGAGCGCGAGTTGCCGATTGAAAAGCTGTCAGTGCCG
>CAZIMY010000101.1:0-9016 GCA_964540315.1 uncultured Wenzhouxiangella sp.
CCGCTGCTCAAGTTCAAAAGCCGGCTTTTTGTGAGGGCTTTCGGCGATCGCCACTACGACCAGCGAAAAGATGCGTGACGCTCGGGCAATCAGGTCGGTATGACCATTGGTCAGCGGATCAAAAGTACCCGGATAAACGGCGATTTGATAATCAATGCCGGGAGCGGCCATGAACAGAACCCTGCGCTTGAATGCAGCGAGGATTATACCGATCGATGCAGTAGCGTCAGCACCACCTGCCCCAAACGCTTTTGCTTGCGAACCTCCAGAGCAGCAGGCCAGATTTCGGGGCACTGCGAAGGCGAACACTCTACGTACACCAGACCCCGCCCGGAGAGATACTGCGGGCGCTCGGCCAGTCGAGCGAGCACCTCATCCAGCAAAGCGCTTTCAAAAGGCGGGTCGATCAGAATCAGATCAAAGGGCTCTTCCTGGCCGCCAAGCCAGGCGAGCGCATCGGCCTCAAGCAGCTTGATATTCCCGCCGCCGGGCCATTGCAGCGGACCATCGCGCAGCGCCTGGACTGCGGCTGGATCGCGCTCGATCAGAGTGACCTGCCCCGCACCGCGCGAGGCCGCTTCCAGACCAAGCGCGCCGCTGCCGGCAAACAGGTCGGCGACCTGCGCGCCAACGATGCCGGGACCAATCCAGTTAAACAAGGTCTCGCGCGCGCGGTCGCTGGTTGGACGCAGTCCCGGACGGTCCGGGACAACGATTTTTCGACCGCGCCACTGGCCTGCGATGATGCGTATTTTGCCGGTCATGGTGCTAGCATACCGCCTTATGTTTTCGATCTTTCGTCGCAAGAAATCAGGCTCCGGTGTCGAGAAAACGCCGGTCCGGCCCGTGGAGAAATCCGGGGTCGATCCGCTGGATGCGCGGCTCGCCCGGACGCGGTCCAGCCTGTCTTCCCTGTTTGGCCTGATCGGCAGCGCTACCCGGATCGACGAGGACCTGATCGAAGAGATTGAAACCACCCTGCTGACCGCAGACATGGGCATCGGCGCAACCACGCGCATCATCGAGCGACTGCGAGACGGCATAGACCGCGGCGTCATCTCGGAGCCTGACCAGGTGTTACCGGCAGTACAGGCCGAACTCTATGACCTGATCGAGCCCTCGGAGCAGTTTCTAGCCATCGATCCGAGCAAAAAGCCGTTCGTGATCCTGACCGTCGGCGTCAACGGCGTTGGCAAAACCACCACCATCGGCAAGCTGGCCCGCCGCTACATGGACGAGGGTCTGTCGGTCATGCTGGCCGCCGGCGACACCTTTCGGGCCGCCGCGGTAGAACAGCTGCAGGCCTGGGGCGAACGCAACGACGTGCCGGTCATCGCGCAGCAGTCCGGCGCCGACACGGCGGCCGTGATCTACGATGCATTGCACTCAGCCAAGGCGCGCGGGATTGACGTACTGATCGCAGACACCGCCGGCCGGCTGCATACCCAGAGCCACCTGATGGACGAACTGGCCAAGGTCAGGCGGGTAATCAAGAAAATTGACCCTGACGCCCCCCATGAAACGATGCTGGTGGTCGATGCAGGGACCGGACAGAACGCGCTGGCGCAAGCCAGGCAGTTCAACGAAGCCGTGGACCTGACCGGCATCACGGTCACCAAGCTTGACGGCACGGCCCGCGGTGGCGTGCTGTTTGCCATTGCCCACGATCTGGGCATCCCGATCCGTTTCATCGGTGTCGGTGAGACAGCAGCCGATCTTCGCCCTTTTGATGCCGGCACCTTTGTCCATGCCATCCTGCCGGTTCAGGAATCAGCCACCGAAACCCGTTAGTGGTCCGGTCTTCCTCTGCCCCGACCGGGGACTTCGCATCAAGGCTGCTGGAATGGTGGCAAGAACACGGGCGCCATGAACTGCCCTGGCAGCAGGACCGCAGCCTCTATCGAGTCTGGGTCTCGGAAATCATGCTGCAGCAGACCCAGGTCGGCACGGTCATCGACTACTTCCAGCGTTTCATGACGCGCTTCCCTGATCTGCCGGCCCTGGCCGAGTCGCCGCAGGATGACGTTCTGGCCCTGTGGTCGGGCCTTGGCTATTACGCCCGGGCCCGCAACCTCCATCGGGCGGCTCGGATCTGCATGGATGAATACGACGGCAGCCTGCCGGGGTCCGTCGATGCGCTGCAGCAACTGCCAGGGATTGGCGAGTCCACCGCCAATGCCATCGTCGCCCAGGCGCTGGATCGCCGGGCGCCCATTCTCGACGGCAACGTCAAGAGAGTGCTGGCGCGGCATGCGGCCATAGAAGGCTGGCCCGGCAGATCCGCCGTCCTCAAGCAACTGTGGCAAGCAGCCGACGCCCGCACGCCGCCGGACCGGGCGGCAGACTATACCCAGGCCATCATGGACCTGGGCGCTACCCTGTGCGCACCCAGGCGGCCGGCGTGCCTGCTTTGTCCGGTCAACGCCGATTGTGTCGCGCGAATCCAGGGGCGGGTTGATGAGCTTCCCGGCAAAAAGCCGAAGCGGGAAAGACCGCATCGAACTTCAACCTGGCTGATCGTCACGGACGAAAACGGCCGAATTCTGCTTGAACGCCGTCCGCCCTCGGGCATCTGGGGTGGGCTTTGGTGCCTGCCACAGGCCGGGGAAAGCGGCGAGCTGCAGGTGACTGCCAATCTGCCGGACCCGATAGATCACGAGTTCACCCATTTCAGCCTCCGTATGCTTTTTGGACGCCCCGCCGCAGCGGTGGCGAAAAACTTAGTGGCTGACTCCCAGACCCGCTGGTTTATGCCGGCAGATGCGCTGGCTGCAGGGATTCCTCGCCCCATTCGGAAGGTCATAGAGCAGCTCACTGATACAATCCCGGCATCCTTCATTCAAGCCCAAGCCCAGCCATGACCGATAGAGTGTTTTGCCATCATCTACAGCGCGACGGAGAAGCCCTACCCCGCCCCCCATTGCCGGGTGAACTGGGACAACGCATTCAAGACAAGATCTGCAAGGAGGCCTGGCAGAAGTGGCTGGCGCACCAGACCATGCTGATTAACGAGAAGCGCCTGAGCCCCATTGACCCGGAGCACCGAAAGTATCTAATCGAACAAGCCGAGGCGTTCCTGTTCGACGGTGATTACGACCGCGCCGACGGCTACATACCGCCGGAGTAGTTATCCCTGTGGATCAAATCTGAATCCCCTGCTTCACGCGGATCTTCCAGAGCGGCATTAAGAGCAGCCACATCGGCTTCAACAGCTTCGAAATCCACTTTACGAATGTCCTGGATTTGGCACCAGCGCCCGTTCAAGGCGATACGATCAAACTGGTCAAGGCGATTGACCGGCGTTGAACTGAAAACAAGCGTCGGAGCGAACTGTATCTCACTGCGACACGCACCTGCCAGGGCGAATAGAAAGTGGCGATTGCCGTTGAACTCAATCAGCACGCCCTCGTCGCTGACCGGACGCCAACTCCGGACCGCGGTGTAGCGGACACCGTTGACGGTCTCGTCACTGGCGTGACGCTTGTAAATATCAGAAACCCTGAGATCTGTATCTGCGGTGGATGCGCATCCTGCCAAAACCGAAACAAGGAGAAAAACCGAGAAAATCCGCATCTGAGCACCCATCCGATTAAAACTACCGATTCAATCCTACCCCATTACCCGGAATGGCGATGAAACGGCCGACGCCCGCGCCCGCCCCAAACTCACTGTCAAAGCAGTACCCAAATGTTGATCGAACTGCTAAACTACGTTTATCGTTTCGTTCGGTTAAACCGCGTTCGAGGCGCCCCGTATAAATAAAAGTTCTCAGAATGGCCAGGTAGCTCAGTTGGTAGAGCAGCGGATTGAAAATCCGCGTGTCGGTGGTTCGATTCCGCCCCTGGCCACCATCCTTGGAAATTCCGCATCCACATTCTCCTGAGACTTGCGCCAGTTCGCCGCAGCCGGCTTCAATCTACGGATGATCCCTCCAGGTACACTTCTCGCTTCCCATCGGAAGTATCACCTATGAAAAACATCGCTTTGATTCTCCTTGCGACTGGCTTGGCAAACCCCGCCATGGGCTCGCCGCTGGACACGTTCTGGTCCAACCTGCAGGCGTTATGTGGACAGGCGTTTTCCGGTGAGTTGATTCGGGCACCTGAAGGCGAGTCGGCCTTCAGTGATCAGGCACTGACCATGCACGTTCGCGAATGCCGTGAAGACCAGATCCGCATTCCCTTTGTGGTCGGTGATGACCGTTCGCGGACCTGGATACTGACCCGTGTTGAGATTGATGGCCAGCAGCGCCTGGAGCTCAAGCACGATCATCGGCACGCGGACGGCAGCGAAGACGAGGTAACGATGTATGGGGGATCAACGACCAATCAGGGTCTGGCGACGATCCAGCTTTTTCCCGCTGACGAGCAGACCCGACAAATCATCGAGCCCGCGCACGCCAACGTCTGGCGAATCGAGCTGATACCCGGTGAAAGGTTCAGCTACCACCTGAGGCGCCTGGGCGCATCACGGGTTTTTCAGGTTGATTTCTCTCTGCTTGAACCCGCCTCACCACCACCGGCACCCTGGGGCTGGCAAGACAGGCCCGCTGACTAGCCCGACCAGAGCGGGCTGTCGGGCACTCTGACCTGGCCTTCCATCAGAACGCGCGCGCTGCGGCTCATGCTGACCCGCTCGATGACCCAGACGCCGTTGTCGTGCCTGGCGCTGGCACCAACCCTCAGCGTTCCCGAGGGATGACCGAAGCAGACCTCGTCGCGGCCTGAGCCTGCGATCGCCCGCTGGACCAGCGTCCCCGGAATCGCCGCTGCCGCTGCGATAGAGACCGCGGCCGTGCCCATCATGGCGTGATGGAGTTTGCCCATGGACATGGCACGAACGTTGAGGTCGATCTCGGCCGCGTCAATCCCCCTTCCGCTGGATGCCGTGTAAGCGGCCGGCGGCGATACCCACGCCAGCTTGGGCGTGTGCTGGCGACCGGCCGCTTCGTCCACCTGTCCAATCAGGCCCATCGCCACCGCACCATGGGCACGGACGCTTTCCAGCCTGACCAGCAGTTCGGGATCATCGTTGACGGCGGGCTGCAGCTCGGTGCCCGTCATGCCGATCTCGGCGGCCTTGACAAAAATAGTCGGGATGCCGGCGCTGACAAAGCTGGCCTGCAGGGCACCAAAACCCGGTACTTCGAATTCATCAACCACCCGCCCGGTCGGCAGCGCGGATAAATCACCGCTCGGGTGTTCAAAGTCTATGCGTACCTCGGCGGCCGGAAACGTGACCCCGTCGAGTTCAAAATCGCCGGTTTCCTGAACCTGGCCATTGACGATCGGGATGTGGGCAACGATGGTTTTTTCGATATTGGCCTGCCAGATGCGCACCCGGCAAATGCCGTTTTCGGGTATCCGTGCTGGATCAATCAGCCCGTTGCTGATGGCAAACGAGCCGACGGCCGCGGTCAGATTGCCGCAGTTCCCGGACCAGTCGATCAACGGCTGGTCTATGGCGACCTGCCCGAAAAGGTAGTCGACATCGTGTTCAGGCTTGTCTGACCTCGACAGGATCACGGTCTTGGACGTACTGGACGTGGCGCCCCCCATGCCATCGGTATGCTTGCCATACGGATCGGGCGATCCGATGACACGCAAAAGCAGCGCATCGCGGGCCGCCCCCGGCTTGCGCGCGGACTCCGGCAAGTCCTCCAGGCGAAAAAAGACCCCCTTGCTGGTGCCACCGCGCATGTAGGTGGCGGGAATCCTGAGCTGCGGCAAATGCTCCATGGTCGCGATTAGGCCGCCTCGACCTGCTCAAGGAAATCCTCGGCAAAACGCTGCAGCACGCCGCCGGCGCTATAGACCGAGACCTCTTCAGCCGTGTCCAGTCGGCACTTGACCGCGACTTCAAGGACTTGACCGTCGCGACGATGGATGATCAGCTGCAGTTCGGCGCCCGGCAAAGGTTCGCCGCGAACATCAAACGTCTCGCTGCCGTCAATCTCCAGCGACTGCCGGTTCTGGCCGTCAGTAAACTCCAGCGGCAGGATGCCCATACCAATCAGGTTGGTGCGATGAATGCGCTCGAAGCCCTCGGCCACGATGGCTTCCACACCAGCCAGGCGCACGCCCTTGGCCGCCCAGTCGCGCGACGAGCCCTGACCGTAATCCTTGCCGGCGATCACAAGCAGCGGTTGCCGACGCGCCATGTAGGTCTCGATTGCTTCCCACATGCGCATGACCTTGCCCTCCGGCTCCAGACGGGTCAGCGAACCTTGCTTCACTTCTCCGTCCACCACTGCCATGTGGTTGATCAGCCGGGGATTGGCAAACGTTGCCCGCTGGGCGGTCAGGTGATCTCCGCGGTGGGTTGCATAGGAATTGAAGTCCTCTTCAGGCAGGCCCATTTGGGCCAGATACTCACCGGCCGCGCTGTCGGGCAGGATGGCATTCGACGGCGAAAGGTGATCGGTGGTGATGTTGTCGCCCAGCACCGCCAGAGGCCGCATGCCGGTCAAACTCCGCTCGGCAGCCAGCGCGCCTTCCCAATAGGGCGGCCGGCGGATGTAGGTGCTCGTCTCGCGCCAGTCGTAGAGCGGGTCTGCCTTCTTGATGCGCTTGAATTTCTCGCCAAACATGGGTTCGTAGACGCGGCGGAAATGTTCCGGCCTGACGCTGTCGGCGACAACGGCATCAATCTCTTCATCGCTGGGCCAGAGATTCTTGAGGGTCACGGCTCGCCCTTCGCCGTCAAACCCCAGCACGTCTTTCTCGATATCAAAGCGCACTGATCCGGCTATCGCATAGGCCACAACCAGCGCCGGCGAGGCCAGGAACGCTTGTTTCGCATACGGGTGGATACGGCCATCGAAGTTGCGGTTGCCGGACAGCACGGCGACCGAGTGCAGGTCACGGTCGATGATCTCCTGCTGAATCTTCGGGTCCAGGGAGCCACTCATGCCGTTGCACGTCGTACATGCAAACGCCACGATTCCGAAGCCAAGCTTTTCCAGGTCGGGAAGCAGGCCTGATTCTTCCAGATACAGCCTGACGGCGATTGATCCCGGGGCGAAAGAGGACTTGACCCAGGGCTTGCGGGTCAGGCCCAGTTCATTGGCTTTTCTGGCCAGCAGCCCGGCGGCTATTACGTTGCGCGGATTGGAGGTGTTGGTGCAACTGGTGATCGCGGCAATGATGACCGCGCCTTCGGGCATCGAGCCATCGGCAGGGACTTCGTAGGGCCCGGCAATACCACTTTTGGTCAGCGCCGAGGTCGAGACGCGCTTGTGCGGACTGGATGGCCCGGCGATATTGCGCTCAATCGTCGACAGGTCAAAACGCAGGACACGCTCGTAGTCGGCGTTTTCGATATCGTCGGCCCAGATTCCGGTGTGCCGGGCGTAGTGCTCCACGAGCTTCACGTGGGCGTCTTCGCGCCCGGTCAGGGTCAAGTAATCAATAGTCTGCTCGTCGATGTGAAACATGGCCGCGGTCGCGCCGTATTCCGGCGTCATGTTGGAGATGGTCGCCCGATCCCCCACGGTGAGGGTTCGCGCGCCCGGCCCGAAGAACTCCAGCCAGGCACCAACCACCCGCTCGGTGCGCAGGAACTCGGTCAGGGCGAGCACGATGTCGGTCGCGGTGATGCCCGGCTGCGGCCTGCCGGTCAGCTCGACGCCAACGATATCCGGCAGGCGCAGGTATGAGGCTCGTCCCAGCATGACGTTTTCAGCCTCCAGACCGCCGACGCCGATGGCAATGACGCCCAGCGCGCAGACGTGCGGGGTATGCGAATCGGTGCCAACCAGCGTGTCGGGAAACGCAACACCGTCGCGCACCTCGACCACCGTACACATACGCTCGAGGTTGATCTGGTGCATGATGCCATTGCCCGGCGGGATGACATCGACGTTGTCGAAAGCTTCCTTGGTCCAGTTGATGAAGTCGAAGCGATCGGCGTTGCGTCGCTCTTCGATAGCGCGGTTTTTCTCGAAAGCATCTTCCTCGAAGCCCGCGTGCTCCACGGCCAGCGAATGATCGACGATCAGCTGCACAGGAACGACCGGGTTGACCTTGGCCGGATCACCGCCGCGCTCGGCGATGGCATCGCGCAAACCAGCCAGGTCCACCAGCGCGGTCTGGCCGAGGATGTCGTGACACACCACCCGGGCGGGAAACCAGGGAAAATCCAGGTCGCGCTTGCGTTCAATGATCTGCTTCAGGCTGGCCGCCAGCTGCTCCGGCGGGCAGCGTCGGACCAGATTTTCGGCCAGCACCCTCGACACATAAGGCAGCTTGTTCCAGGCACTCGGCCGGATGTCATCGACAGCCGCGCGGGCGTCGAAGTAGTCCAGATCGGTCCCTGGCAGCTTGACTCGGAATTGTTCGTTCACTGTCTACACCTCTTCCATGGCATCGATCAAAAGCACCATTGACCCGGGAAAATCAGCGCAGCAGGCCGCTCAGGTCAGCATCGGGGACGTAGCTGCGATAAATGCGCTCGAAGCGCCCGTCCTCCTTGAGCTCAGACAGCGCCGCGCGCCAGCGTTCAACCATCTCCGGTTCGGTGCCCTTTGACAATGCGATGTAGAAATCCGTTTGACTGACAACCAGCACCGGCTTCAGATCAGCCATTGAGTAGCCGGCTCTGCCAACGATGTCGGCCACCGTGATGTCGGTAAAGATCGCCAGCTCCGCTTCGCCGTTCATCAGACGACGGACGCTGTCGGCGGGGTCGGGAGAGCCGATCAGGTTCTCGAAACCCTCGTCGCGGAGAAACTGCTCGGTGAACCAGTCCGTAGTGGTTGCTACCGCATCGAGCTTTCTGGCGTCTGCCAGCGTCTGAACGTCAATATCCGCATCGCTTCGGGCATACAGGATCGCGGCATTCTGCCCGACTGGGCCAACCCAGTGAAACAAGGGATCGCGCGCCTGCGTTCGCTCCGCGCTGAACAGCACTACGTTGGGATGCAGCAGGGCCAGGTTGTAAGCGTTCTTCCACGAGGTCAACTCGACGCTGTCGCTGATCCCGATCTCCATGGCGATCTGCCGCACCATGTCGGTCA
>CAZIMY010000102.1:0-5198 GCA_964540315.1 uncultured Wenzhouxiangella sp.
CCGTCAGCAGGTAAACCGCGCCCTCGGGCCCGATTTCAACGTCGCGAAGCCGCCGGTCAAGGTCAAGTGCTATCACTTCCTGGCCGACCACGCGGTCGCCGTCGAGTAAGACACGGCGAAGGCTGCGCTCGGCAAGGCTGGTGATGAGCAGGTCGCCCTGCCATTCCGGGAAGCGTTCGCCGTGATACCGGGTCATCCCCGCTGGGGCTATCGAAGGCGTCCAGACCAGCAACGGATCAACCATGCCGGGGCGGGAGGTATAGGGCGATATGCGGGCGCCGGAATAGTCGATCCCATGGGTCGCCACTGGCCAGCCGTAATTGCTGCCCGCCTTCAGAAGATTGAGCTCGTCTCCGCCCCGTGGCCCGTGCTCATGAACCCAGATGCGGTTGGTGGCAAGATCAACGACGATGCCCTGGGCATTGCGGTGACCGATGGTAAAAATTTCCGGCAGCGCGTCGGGTTGGCCCAGGTAAGGATTGTCCGCTGGAATGTCGCCGCGATCAGTGACCCGCACAATTTTGCCAAGATGCGAATCCAGCTGCTGAGCATGCTCTCGAAAATCAAAGCCGTCGCCCACGCTGATCAGGAGCGTTTCGTCGCTTAGAAAAGCCATGCGCGACCCGTAGTGAACGGGCGTGTTCTTGTCCGGCGTCGCGGTAAAAATTTCCTGTTCGTCGACCCATCGGCCTTCGTTGATGCGCCCACGGACGACCCGGGTAGAGTTGGCGCCAGCGCTACCGTGGGCAAAACTGAGGTAGATCCAGCCATTTTCGGCGAAGCGCGGATGGAGCACCAAATCCTGAAAACCCCCTTGCGAGTGAACATAACTGTCGGGGGTTCCGATCACCTCTGTGCTTTGCGACGTGCCTTTGTGGAGTAGCCGAAGGCTGCCGGCGCGCTCGCTGATCAAGATCTGCTGCTCATCAAGAAACACCATCGCCCAAGGATGCTTGAGGCCTGTGGTGATGGTTTCGATTTGCCAGGGTGCAGCTGAAGTCGGGAGTGGGGCGAACAGCAAGGCTAGAAAAATGATCGGGGCCAGCCTCATTCGGAACGTTCTCCTGTGTAAGGAAAGTGTGGACCGGTACGATACCATCGCCCTTCAAGATGAATCGCGCCGGAGCGCATGAGAGCAATGGTCAGAATCCTTTTTGGCTGGATAGCCGCGGTGCTGGTATCCGCTGTTACTGGCAGTTTCATCCAGTCACAGCGTGCGATCAGCGCAATTGAATCGATCCATGCGCCCATGGCATTTAGTGACAGAACGAAGGTGTATGGCCATGACCTGATTCATTTCGCACCAACCTGGGCGGCGATTGTTGCGTTTGCTTTCCTGATCGCTTTCCTGGTGGCCGGTTGGCTTGGACGGCGCCGGCCGAGCTACAGGGCCGGGCTTTTCCCGCTGGCCGGGCTGTCTGCCATTGTCGTGGCGCTCATGGTGATGGACGCCATGCTGCCCGTGACGGCGGTGGCGGCGGCGCGCGACGGGCTCGGATTCGGTCTGCTGGGTCTCAGTGGCGCACTGGGCGGAGCGGTCTACGTGCTGGTCGTGCCTCAGCGGCAGAATGGCCAGAATTGATACCAGCGCCGGCACCTGAGTTCGTCTTCGCAAGCCGGAAGCTGGCGACCGTAATCGCCGGCTCTTTGCTGAACGCGGCGAGCGATGGCCTGCAGCTGAGAATTGCTGCGCCAACCGCCGCGCTGGAAACCGGTGTGCCCGTCGTGATAGGCGAGATACAGATGAAAAGCATCACTCTTGCTCAAACCCAGCCTGCGCTGGGAGACGTCGTTGTACCAACCGATGAAATCCAGCGCATCCTCCATGTCCGTACGGCGCGCGAAGCGACGGCCAGTGGCTTTTTGATAGTCTTCCCAGGCCGGGTCCTGAGCCTGGGCATAGCCTTTCGCGCTTGAGGGCCTTGGTCCGGGGATAAAGCCCAGGATGCGGCGGCGCTCGGGTTTTGCCCTGGCCCTGAACGAAGATTCCTGTTGTACGAAAGCCATTTGAACGGCGATCGGTGTCCCCCAGCGCTTCTCCGATTGCCGTGCGTGGTCGTACCAGTCACCGTGCTGGTCGAAAATCTTGCAGAGATTGTCCTGCTGGCGTGGCGGAGACGCTGCACAACCGGTCAGCAGCAAGGCGATGACGGCAGCGGCGAGCGCGGTCAGATAAGCCGATTTCATGGGTCTGGATCATACCTGCTCGCACCGAGTAGTCAAAACGTTACCATGAGACCGTTGCTGACTTTGAAAAAGCCAATGAACGATGGTGATTGAAGGCCAAACCGGGATTTTCTGTTGATGCTCTGGCAGGCGCTCAACGCTGCTCGCGATCTCGGCCGGGTGCAGGATATCGCCTCGGTACTCGTGCGCTACGGGTTTGGTGATCTGGTTCGTCGCATCGGGATGGCTGGCGCCCTGGAGAGCGCCGGTCGAGTGCTGCACTGGAAAAAAGCAGAGGAGCTGGCCCGACTGCAACCGCCGGAGAGGATTCGGCGCATTCTTGAAGAGCTGGGGCCGACTTTTGTCAAGCTGGGTCAGGTCCTGGCGACCCGCGTTGACTTGTTTGGGCCGGAGTGGCTGGCCGAGTTTCGAAAACTGCAAGACAAAGCGCCCGCGGTGGATTGGGCAGAGATTCATGCCCAGCTGAGTGAGGATCTGGGCGCGCCGCCAGAGACGGTGTTCGCGCGCGTGGACTCTGAACCGCTGGCGGCGGCATCACTTGCTCAGGTGCATCGCGCAACGCTCAAGGATGGGACCGACGTGATTCTGAAAGTTCGGCGGCCCGGCATCCGACCCGTGATCGAAGCAGATTTGCGCCTGCTGCAGCGCCTGGCCGAGATTGTGGAAAGCGAAACGGACGAACTGGAGCGGTACCGGCCAAAACTGCTCGTCAGACACTTCGCGGGCACGCTGCGGCGAGAGCTCGACTTTGCCGCTGAATGTCGCAATGCAGAACGCATTGCCCGCGATTTTTCAGGCGATGACCGATTGGTGGTGCCGTCGGTGTACTGGGAGTGGAGCGGCGAGCGGCTCAATGTTCAGACCTGGCTCGATGGGGTTGCCGGCAACGATCTGGAGGGGCTGGATCAAGCGGCGCTTGATCGCCATGCAATCGCTCGAACGGGCACGCAGATCATCCTCAAAATGATCCTGGAGGACGGATTTTTTCATGCCGATCCGCATCCGGGGAACGTCAAGTATCTGCCCGGCAACCGGATCGGTTTGATTGATTTTGGCATGGTCGGCCGCCTGACCGAAGGGCGCCGTCAGGAGGTCGCTGAACTGCTGTACGGACTGGTCTCGCGCGATGCAGACCTGGTTGCGACCACCTTGATTGACTGGAGCGAAACGCACGATACGGTCAGCGAGTCCCTGCGCGCCGATATTGGCGAGTTCATCGAGCACTACCACGGACTGCCGCTGGAAAAGCTCAACATGGGCGAGATGATCGGCGAGATTACCGGCGTGTTGCGCAACCATCGGCTAATGCTCCCGGCTGACCTTGTGCTCATGCTCAAGGCCTTCATCACGATGGAGGGTATGGGGCGGGCGCTTGACCCGGGGTTTGATATGGCCGGAGAGGCCGCGCCCATCATCGAAGACGTTCTGCACGAGCATTACTCCCCGACCAACGTCGCCCGCAGAATGCAGCACAGCATGTCCGAAACCCTCAAGGTTCTGGGCGCTTTGCCGGCCGACCTCAGCCGACTGATGCGCGCGGTACGCCGGGGTCGAATCGAAGTTCAGCTTGACATCCATTCTCTGAAGGATCTGGGCCATCGGCTCGACCGGGCAGCAAGCCGACTGACCTTGGGGGTGGTCACCGCAGCGCTGATCATCGGCTCGGCCATCGTGCTCAACGTCCAAAGCGACCGTGAAGCGTTTGGCTTGCCCCTGTTCGGTTTGCTCGGGTTTATCGGTGCGGCAATGGGTGGTGTGTGGCTGCTGGTTTCGATTTGGCGAAGCGGGCGCGATGACTGATTGTTGTCAGAACGCTTCGGAGACCTGTCTGAGCATGGCCGCAATCGCGTCGTAGTCGACCTGTCCTGAATCCAAGCGCTGTTTTTCTTCGCGGGTCGAACAGACAATCTCGCCCATGGCCTCGAAACCGCCGACAACGCCCTGCAGCCCTTCAGCTCGCGAGCGGCGCTGGTGCCTCGGAATAAAGTAGAGCTCCAGATTCCCGGCTTCGCCTGAGCACGCGATGATGTTTGCGGTGGCGTCGTCCATGGCGCCGTTGCCTTTCTGCCAGCCTTCCAGCCATCGCTGCGCCTCAAGCAGGGCGTCTGGTGCCGGGCCTGCCCAATGCATGAAGCTTAGCGGGTAGTGAGTGTCCACCTGCGGGTCTGCGCTTTGCTCGCGAGCCGCCCTTTCAATGGGCATTTCCTCATAGCCGGGCGGTCTTGGGAAAAAATGGAAGTGCAGGTGATGGGGTATCGAGGCGCCCGCTCCGACCCCGTTGTAAAAACCAATCCAACCTGGTAACTGTTGAGCAATCTCGACGAGGTCGTTGACCAGGTCAGCCAAGCTGCGGGCTCCTTGTTGCTTCCAGCTCTGCGGGCGATGCTGGCGGCTGGCAATCACCGTGTGGCATGGGAGGATGGGGTAGGGGTTCATCCAGACAATGTAGTTCCCCAGGCCTTGCGGTATCTCGAAACCAAGCTCGGCGCCGTTGTGCTGCCACTGCACGTTTTCCGCGCACAGAAAACAGTTGTCGTTGACCTGCATTCCCTCGGGCTCGCCGCTGCCCGCGCCTCGGAAACGTTGCGCGCGCGCTGGATTGAACTGGGCGCTGAATTCCCGGTCCGGCGCGAACGGACAGGGCAGTCGATAGCGCTCGATGGCGTTCAGATCGTCTTTAATGAAGCCGGATTCGATTTGGTCGGCCATGAGTCCGTGCAGGGCAGCACCGAGGCCTTCTGCCTGTCGGATCCTTTCGAGCCGCGCATTGAGTTCATCCCAGCGCCGGCGATAGGCGTCGTTATTCGGTTGAAACACGAATGAGTCCGAATCGAGAAAGGAATAGGGTCAGGCGTCAGTATAATCGGTGTCCAAGATTCCAGCGTCCGGAGACTGCATGAAAGGCGACAGCATTATCGTCGAAGCCCACCACGCCCGCGCCGCCGAAAGCGTCCATCGGTTGATCAGCCAGCGGCCACGCAGCTCGGATGATCGTCTTGTGGTCTCGGTGG
>CAZIMY010000102.1:5208-9010 GCA_964540315.1 uncultured Wenzhouxiangella sp.
GCCGGCGAATCTGGCGCGGGTAAATCTGAGGTCGCCGAGGCATTGGCCTCGCTGTTTCAGGAAGAAGGCTATCAGAGCACGATTCTTCAGCAGGACGATTACTTCGTTCATCCTCCTCGCAGTAATGATCGGGCACGGCGAGAGGACATCGGTTGGGTAGGGCCAGGTGAGGTTCGGCTGGATCTGCTCGAAGAGCACCTGGCATCTTTCAGGGCGCAGGTCAGCTTTACCAAGCCACTGGTTCGTTATCTGGAAGACCGAATTGACCGGGTTGAAGTTGATTTGACGCCGTTTCAGATTGCCGTAGTCGAGGGCACCTATGTCAGCCTGCTTGAAAACATCGATGTCAGGGTATTTATCGACCGCGATTACCATGCCAGCCGGGCGCATCGTGAAAAGCGACAGCGTCACCAGTCCGAGCTTGATCCTTTTATCGACCAGGTGTTGGAAATTGAGCATGGCGTGATTTCTGCCCACCGCGCCCTGGCCGACGTGATCATCCACGAGGACTACTCGGCCAGCCTTCGTGAGCCCCAGCCGCACTTGAATGGCCCGCAGGATCAGCCGTCGTGAAAATCGCTTTCCTCAATCCACAGGGTAATTTCGATCGCACTGATGCTTATTTGACTGAGCACCCGGACTTTGGCGGCCAGCTGGTCTACGTCAAGGAGGTGGCGCTGGCACTGGGTCGGCTGGGTGTGGATGTCGACATCATTACCCGCCGCGTTCGTGATCCGGAGTGGCAGGGCTTCGAGAACGATCTCGACGATTTTGGCGAGCAGGCGGATCGGGTGCGTATCGTGCGTCTGGTTTGCGGTGGTGACGGGTTCTTGCCGAAAGAAGAGCTTTGGCCATATCTGCCCCAGATGGCCGCAGCTATCGCGGCGTTTTACGCCGATCAAACGCCCGACTTCCTGACCGCTCATTACGCCGACGGCGGTTACCTCGCTGCCATGGTCAAGCATTGGCTCGGCGTGGGTTTCACTTTCACCGGGCACTCTCTGGGTGCTCAGAAGCTGGACAAGTTGGCCCGGGCAAGCGGCGATGATTTTGACAAGCTGGATGCGCGTTACAGGTTTTCCCAGCGCATTGACGCCGAGCGTTTGGCCATGGTCGAAGCCGCGACCATCATCACGTCGACAACAGAAGAGCGCATGGGCCAGTACGGCCATCGGTTGTATTCGGGTGCCGTTGATCCGGCTGACGACGATCGTTTCAAGGTCATCCCGCCGGGTATCAACACCCGGATCTTCCACGAAGACTCCTCGCGCGACGATCCAGAGACCATAGAGCGCCTGAGTTCGCAGGTGCGCGATCCCGGCCGGCCACACGTGGTTCTCGCCAGTCGTTTGGATCCGAAGAAAAACGTCGCCGGCGTTGTGGAGGCATTCTGCGGCAGTTCCACACTGGCTTCGCAGGCCAATTTGGCGCTTTTCGTGCGCGGTGTGGATGATCCCTGGCAGGGCGTCGAGTCCCTGCGTTCGGATGAACAGGCCGTGCTCGGGCCCATTCTTGACCGGATTCGCGAGGCCGGTCTGGTCGACCGCGTCAGCTTCATCAACGCGCGATCGCAGCGGGAGCTGGCGATGGCCTATCGCATGTTCGCGGCCAGCGGTTCAGTGTTCGCGCTGCCTTCGCTGTTTGAGCCTTTCGGGTTGGCGCCGATTGAAGCGGCCGCCTGCGGTCTTGCCGTGGTGGCAACAAAGAACGGCGGGCCCTCGGAAATTTTCGCCGGCGGCGCCGGACTGCTGATGGATCCGGAAGATCCGCAGGATATGGCGCGGGCGTTTTCAGAGGGACTGGCGCGTGCCGAAGAGTTGGCGCGGGCGGGTATCGATCGCGTCTTATCGACGTATACCTGGGACAAAACGGCAGCGGCCTATCTTGAGCTGATCGAAGGCAACCTGGCGGAAGGTAAGAGCGAGGATCTGCGAACCGTACCGGTCTTGGATGCCAGTCAGCGCATTCGTGAGTATCTTCAGTGAGCCGGCACGCCGATCATTCAGGTGATCTGGGGATATGCGTGTAGTCGGGCGGCTGGTAACGCCGTTTTTGACCCAGCATCTCCCGATTGATCACCACGATACCGCCCTCGGTGACATGAAACCGTTCCGCATCGGTGCCGGCATCTTCTCCCGCCACCGTTCCAGGCGGCACAATGCAGCCGTTGTCCAGCAGCACGTTTGTGAGCCTTGATCCGGCGCCGATTTCGCAGTTGGGGTGAACCAGTGCCCCATCGAGCTGGCAGCCAGCGTCAATTCGACAGTCGTTGAAAATCAGGCTCTTGCGTATCCTGGAATCCGAGACGACGCAGCCATTGCCGACCATGGACTCGACCACAGCGCATCCCCCGTTAGCGCCCTGATCGGTGAACTTGGCCGGTGGGCCCTGAACCGGATAGGTGAAAATGGGCCAGTCGGGTTCATGGACATCCAGGGGCGGGCTGTCGCCCAGCAATTCCATGTTGGCCTGGTAAAGCGCATCCAGAGTGCCGACATCCCGCCAATATGGCTGGCCCCGAACCGCGCGCTGCAGAGGGAACGCACGCACCCTTTTCCCTTCCCGGATGGACGCGGGAATGATGTCTTTTCCGAAGTCATGGCTGGAGCCTGCCCGTTCGGCATCGCTGGTCAGGGCATCGTGCAGAAACCGCGAGTTGAATATATAAATGCCCATGCTCACCAGGCACTGATTCGACTCGTCCGGCAGTGATTGCGGATCGTCTGGTTTCTCTTCGAAGCCTGAAATCCAGAAGTCGTCGTCCACCTCAATGACGCCGAAGCTCGAAGCGTCCGCAACCGGAACAACATTACAGGCCACGGTCATGTCCGCGCCGCTGCGGGCGTGTTCGGCGAGCATCTCGCCGTAGTCCATTTTGTAGATGTGATCACCGGCGAGGATCAGGGTGTACTGGTGGTCATAGGCCTCTACGATATCGAGGCTCTGGAAGACGGCATCGGCCGTGCCCTGATACCAGGTGTCGTCCTCGAGCCACTGCTGGGCAGGAATGATATCGAGGATGCTGCCGTAATCGGTATTGAGCTTTTTCCAGCCAACCATGAGATGGCGAATCAGCGAGTGGGACTTGTACTGGGTCAGCACCGCGATTCGACGGATATCGGAGTGCAGGCAGTTCGACAGGCTGAAATCGATGATTCGGAACTGTCCACCAAACGGTACGGCCGGCTTTGCCCGCCAGTTGGTGAGCATCTCCAAACGGGTGCCGCGCCCGCCGGCAAGAATAAGAGCCTGTGTCTGTCGAGTCAGGCGGCTGACGTAACGCGCTGAATCCATATGCGCACAAAGCATGCTATGGCCAATGGACAGGGTACCGAATTATTCGAGGGGGCTGGTGAAGCAGCAGTAATAAAAAAGCGCCGCGGAGGACCGCGGCGCTTGGGTGGTGCGTTTTGCTTCTGTCGTAGACTTACCGGGCCATCAGGTTGCCGCTATTCAGAGCGACGCGCAGGCCCAAACCGAAGACGTTGTCGTCACCGGTGATTTCACGCTCGGTGCGACGATAGCCGAAGTGAAGGGCAACGACGCGGGTGGAAGTGTAGCGGGTGCCGATAGCGAGGTAGTCTCCGTCGTTTCCAGCAGCGCTGTCATCGCTGAACTGGCCGATGTTGAGACTGTGGTTCCACTTGCCCATCTTGTAGCTGCCTGAGGCAAAGGTGTAATCACCGTAGCCTTCGCCGCGAGCCAGCATGCCCTCATCGCGCATTTCGTGCTGGACAGACAGGGTCAGCGGGCCGCTGTTGAAGCGCGCGCCAAGTTTCGTGGCGGTTGCATCGTCAGGGCG
>CAZIMY010000103.1:0-8999 GCA_964540315.1 uncultured Wenzhouxiangella sp.
ACGTCGGATGGCCCGCAAAGGCCCGGCCCATCCGGGTTTCGCCGGAAAAGCCGCAGATCGCGCGGTGCGGCGCCCAACGACCTGCGTGTGCTGATCGACCGGGTACAGTTCAATAGCAACTCCGCCATCGCCGACGCGGCCATTACCGCACTGAAAATACCGGTCTGCCGGAACCCGTTGCGGCGATCCTAGATCCCCCGCTGCCGATCGATCAGGCCTGGAGCTACGGTGACAAAGGTTTCAATAACCTCATCACACCTCGCGTTATCGGTGCCCGTGTCGACATCGGCGCCGCCGAACCGACCTTCGTTGATCGGATCTTCTGTGATCGCTTCCAATTCGAAAACGGGTGCTCGGAATGACTGTAACCCGATCGGCCATCGCCGAAACCACACGCCTGGATAAAAAGGCGGGTTGCTTCTAGGGGTGCTGATTCCGATGCTTCTGATGCAACTCGGCGTCTAACCCTGGCTTGCCACCCACATGGCCTAGCGCGACCAGCAGCCCGATTTGAACATCACCCCACCCCGGTTTCTGCTTCAAGCGCTGATCAAGAGTTGATGCCCGGGGAAAACGGGCTATGCATTACGATCAATCCAGCCTTTCGAGGAGTGCTTGTGCCTTGCGCGTCTCAGGATGTTCGACACTGGTCTGGCGGGTGTAGGTTTCGATCAGGATGCGCACTTCTTCTTCAGTCACCGATCCCGGTGAAAGGCGCTGCCGGCTTTCCATGGCCTGGCGGCGAGCAGTCAAGCTGTATTGATGGTCCGGCCCGAGACGATCAACAAGCGTCTGCCGGGCCTGCTCATGCAGCGCCAGCGCTTCGTTGGCTCGACCCAAACCGGCAAGGCTCTGGGCGCGATTGGATTCACTGAGCGGGACGAATGGATGAGCATCGCCTAAGACCTCGCGCATCTTCTGGGTCGTCTGTTCGGCCAGCGGCAAGGCTTCTGCGAAGCGTTCGCGGATATTGAGCAGTTCTGTCAGGTTGTAGGTCAGAAGCAGATAGATCTGGTCTTGCTCACCGAACTCGGTCTTGACCTTGCTCATCAAGTCGCGAATGAGTGCCTCGCCCTCATCGTAGCGACCCAAGGCGTTGAGCAGATTCGCTCGATTGCCCTCTGCGCGCCATTGATCTTTCTGGCCAATCAAGCCAGGGTTTGCATCGACGATCTCAAACGCCTGCTCGAGCCTCCTCAATGCGGATTCGAGCTCCCCCAGGTCATAGTGCATTCCGAACAGATTATTCAGAATCGAATGTTTACAGGGACAGTCTGAACCAAACACTTGATCGGTCTGGCTCAGGCTAGTTTCCATCACCGAGATCGCTTCGCTTTTTCTGCCGGCGGCACGCAGATTCAGCGCAAGGATTTGCATTGCGGTGAGCCTTGCATTGGGCAAATCCTGGGGATAGCGGTCCAACCAGTCCATCATTTCACGCGTGACCGCGACGGCCTCATCAAATCTACCCTGACTGCGATACAGAGTGGAGCGTGCATGCAGTATGGTGTAACCCAGATTATTGATCGCAGTCTCCGGCTCAGGGATCTGGGCGAAATAGCGATCGAGCAGTCGCTCAGCTTCCTGGTAGCGTTCCAGTGAGATCAAATTACTGATCTGATATCGACGCGCGAAGGCAAAGAAGTCGCTATCGGCAGGAAGTTGTTCGGCAAACCGGGTCTGATATTCTTTCGCCTGCAGCAGGCTTTGCTCGTGCTGATTATCTTCTTGCAGCGCCGCGATTGCCTCCAGCTCCAAAGCGGCACTCAGCCTTGGGTTGGGAGATTTGGCCAAGGCCAACTGTTCAACACCCAAACGAACCTGTTCCAAGGTCGGGACGGGCAATTTCAACGCCCCGTAGGATTCGGCCAAAGCGAGATGCACTGCCGCCAACGCTTCGGCTTGACCGTCGAAGCTCTTGCGCACATCTCGAGCTGCCCAATCAAGCATCTCTTCAACGGTCATGTCTCTCACCTGGCCGCTGTCGTCCGGGGCACTGAGCAAACGTTGGAGAAACGCGTTGACCGCGGCCGTGTTGCGCTGCTCCTGCTCGGCGACCGCGCGCGCCTGATTGGCTTCGATCAGGCCCCAGCCGGTAAAGACCAGACCGACGGCCAGGGCTCCGATCACCGCAGTGACTGCCAAACGCCTAAAACGACGCTCCGGTGCTGTCCGAATAGATTCAATCGCAGCCAAAATCGCATCAGTGTCCGGCCGATTCTCCGGCGCTCGGGCCAGCAGTGAGCGGACCAGCGCGGCAACCGGTCGAGAGACCTGTCCTTCGAGCGGGCCGAAGTCGACGGGCTCGGCGCGCGCGTGAATCTCGCTCAGTGCGTCCCAATCCTGAGCCGCGTGCACAGGCTTGCGGGTAATCACCCGGTACAGGCTGGCGCCGAGGGCATACACATCCGCCGAGGCGGACAGCGACTTCCCCAGAACGGCCTCAGGCGGCATGTATAGCGGCGTTCCGGAGGCCATGGCCGGGCTGCCATTTTCCGGCTTTCGGTCCAGGCTGGCGCCGAAGTCCATCAGCACCCATTGAGCATGGCCATCGCGCATGATGTTCGAGGGTTTGACATCGCCATGCAGCAACCCGGCGTCGTGCACGGCTCGTAGACCCCGACACAGGTTTTCAATCAGATCCAGCCAATCGTCTTGGGAGAATTCCTGAAGGCTCGCCTCGCAATCGGACAGAGTATCGCCTTCGATCAGGTCGCTCCAGAGCCCTGGGCGGCCTTCGTGAACCGCCGCACCGTGCACGGCCAACACGTTTGGGTGTCGGACCACCGCCAACTGCCGCGCTTCGTGCAAGAACAGCTGAGACTGAAACGGCCGCTGCTGACCGGTCTTGAGCAATTTCAGCGCGACATCACGATCGAGAATACCGTCATAGGCTCGGAAGACCTCGCCGAAACTACCCTCCCCGATTTTTTCCAGCACGCGCAGGTGGCCCCAGGTAAACAACTCAGGGCGCTGGGCGTTTTCGCCGGATGGACCTCGCTCGCCACCGTGAAGCACAAACAACTGTTCGATTTCCTTGAGCTGCTCGGCCAGCGTTTCGGACTCATCGCTCAGACCATCGAGTGCATCAGACGAACCCGACAAACGCTCGAGGATGCTCTTGGCGCGCAGATCCGATGGTCTTTTGCGACGGCTCACTTCATCGCCTCGGCAAGCTGAACCAGCGAACGAGACACCAGCATTCGAGCGCTGTTAGCCGACGGGGTTTCCGTAGCGGCTGCAATCTCGGGAAAGGAGTAACCAAATTCGACTCTGAGCATGACGGCCTCGCGTGCCTTATCTGTCAGTGTCATCAATGCCGCTTCATAGCGCTCCAGCACATCCAGACCGATGGCCTCGCTCAAGACCGAGGCTTCCGGATCGTTCGGTTCGGCGTCCGAATCGGCAAAGCCATGCCGATTCCGGCGGGTGACCCGCCGGATTTCCATCCTTACCTGGTTGAGGAGAACGGTCCGCAGATAGGCTAGGAAGGCCCCCTCGCGCAGCGCGTCGAAGTTATTCACGTGCTTGAGCGCCTGAATCAGACTCGACTGCACCAGGTCCTGGGTTTCGGACAAGTCGCGCGCATAGCCAGGCAGCCTGCCGTGGGCCCAACGTGTCAAGAGGGGAAGGAATCGTCGACAGAGCTCATCTCGCGCCGCGTCCTCGCCTTCGGACACCCGATTGAGCAAAGTTGCGGTGGATTCCAGCGGCTGGTTCATCACAAAGCCCGGCGTCGTCTTAATCCGCCGAGTATAGGATCTCACCGTTCTGACGACAAACTCCCGGTCATGCCGTATACGGGGCGCCGGTTGGATCAGCTGGCGGCTTCCTGGTAGCTCCGCCCCAGGAGCGCTCGGCCAAGCGCAGGCAGCACCTTTGCGCCGAGATGGTGCGGGAAGCTTATGAATCGGACTGCGCCCCGTGGGTGCATCTGCAAGCGGCCCAGGAAAATATCCTCAAGATCGTGCCGATCAAGACGCTGAAAACCGATGCACTGAAGTGGTTTCATTAGTGACAGCCCATCCGAGACCTCCGACGCCGAAACACAGCCCCCATGTGGCCTTCCGACGAGACGAATGATCGAGCTCGTTGACGACCCTCCGCTTGGCTGGCTTATCGTTTCGTCACTCGCTCTCGAATCGATCCGAAAACAAGCGATCCCCCCGCCCGACCACAACATAGCTACGGCCCGATCCATTGCCGTTCGGGTCAGCACGTAGCGCCCCTATAATCACATCGTCAATGCCATCACCGTTGATGTCACCGGCTCCGCTGACCGAGTATCCGGAGCGGTCTCCTTCGGCATCGCCTGAAATTCGGAAACCTCTGGATCCGGAGAGGCTGATCACACTGCCATTGGTGGAAAAGTCAGCCATTGAGCCGAACACCACATAGCTCTCGCCAAGATCAGCGCCAACAATCGAGCTTACCCGGTCTGCGCCGGTGATCAGGTCGTCGATACCATCCCCGTTGATATCGCCAGCCGCACTCACCGAGATGCCGAAACGGTCGCCTCCCATTTTTCCGGTAATCTTAAAGCCGTTGATACCGTCCAGATCAGCTAGGTTGAAGGGACTGCCGAACGCACTTGTCGAACCGAACACCACGTAGACGCGACCCTGATCGGGATTACCGCCCCCTGGTGCACCAATGATCAGGTCATCAATCCCGTCCCCGTTGATATCGCCGGCCGCAGAGACGCTCCGGCCAGCACGGTCAGACTCCGACTCACCGTTCAACACAAAGCCGTTCAGACCATTAATTGTCGAGAGGTTGAAGGGGTTTGGCAGGTCGGTCGCCGACCCGAACACAACGTAGCTACGGCCCGATCTATTGCCGTTCGGGTCAGCATTGGGGGCTCCAATGATCAAATCATCAATGCCATCGCCGTTGATGTCGCCGGCCGCGGCCACAGAACTGCCAGATTCGTCTTCCGCCGCCTCGCCGTTCAACACAAAACCGTTCAGACCATTGATGGCGGACAGGTTAAAGGGATTCGGCAGGCCGGCAGCTGATCCAAACACCACGTAGCTGCGGCCGGAGTCAATGTGGTTTGAGTCGGCATTGGGAGCTCCAATGATCAGATCATCAATGCCATCGCCGTTGATGTCGCCGGCCGCGGCCACAGACCGGCCAGACGCGTCTTTTGCCGCCTCGCCATTCAACACAAAACCGTTCAGACCGTTGATCGCCGAAAGGTTAAAGGGGTTCGGCAGGCCGGCATCTGATCCAAACACCACGTAGCTGCGGCCGGAGTCAATACCGTTTGATTCGGCGTTGGAGGCTCCAATGATCAGATCATCAATGCCATCGCCGTTGATGTCGCCGGCCGCAGATACGCTCCGGCCCGCATAATCGAAGTTCGATTCACCGTTCAGCACAAAGCCGTTCAAACCGTTGATCGAGTCCAAATCGAAGGGATGGGGCAGGCCGCCATCCGACCCGAACACCACGTAGGCGCGGCCCGAATAACTACCGTATGGGTCGGCATTAGGCGCTCCAACGATAAGATCATCAATGCCGTCGCCGTTGATATCACCGGCTGCGCTTACCGAGGTACCGGAGGCGTCATCATTTGCCTCGCCGTTCAGCACGAAGCCATAGCTACCATCGAAATTTTGCAGCCTGATCTCGTTCGGAAACGTCTGAGCCAGAGTCTCGGTCTGGACGCCCAACGCCAGCGCGCCGGAAATGGCCAAGGCTAGGCCGCAGGGCCGTGCAGGGCCGCCGACCCGCCCTCCGATTCTCGGGTCGAATTGCTTAAAACCTGCACGATTCAGCATAGGAACTTCCTCTCTAGAGTTTTTCATCGAGATCACGCGACAACCGCAGACAGGCGCTGACACAATGGATTATCGTGTTCAATGCCACGGTTGCCGCAAACCACACATGGCGAGTTCATGAAAGCCTATCTCCGAAATAACGGCGGCAACCAAAATGCACAACACAATTGCGCCGATAGCCAGGACTGCAAACTGAAAAAGCGATGGCGCCGTCTCCAAGAATGGCAGCATCGCTTGCGACACTTATCAAAGCTCTCTTGGCAAAGCTGATGATTACCCGAATGATTGCAATACCCTCCATGAGTGGAAAAGCGTACGGCGCCACCATTCAAAATCAGATCACCAGATTGGGCGTGGATAGCTCGAAGGATTGAAAAGCTCGAAGATCAAAACGCTGGAACCAGGCCATCGCCGACGCTCAACCCACGTTTATCTCGGTGTGATCTCTCAGTAGGTTGGCCACCAGGAGACCAGCGTCATTAGCAACACCCCAACCACCACCAGCGGGATGCTGAACATCAGGCCCTTGCGCCACTCATTCTCCAACACCACAAGCTTGTCATCAATGAAGCCGGCGAAGACCTTCATGTCGCGGACGCGGCCGCCCCTTAACCCGCCCGACCGGGCATCGTAGATCGCCAGCACCGTCACGGGCTGGTTGATCGGGACGTGGTCTTCAATAATACCGAGGCTGTTGGAGGTGCCACGGGTCGGGGCCACGAACAGCTTTGTATCCAGTCGGGGCTGGGAGAATCGTGCTGCATCGATTCGCTTCCCCCGAGCCTGGTCTTCCGGCACCTGCTCCCATTCCTTCTCCGCCCGCTTGATCAGCCTCATTCCTTGCTCGCGCCACTCGCGATTCGTCGCGATCTCGCGTAAGTCCGTGCCAACATCTGGAACGGCACGAAGCGGGAAACTTTTGCTGCCGCAGTCGAGCTCCGCATCGGCCAAGCCAAAGCCGATCAGGCAAAGACCCTGCCGAGTGTGGTTATCGACACTCCTGCGGCCCTCGCCCGTGACCTGGTAGCTGAGCGCTGCGCACGGCCGTTCGGAGAACGGCGTAATCAGCGGCTCACCGCTGATTCGAACCACTCCGGACAAGGCGATCGTTTGTCCGTCCTCGAATCGATCAAGCGCATCGGCGCGGTAACGACGCAGCCCGCGAAAGTCGAGACCCGAGATCACTGTCCCCCAGCACCCCAAGACTCCGACAGCCAGCATCAGGACGCCGGGAACAATAATCAGCCAAGCCAGCCCGCCGAATCGGGCCAGCGTGGCGTCCACGCTCACACCGATGGCAGATAGGGTGCCGATCATCAGCACCACAATCAGAACGATTTTCAGAATAAAGCGTTCTTGGCCCTTGTTCATGAAAACTTCCTTGCTCGTGCTCGAATCGGCGACACCGATCCGATCAATGCCGCTGAACTATGAGATCGCACACTATCTTACTGACGAATTAAACTGGCCAGATTGATCCAAGCGGGTCATGAACACCTAAATAAACGACAGCGATTCCCGCCCAACATCATCACAGAGCTAAACGGTAGATAATTCAAAAAGCACGGCGAATTTATCGCGCATCTGGAAAATGACTGCGGCGTATCGCACGGCTATGCCAATTTCATTGCTCATAAGACCCGTGAATATGAGACCCGAAAATACTCGAGATTTTCGTGGCTTTCCACAGGCTAGCGCGCCTTTATTCAGGGCCGCGTCCTCAATGAAATCGAGTTGCCTTACGGGCCTATCCCTATTGAAATCCCAAGCGCTTCCAGAATGGCTTATCGAACTGGCTGCCGGGTCGGGTGCTCGGGCATTAGCAACAGACCGGGGTAAAGTGGATGTCGGATCGAGCAAGGAAGAAGTCTCATTGATCTGGCCAGTTTTCGGACAAAACAGCGGCCAGTATAGATTGGGCGAACTTGCAGCCAAAAAATAGCGGAGACATCGCCATCGGCCAGTGGCTACTCATCGACTTCAGGTATCCGCGTCGCCTGCCACGTGACCGCCTTCCAATTCGCGTCAAAGCGCTGCAGAACACCCGTGTTGTAAAACTCTCTTTCGACATGACCTTCAACACTCGTGGCCAGGAGCCTAAAAGTGACGATCGCGACATCATTCAAGAGCCGCACGTGCACGGCTTCAGCCGTGTAGAACGGACCATCGTCTTCGTTTGTCCCCGATTGTGCGAGCCCATCCATGATCTCAGACTTGCCGAACCGCGCGCCTGTTGAACTCGTATACACCAGGCTCTCGTGCCAGAACCGATCATGCATTTGTGCATCATTACTCGATGCGCCCTGAAGAAAAGCATCCAGCAAATCCCGGATCTCGGATTGACCAGCACCCTCCTCAGCCAGCGCGACGCCCGAGAACAAAAAGGCGATAATTAACATGGTTTTCAAGCAGGCCATTGTCAGGCTCTCCAAATAAAACGCCGATGGATCACTGAGAGCATAACAAGCCTCACCTGAACCTTGGCATTATTAAAATGCTTTCATCATTGGACCACTTCGAAGAAAAGGATGCCATGACCTGCGAACTCAAAACCATTCAAGCTGACATTACAACGCTTTGCGTCGATGCCATCGTCAATGCAGCAAACTCATCACTCCTTGGGGGCGGTGGGGTCGATGGAGCGATCCATCGTGCGGCAGGCCCGGACCTGTTTCATGCATGCCGGCAGCTGAATGGCTGCGAAGTTGGCCGGGCCAAGCTGACTGAAGGCTTCGATCTACCCGCCAAACACATTATCCACACCGTCGGCCCGGTGTGGCGCGGCGGAACCGAAGGCGAACCGGAGCTTCTCGCCTCCTGCTATCACGAGTCTTTGCTAATGGCAGATGCCCACAGCATCCGTACGCTGGCGTTTCCGGCAATCAGCACTGGGGTCTACGGCTATCCCAAAGATCAAGCCGCAAAGATCGCTGTGAGCACTGTTCGGTCGTCGCTAAAAAAGTTGGCAAATTTTCAGGCCATTCTGTTCGTCTGCTTTTCTGCCGCCGATCTGGCCACCTACAACAGAATTCTTGCCAGCTAGCGTCAGAAGCGTCCCGGTTACGAGGGCGGCATCTGTTTCGTATCACCCCGCAGATAAGCAGTCATGGCGGATGCTTCCAGTGGTTGGCTGAATAGATAACCCTGTGCCTTGCCGCATCCGCAGCCGATGAGGAATGCAACTTGCTCGGCGGTCTCCACGCCTTCTGCTAT
>CAZIMY010000104.1:0-8955 GCA_964540315.1 uncultured Wenzhouxiangella sp.
GCGCCATCTTGGGGCCAGGCCGCGCAAGGCCGGGTGGTGGAGTCAGGCTCGCACGGGGTGATTGATTCACGGGCGCGAATCGATCCGGAGAATCGCCTGCTGCGTGACCGTCTGGAAAACCTGTTGCCCGAATTGATGGAAGAGGCAGGCCTCGATATGTGGCTTGTGCTCAACCGGGAATACGCCGAAGATCCGGTCTATTTCACCCTGGTCCCGCAGCCCAGTTTCGCAGCCCGCCGCACCACCATGCTGGTCTTCCATAAAACCGACGATGGTTCGTTGGATCGTCTGACCGTCAATCGTTACCCGCTCGGTGAACCCTACGAGGAAGCATGGTCAGGAGACTCGCTGGAAGCACAATGGGCGGCACTGGGTGAACTGATCGGTCAACGAAATCCCCAAACTATCGGCATCAACGTTTCTGCGGCTTGGCCGGTGGCGGACGGGCTGACCCACGGGCTGCACCAGAAACTGGTGGGCGTGCTGCCGGAGGGCTTCGAAGAGAGGCTGGTTTCGGCCGAGAAACTTGTCGTTCGTTGGTTGGAAACCCGCACCAATGGTGAATTGGCGGTTTATCCACACATCGTTTCGATCGCCCGCGGAGTCATTGCCGAAGGTTTCTCGAGTCGTGCCATCACGCCCGGTGTGACCACGACCGATGACGTGGCCTGGTATCTGCGCCAGCGTTTTGAATCCCTGGGTCTGCCTATCTGGTTCATGCCTTACGTCAATCTGCAGCGCCCCGGTACCGAGTGCAATGAAGACACGCCATTTTGCGGGGAAAGCGGCGTGATCCAGCCCGGTGATGTTCTGCATACCGATGTCGGTATTTGTTATTTCAAACTGTGTACCGACACCCAGGAGATGGCGTATGTCCTCAAGGCCGGCGAGGCCGACGTGCCGCAAGGCTTGAAGACCGCGCTGGCGCAAGGCAACCAGTGGCAGGATCTGCTCACCGAAGAGTTTGAAACCGGCTTGGCAGGTAACGCCATTCTCGCCAACGCTCAGCAAAGCATGAAAGGCAGGCCGTGGTCTTTCAATATTTACACCCACCCCATTGGCTTTTTCGGTCATGGTCCGGGCCCGACGATCGGTATGTGGGACAAACCAGGCGCAATCACCGGTACCGGCGACTGGCCGTTGCATCCGAAGACGGCTTATGCCATCGAGGGCAGCATCAAGACAGAAGTGCCGGAATGGGATGATCAGCAAGTCAACATCAAGCTGGAGCAGACCGCGGTATTTGACGGCGAACGGGTGATCTATCTGGCCGGTCGCCAAACGGATTGGCACCTGGTGCGCTAAGCGGCCGGCGCTTCACCTTGATTTTCTGCTGGCGGTGCTCCAATGCGGCCCATGGATAAGTCCAACCTGCCGGAGAAAATCTGCCCAATCTGCCAGCGTCCATTTGCCTGGCGAAAAAAGTGGCGTGACTGCTGGGACGAGGTCCGCTACTGCTCCGAGCGCTGTCGGCGAAGTCGCCGCCAGGCGCATTGATGAACCTGCAGCTGGTCTGGTTTAAGCGTGATCTGAGGCTCGATGATCACCAGCCGCTGTCCGAGGCCAGTCGACAGGGGCCGGTGTTGCCGGTCTACGTGGTCGAGCCCGAATACTGGAAACAGCCCGATACCAGCTCGCGCCAGCAAGATTTCATCGCCGAGGCTTTGGTCGATCTTCATCAGGCCCTGGAGCGCCTCGGGCAAGGACTGATCATAGAGCGAGGCGACGCGGTTGAGGTATTCCGTGCCCTGTTGACGCGCTGGCGTTTTACGGCGGTTTATGCCCACCAGGAAACCGGCAACGATTGGACGTTTCAGCGCGATCTGCGCGTTCGCGCCTGGTGTCGGAGTGTCGGAGTTGCGTTTCATGAGTATCCCCAGTTTGGCGTGAAGCGTGGCTTGCTGGAGCGCGATGGCTGGTCGGGTCGGTGGGAGCGTTTCATGGCTGAACCGTTAGCAGAGCCGCCCGCGTCATTGCGCTGCGTCGTTCAGGCGCGCTCGCCGCAAGGCGTTTTTTCTCAGGCGCCGGCTTGCGGACGCCTGGCTTGTCCCGGCCGGCAGCTTGGCGGGTTGGTAGAAGGTGCCAGCGTGCTCGACGATTTCATCAACCGGCGCGCGATCAATTACCGTGGCGGGATCTCTTCGCCACTTTCGGCTGAATCCGCAGGGTCGCGTTTGAGCCCGCATATTGCTTACGGGACTTTGAGCCTTCGGAGGATCGTTAAGTCCGCGCGCCATCGGACTCGGCAGGCACACGAAAGCGGAGATCAGCGGCTGGTCCAATCCTTGCGGCATTTCGATCAGAGGCTCCACTGGCACTGTCACTTTATCCAGAAGCTGGAGCAGCAGCCCAGCCTTGAGTTTGAAAATATGCATAGGGGGTTCGACGGAATGCGCGAACATGCCTTCGATCGGGCGCGCTTCACGGCCTGGGCTGAAGGAAATACCGGGTATCCGCTGATTGATGCCTGTATGCGGTTCCTGGCACAAACCGGATGGCTCAACTTTAGGATGCGTGCGTTACTGATGAGTTTCGCGGCCTATCATCTTTGGCTGCACTGGCGCGAGCCTGCCCTGCATCTGGCCCGCCTGTTTACGGACTACGAGCCGGGTATCCATTACAACCAGTGCCAGATGCAGTCGGGGACAACCGGGATCAATACGCTGCGCATCTATAACCCGGTTAAACAGGCTTATGATCAGGATTCAGAAGCCGAATTTGTCCGTCGCTGGGTTCCGGAACTGGCAGGCGTGCCCGCTGAGCAATGCTTTGAACCGTGGAAGATCGGACAGGCAGAGCGAAAACGTTTTGGCGCTGCAGATTATCCTGATCCCATTGTTGATCACCAGAGTGCTGCGCGGCGCGCGCGAGACTGTCTGGCTGAATACCGCAGCCGCCCGGGCTTTGTTGATCTGTCGCGTGAAATTCAGCGCAAACTCGGTAGTCGCAAGTCGCCGCCATCGCGCCGCAGGCGATCGAGCGACAAACAGCTTCGGCTGCTTTAGCCGGCATGATTGCAGGGCGCAAGATCAGACAGTCTACGGAGGCGCGCTTTTGGCCTGGATTAAAACGGGACAGCGTGCTTGATGGTTCTTTGATGGAAACGAAAAAGCGTGCACGGGCTTTTTTCTCATGACTGAGTATTCAGGGAGCTTTGGTGGACGCTGAGCCGGCGACCTGGGACGACGTGATCGCCCAACCCGGGGGAGCGGCTGATTTCACCATTGCCTATGGTCAGAATCGTGATCAGTTTGGTGAACTGCGCCTGCCTGATCATCCGGGGTCACATCCTATAGTCATGTTGATACATGGCGGTTGCTGGCTGCCCGAATTTAATCTGGTGCACATTCGTCCCCTGGCTGAGGCGATCACACGCTTGGGGTTGGCCACCTGGACGATCGAGTATCGGCGGCCGGCTGAAGCTCAGGATGGCTGGCCAGGCACCTTCGAGGACGTGGCATCTGCCCTCGACCTACTGACAAGCTTGGCTGATGCGCATGATCTCGACATTGAACGCATTACGCTGATGGGCCATTCCGCTGGAGGGCAACTTGCTTTGTGGTTGGCGGCACGGCCATCTTTTGGCGTCTCTCACCCCCTGTTCTCACCGCATCCTTTGGCGATAAACCGCGTTCTGGCACTGGCGCCTATTGCTGACATGGTGACTTATGGCCATTCCGAGGGAAGTTGCCCGGCCGGTGCTCGACGCGTAATGGGTGGAGCACCGGAAACGCACCCGGGTCGCTACCGTGCGGTCAGCCCGCTGTCAAACCTGGCATTGGATGTCCAAGTGGACGTGGTCCACGCCCTTAATGATTCGATTGTGCCGGTGACCCAAAGCGAGACTTACGTCGGTCGTGTTAACGAATCGGGCGGTCAGGCCACTTTATACCGGCTCCCACCGCCGGCCGGACATTTTGATGTGCTGATCAGCCAAGGTCCGGTCTGGAAGTTACTTCATCAGCTCTTGCTAAGGGCTCCCTAAGTTAAAGCCAGTATTCGTCAATCAGCTCAAGCAGTTCATCGCGGGTGATGACGTTGTCGTGGTCGTGATCAAACCGCTCAAAAATCTGTGAACTGATTCGGAAGCCATGCTCACCGATCAGGTATTTGACCAGCTCTCTGAATTCGCCGCGTGAAAGGACGCCGTCACCCTTGCGATCAAATTCCTTCATCAGAATGTCGACCAGTTCTTCTCGCTTCATACGTGTTCGTCTTCTGTCTTGAAACCAGTTGAATGCGATGATGCTTACGGCGATCGATTATAGGGACGTTCTCTGGAGTTTTTGGGGAAAACGGCCCGGCTACTCGGGTCAAATAGTCCTTCACGGTATATTGTGTTCAATGTTGCGACTTTTCAGAACGAGGCCATCAATATGATTTATGACGATATTCTCCAAACGATCGGTCGTACCCCTGTGGTGCGGCTGAACCGCCTTGCGCCCGACCATGTAGAGGTGTTCGCTAAGCTGGAGTTCTTTAACCCCATGGCCTCGGTCAAGGATCGTCTGGCTATTGCCATTATTGACGACGCGACCCGGCGCGGCGAGCTGCAGCCCGGTCAAACGGTCGTTGAAGCAACGTCCGGCAATACCGGGATCGCGCTGGCAATGGTGTGCGCCGCCCGCGGCCACCCCTTTGTGGCCGTGATGGTCGAGACTTTTTCCGTTGAGCGGCGAAAGTTGATGCGGGCCTTGGGGGCAAAAGTCATCCTTACGCCAGCCGCCGAGCGCGCCTCGGGCATGGTTGAAAAGGCCAAAAAGCTGGCGGAAAGCCACGGTTGGTTCCTGGCCAGACAGTTCGAGAATCTTGCCAATCCTGCCTACCACCGCAACACCACAGGTCCAGAAATCCTGCGGGATTTTGCCGATCGTCGGCTGGACTATTTCGTTACGGCTTGGGGCACTGGCGGTACCATGACCGGTGCGGGCCAGATGCTCAAGCTGGCCCGCCCGGAGCTGAAGGTGATCGCGACTGAACCGGCGGGTGCCTCGTTATTGGCGGGCAAGGATTGGTCACCACACAAAATTCAGGGTTGGACGCCCGATTTTATTCCAGCGGTTCTCAATCAGGAGGTCGCTGATGAAGTCGTGCCGGTGACCGATGAAGAAGCCCGGGATACCGCTCTTGCACTGGCTGCTCAGGAGGGAATTTTCACCGGCATTTCCGGCGGCGGTTCAGTCGCAGCCGCCCTCAAGGTGGCCGAAAAGGCGCCAGAGGGCGCCTCAATCGTCGCGATGGTGGCCGACACCGGAGAACGTTATTTGTCGACGTTTCTGTTTGACGACATTGCCGAGGGGTCCGACGACGAATGGTTGGAAGGGCTTGATTGATAGGCTCTGGTCTCCTGTGACACAAGGCCTGTCGTTGTCGAATCGCATGCGATAGTCAGCCGAACATCGCCGATAAAAATCCTGACGAAACGAATCTGAAGGTCAGCATCCGCTCGGCTTGCCCGCTCCCCACTTGGCGTGTTGGAACAACGCCGAACCGGTCTGACGGCGCGGTAACCCGCGCGTCGGGCTGGGGGTTATATTGACGATTGAAAAAAACATCAACTGAGGAGCCGAGATGCAGAAATTGTCCGAGAATCGCCGGTTTGGGCCGGAGGACTACAGCGACAAGGGCAAGCTGAAAAAAAAGATCTACACGCAGGAACTCCGTCGCCTGCAGCTTGAGTTGGTCAAACTGCAGCACAGCGTTGTGGAGTCCGGGCGGCGCGTCGTCATCCTGTTTGAAGGTCGCGATGCGGCCGGCAAGGGAGGCGCCATCAAGCGGATTACCGATATGACCAATCCGCGCGTCGTACGCACCGTTGCCTTGGGCGTGCCCTCCGATCGTGAAAAGACCCAGTGGTATTTCCAGCGCTACGTCCAGCATCTTCCGGCTGCGGGCGAGATCGTATTGTTCGACCGTTCGTGGTACAACCGGGCGAACGTGGAAAGGGTCATGGGCTTTGCCAGCGAAGAGCAGGTGCAGCGTTTCATGCACTCGTGTCCGGAGTTTGAGGACATGCTCATCAGCGACGGCATCCAGCTACTTAAGTATTGGTTCTCGGTCAGTGAGCGTGAACAGGAATCGCGGCTGAAGGCGCGGGTCGAAGATCCGGCCAAGCGCTGGAAACTTTCAATGATGGATATCAAGGCGAGGGATCGCTGGGCTGATTATTCAAAGGCAAAAGACGAGATGCTGAAGTACACCGATACCGAGGTCTCGCCCTGGTATTTCGTGGATGCCGATATCAAGCGTCACGCGCGCCTCAACTGCATTGCGGACATCCTTAACAAAGTTCCCTACTCTGATCAGCCTCCTCCAGCGCCGGAGCTGCCGCCGCGCAAATGGGCCAATGACGAAGAGGACCGGGTCCGCAAGCCGATTGAGTCTTACGTCGAGCGGCTTTACTGAGATTGGGCCTGGGCCAGGCGCTCCCACAAATGGTTGATCCAGCTCATCAACTCTGGAACGAAGGGCTCGCGCACGCTGCTCGGGTCCAAGGACCATAAATCAATGTCCGGGTGACCGCGCGCTGCGTATTCCCAGTCGATCACATAGAGTTGGTCTGCGGTCTCGAGGATGTTTGCGGGAATAAGGTCGTGGTGAACCAGGCCGGACGGCCATTCCTCAAGATCGAAAGCCACCAGGCGAGGTCTGATGGACTGCCAGCGCTGGTCTAGCGTCCGGTCGATTAAACCGGCATTTTTCAACTGCCACCAGTAATGCTCGACGTAGGGCAGGTAGGCGCGACGCGGGCGCGGGGCTTCAAGAAGCCTGACCTGCGCGATTATGTTCAACAGTCGCCCGCGTTGCTCTGGACAAGCAAAGTCTTCTGCCGTCCATGCGCGCGCGGTCAGCCAGGGAAAAACGACGAACTGATCTGCCGGATCCCAATACCAGAAAGGGCGGCTAATGCCCGACTCGGCCGCCGTGGCCATGATTTCGCGCTCCGCTGCTCTTTGAATGCCAAGCCTGCGGGGTTCCGGATGATTCAGCCTCAGCAGCAGATCATTGTCCAGGCCGGGCGCTGAGAGCCGGAAGTTCCGGTTGGTGCGCCCGCCCGGCACTTGTTCCAGGATTTCTGGTCTCGCCGTCAGAGGCAGGCCCCAATCGCCCCAGGTGCTTAGTGCTTTGGCGAGGCGACGGTTCGAATGGGTTTCGATGGAGTTCGCACTCACGTATGAAGGTTCCCGCGGGAAGCCTGCTGCCGCAGATACTCGCGCCGCCAGCTGATCCATCCGAAAACTGAAATCACCAGGTAGCTCGCATGCAGTGCCGCAGTCAGAACCATGGCGCGATCAAGGAACAGGAAGATAGCCAGAGCGTTGATCACCATCCAGTAGGCCCAGTTCTCAAGGACCTTGCGCGCGACCATGAAGGTCGTTACAACCGCACCCCAGGTGATCAGCGAGTCTAGGTAGGGTCGAGCAGCGTCGCCATGGTGAGCCAGGAGCCAGCCGGAGAGCAGCGCGGTCAGAGTGATGATAGCGATAGTCACCACATGCCTTTGCCAGGACCAGCGGATCACCGGCAAGCTAGCGTCCTCCTGTCCGCCAAGTCGCCAGTGCCACCAGCCGTAGACCGCCATGGCCATGTAGTACACGTTGAGCGCGGACTGCATGACCAGCTGCACCTGCCAGAACAGCGCGGTGAAGATTGTCGTGCTCGCAAATGCCGCCGCCCAGCACCACGGGTTCTGGCGCACGGCCAGCAGCAGGTAAGCCACAGATAACACCACTGCGGCGGCCTCCCAGGCGGACATCGCTGCCATAGCGTCGGCGAGACTATCCAGCCAGGTGTCAGGCATCAGCGACTGCGGACCGTATGTTCAGAACACATAGCTGGCCGACATGCCAATAACTCGCGGCTGGCCAAATTGAAAATAGGGCTCGACGGCATAGCCCTTGCGGGGATCATTGCCGAAACTGCCGAAGCCGCGCGTGGTGATGTTTTCATTGCCGACGTTGCGTGCCCACAGTGCGAGATCCCAGCGCTCGGTTCGATAGCCGAGACGCGCATGGAACAGCTGGTAGGCATCCGAACGCACCTCATGACGGCTGGAGAAGAAAAACGCGTCCTTGCCTTCGACCTCGGTGCGCAGGTACCAGCGATCCGACAGTTTGAAGACGGCTCCAAGGGCAAACATATAGTTGGGGGCGTGGGGTAAGTCGCGGCCATCCAGATTGAAAGGCTGACCGGTTGCCGGATCGGCATCGACGTGCGAGAAGTTGAGGAAATCTTCGAAGCTCGAGTCCATCAGTCCCAGGCTGCCGAAAGCCTGGATCGAGTCGCTGATTTGCCAGTTGAGCTCGGCCTCCAGCCCATAGCTCCGCCCGGCGGTGGCGTTGGTCTGAAATTCGATGAAGCGGCATGGGCAAAGCTCGCCCTCGATGGGAACCACCAGTGATTGCTGGGTCTGGATATCCTCGCGGTCCTGGAAGAACAGCGCGGCGCGCAAATCCACCTGCCCCTGCTTGAAACGGGCTTTGAATCCCAGCTCGTAGTTCCACAGCACTTCGGTGGCAAACTCGCGCTGGGCATCAGGGATGGTCGAATCGCTGTTGACCCCGCCGGCTTTGTAGCCGCGCGAGATGAGCGCGTAGGCCTGACCGCCATCGGCCAGCCGGTACTGCAAAGCCAGCCGACCGCCCCAAAAATTCTCGTCGGGTCGGAACCGGGCGCCGTCGCTGTCGGCATAGCGCGCTTCGCGCTGCTCATAGCGAAGCCCGGCCTCGAGTCTGAAACGCTCGGCCAGCGGCAGATCAATCCGTCCGTAGAGGGCGCGATTGTTGGTCTCGTAGTCACGCAGAAAATCCTCGTCCAGAAAGGTGTAAACCCGGCGCAGTCGCTGGGTCTGGTCACGCTGGTAGGCGCCGATGATCCATCCGAACGCGTCGGGACCCGCCGCCGAGACTGCCCGCAGATCGAAGGTTGTGTTGCGGTTGTCATTAAAGTAGTTGT
>CAZIMY010000105.1:0-8908 GCA_964540315.1 uncultured Wenzhouxiangella sp.
CTGCTGGGCTGGAAAACGCCCCAGGCTTCGTCTTCGGCCTGATCAGGCTTTTGGATAAAAGCGTTTTCCCGGTTCGGGGCGCTTGCTGAACCGCTTGTAGATCCATAGGTACTGGCTTGAGTGGGTCCGTGTACTCTCGGCCAACCAATCATTCATGACAGCCAGAGCCTGCGCGGGATCAGAATCCGCGATTTCTGGTCGCGCAGGCTGAAAATCCAGGCGCCAACCCCTTGCCTCACTCAGGCGAATGGCCTTGCAGAAAATGACCGCGCAACCGGTCTTTCTTGCCAGCCGATTCACCAGCGTCATGGTCAGTGCGGGTACGCCCAAAAACGGAGCGAATACGCCGTCTCCGCCCTTGGGTTGGATATCGGCCGCAATACCGACGGCACCGCCGTTTTTCAGCTGACGCAGCAGATGCCGCATTGAGGCACTACCGCTGGCCACGACCCGACCCCCGAATCGCGACCGTGCCTCGCTGATGAACTGGTCTACCGCCGGATTTTCAGGGGCACGGTAGAGGGTCACCATGCTCATTCGGCGAGAGAGCTCCAGATTAAGAATCTCCCAGTTGCCGAGGTGTCCGGTCACCATCAGCACGCCGCGACCCCGCTCCAGAGCGGTCTCTACGTGCTCCCAGCCCTTAACGACAGGAAGATGCTCACTCAGGTGCTCCTCTGACCACCTCGAAAGCGCGCCGACTTCTGAGCCCAGGCGAAGAAGCTCTACCCGCTGCGCGTGGGCCAGCTGTTTGCGCTCGCTTAGGGCGAGTTCAGGAAAGCAGACCGACAGGTTACGCTCGACAATGGCGTGCTTGTTCCAGGGAAGAAAGCCGAGCAGCCAAGCGGCCGGTCTTGCGGCCGCATGCAGCCAGCTCAGCGGAAGCCGGGACGCGACCGCCGCGGCCAGGTTGAGCAGCGTCAGATAGAGGCGCGTGCTTCTCACCGCCCGGCCCGATAAGGGTTATCCCAGCCCTCGGGCTGCAAGGCATAGCGTTTGTAGAGCCAGAGATATTGCGCTGGTGCCCTGTTGACGAAGTTTTCGAGGCATTGGTTGAGGGCTCCGGCAGCGACAACCGGATCAGCGTCTGCGACCGTGGGCGGGAGCGTATGGTATTCCAGCGACCAGCCCCGGCCCCGCGGCAACCGATGGCAATCTGAGAACACCACGGCACAACCGGTTCGACGAGCCAGTCGCTGAACAAGTGTCATGGTCAGCGCCGGGCGACCGAAAAACGGAGCAAATACGCCCTGGCCATGGCGCGGTTGCTGATCCATCAGCAGACCGACCGTGCCGCCGGCCCGCAACGCTTTCAGCATCTGTCGCATGGCCGGTGATCCGGCAGCGATCAGGCTGGCACCAAAACGCGATCGAGAAACAGTCAGGGCCTGATCGACCCGGGGGTCGCGCGGCGCTTTGTACAGACCGCTGAATCTGCCGCCCAGCCCGGCGCGCAAGGCGTTGATTTCCCAGTTTCCATGATGACCGGCGATCAGAAGCACGCCGCGGCCTGATCTGCTGGCTGCTTCCAGCTGCTGCCCTCCATGGATTTCCCTGATGGCCCCGTTGACCTTCGCAGCAGGCCAGAACCAAACAGCGCCCATTTCCAACATCAGCCGCACCATTTCAACCAGGTTCTGTCGATGCAAGCGCCGATACTCCCGTGCGCTTGCTCCAGGGAATGCAATCTCGAGGTTGGTTCGAATGATCCGGTGTTTTCGCCAGGGCAGGCAATAAAGCAGCGCGGCGGGAGGCAGCGCCAGCCAATACAGCAATCGCAGTGGGAGCCAGCTCAACAGCCGGATCAGCATCAGTGCAAGGGTGATCTTCATGCAGGCGCTTTTAAGGTGCACGTGCGAATGGCATACAAAAAGGATACCTGCAAACACCGGGTTGGAGGCTGCCTATAATCAACGCGGAATCCTGGCGGGAAAAACCCATGATTGGTTTGGTGCAGCGAGTGACCGGTGCCTCTGTTGAGGTCAACAGCAAAGTGATCGGCGAGATTGGTCCGGGGCTGCTCGTTTTGGTCGGCTTTCGGGCCGGCGATCGTACCGAGCGGATTGGAAGGTTCGTCGAACGCTTGCTCAATTACCGCGTTTTCCCCGACGCTCAGGGCCGAATGAATCGCTCTTTGCGGCAGGTCGACGGCGCTCTGCTGCTGGTGCCGCAGTTTACGCTTGCTGCCGATACCAATAGTGGAAACCGTCCCAGCTTTACGCCCGCGGCATCGCCCGAAGATGGCAGGGTCTTGTTCGACCAGCTGATTGCCCACGCATCTTCAGTCTGGACGCAAACGGCGAGGGGGCAATTCGGTGCCGACATGCAGGTCAAGTTGACCAATGATGGACCGGTCACGTTCTGGCTGGAGGTCGACTGACGGTGCCGGAAGATCAAATCCTGACCTCGGGCAGCTGCGACCCTGTCGAAATGCGCGAACTGAAGGCGGTTTTTGACCAGGGACGTCTGATCGCCATGCCGACAGAGACTGTTTATGGCCTGGCGGCACCCGTCAACCGTCCTGACCTGATCGAGCGGATCTTCGAAATCAAGGGTCGCCCGGCGAACAACCCGCTGATCGTCCATGTGGCCAACATCGACCAGGCGCGGCGCTGCGTCGACCATTGGCCTGCGCTGGCCGACCATCTGGCCCGTGAATTCTGGCCAGGTCCGCTGACCCTGGTCTTGCAGCGCTCCTCGCTTATCTGTGATCGGGTCACAGCCGGTCAGCACAGCGTTGCTCTGCGCATGCCTGACCACCCCATGGCGCTAGCCCTGATCAACGCACTGGATTGCCCGCTTGTTGCGCCTAGCGCCAACCGCTTCACCCGGCTCTCACCGACCTCGGCAGCCGATGTCGCCAAGGTGTTCGACGAGCAGGACGTTCTGGTCCTCGATGGTGGTCCTTGCCAGGTCGGTATCGAGTCGTCCATTTTGGCCCTGGACGAGTCCTCGAAGACCGTCCGCCTGCTTCGCCCGGGCCAGATTGATCGAGCGACGATCGAACAGTCGCTGTTACCGGGCTGGCAGCTCTTGCGCTCGGATGGCGCACAAACCGATCAGCCGCCTCAGGCGCCGGGAAGCACCCTGGTTCATTACCGTCCGGACAAACCGCTGCGCGTGACATTGGTTTCAGACGCAACAAAGCGTCGGGTTTTGGAGACCAGCTTGCGGGAAGATCCGTCCAGCTGTCTGGTCGAACTCGGTGACCAGGCCGATAGTGCGGCACGATCTCTTTATGGCGCGCTTCGCGACGCTGATGCGCGAAGTGGCCGTTTCATCGATATCGTAATCCTGGCAAGCTGGCAGGAGGAGTCTCAGTGGGAAGGGGTTGTGAATCGGCTCAAGAAGGCCGCTTCTGACTGGCGGGATCTCAGCGGATAAAGTGTTTAAGTCGATGCGGACAGCTCGGACGGTTCCTTGAGAATGCGCGCGAGCGTATTGCGACTCATGCCGAGGCGTCTCGCTGCTTCTGACTGATTGCCCTTACAGAAGTCCACGGCCACCCGAGCGATGTGTTGTTCGAAGCGGGTCTTGAGTGGATCGTATACGTCGGGTTCTTTCGTTGACAGACGCTGGCGCAGTTCTGAGCTGATCAATTCGGCCCAGTCGGGCGCATCCGATTGACCGCCACGATGGTCCGGGTGCAGTTCGGGTGGCAGATCATCGATGCCGATGACGGGCGCGGGTGCGAGTGCGGCGAGCGATTGGCAGAGATGACGTAGTTCACGGACATTGCCGGGCCACTCCAGCGACGACAAATGCTCCAGCAAGGCACGGTCCGCCAGTTTGGGAGGCAGCCTGAAAGCTTGTCCGGCCTCGCGCAGAAAATGGCGGACAAGAGCGGGGACGTCCTCAAGCCGCTCGCGCAGTGGCGGCACGCGCAGCGTAATGACTTTGAGTCGATGATACAGGTCGGCCCGGAACTGCCCGGTATCGACCAGTTCAGGAAGATTTCGATGGGTTGCGGTAATGATCCGCACGTCAGATTTGACCAGATCGTGACCGCCAAGGCGGTAATACTCACCTTCGGCCAGCACGCGTAGCAGACGCGACTGGAGCGAGAGCGGCATGTCGCCGATCTCGTCCAGAAACAAGGTTCCGCCGCTGGCCTGCTCGAACCGTCCTCGGCGTTTGTCTGCCGCGCCGGTAAACGCGCCGCGTTCGTGGCCGAACAACTCGGATTCCAGCAGATCCTCGGGAATGGCGGCGGTATTGATGGCGACAAACGGCCCTCGCGCTCGCGGGCTGTGCTGGTGCAGGGCTTTTGCCACCAGTTCCTTGCCGGTACCGGTCTCGCCGGTGATCAGAACCGGAATATCGCTGCCTGACAAACGGCCGATCACGCGAATCATTTCCTGAAATGCGGGTGAATTTCCCACCAGGCCATCGCGCGGACTGCCGTCGTCGTTCTCGCCGGCCCCGGTGTTGAGCGCTTTGCGCACCAAGCGGCCCAGATCATCCAGGTCAAACGGTTTGGCCAGGAATTCGAAGGCTCCCCCTTTGAAAGCGCGAACGGCGTAATCCAGATCGGAATAGGCCGTCATGATGATGACCGGCAGATCAGCCGACTTTTCCCGCAGCTCTTGCATGAGATCCAGACCACTCTTTCCATCCAGCCGAATATCAGCCAGCACCAGGTCGGGTTTTTGGTGCTGCAGCGCCGAATTCAGCTCTTTGCCGTCGGCGAAAACCGAAGGCTTCCATCCTTCACCTGCCAGATACTCTTCCAGCACATAACGGATGCCGGGGTCGTCGTCGATGACCCAGACGCTGTCAGGCATGAGCAATCTCCTCGGCTGCGATTAGAGGCAGGCGGACCACGAAGGCGCTGCCGGGTGAACGCGGCAGGTACTCGACAAGCCCCCCGTGCGCGCGCGCAATCTGCTGTACGATCGCCAGCCCGAATCCCGAGCCCTGGTCACGACCCGAAACCAGAGGCAGAAACAAGCGCTCGCGCAGGGCATCCGAAACCCCTGAGCCGTCATCGATGACTTCGATTCGCACTGCGTGTCGGGCGGGCCGGTCCACCATCGGAGAGTCATGCTCGATGCGGGTCACCAGCCTGATGCTCGTCGCGTCGGCTTGAACCGCATTCCGGACAAGGTTGAGCATCAGTTGGTGCAGCCGGGGTCCGTCGGCCATCAGGCGGGGGATGCTGGGGTCGAAGTCTCGAATGATCTCCAGTTGGCCGTGGCGTTCGGCCAGCACCAGCTCGCCTGTTTCTTCGAGCACGCGGTGCAGGTTGACCGGCGAAAGCTCATGGTTTCGATCGCCCGCAAATCGCTCGATCAGGCGGGTGATTCGATCCACCTCTCTTTGGATCATGTCGGCGTGCCGCCGCAGGGCTGATTCGGTCGTCTGAGCACCAATCAGCTGCGCCGCGGCACGAACGCCGGCGAGCGGGTTTCGCAGCTCATGTGCCAGGCGACGCGACATCATGTGAATGGCTTGCTGCTGGTCAGCGCGGTCGGCCAGCTGGCGCTGGCGCAGACGCTCGGCAACCGGGTGTAGTTCGATCAGGATGCTGTCATCGTCGAGCTGGGTAAAAATAGCATCCGTGGTCTGGCCTGTCGAGCTGAGCGAGGCCTCAGGGGCCTGGAAGCTTCGGTGGCCCTGGGCAAGTCTTTGCGACCACTGCGCCAAAGCGGCATCGATGGCCGTCAGAGGATGGCTTCGCAGGCTTTCAGGTGACCGACCCAGAAAGTCGGCGGCCGCCTGATTGACATCTTTGATGAGGCCGTCGGTCCCGATCAACATCAACCCGGTAAAGAGGCTATCGAGCTCGACGGTCTGCATGGGGTGGGTCAGCCCGACTCCGCTGAAAGCAGCTGCACGACAACGGCCTGGCTTTCGGCCAGCTTGCGGCCGCTCGGCGTCTGGAGCTCGGCCTGGAGGCGATATTCACCGGGCTGAAGATCCGTCAGGCTCATCACCATCTCGCGCATCGGAGCTTGCGGCTGGTCGTTGACGAAGACCACCAGCTGGGCCGCCGGCGGAATGTCCAGATTACTCTCGAATCGGATATCTAAACGCCCGTCACTATTGACAATGTTGCTGCCGTCGGAAGGCTCAGCGATACGCATCTGAAAAGGTTCAACGCTCGGATCATCCCCTTCGCTTTCGATCAGAGCCGCGGCCTCTGGCGCCTGCCCGCTGATAACGCTGAGGTCGGGCAGTTCCAGCGGCTTCGCGTCTTCGGTAGGCTTTTGGTCGGTATAGGTGACGACGCCGTTTTCATCGACGACGCGGTAGATCGGCTGGGCCAAGACGCTGGTTGCAAAAAACCAGAGCCCGGCCAGCAAGAGTTTCATAAAGAGTGCCATGTCGACTTGCTCGATTTGTCGGTGAGTTTATGCCGGCATTCTACCGCCACACCTGCACAAGATTTGAGCATAGCTGGCTGAGCTTGGAAAGGGCCGTCGCCCGGTGGGCGACAGCTTTCTCCCTGAATCAGCGTTTAGACGGAGTAGTACATGTCGAACTCGACCGGATGCGTCGACATCCGGAAACGCGTGACTTCCTGCATTTTCAGGTCAATGTAGCCGTCGATGAGGTCGTCTGAGAACACGTCGCCGGCCTTGAGGAATTCGCGGTCATTATCGAGTGCTTCCAGGGCCTGATCCAGTGCATGCGCTACCCGCGGGATGTTCTTTTCCTCTTCCGGCGGCAGGTCGTAAAGATCCTTGTCCATGGGTTCGCCCGGATCGATCTTGTTGATGATCCCGTCGACACCGGCCATCATCATGGCAGCGAACGTCAGATAAGGGTTCCCGGCCGTGTCTCCGAAGCGCACTTCGATCCGTCGGGCCTTGTCGCTGAAGACCCACGGTACGCGGCAGGATGCCGATCGGTTGCGGGCCGAGTAGGCCAGGAGCACCGGTGCTTCAAATCCGGGCACAAGGCGCTTATAGCTGTTGGTCGTCGAGTTAGCGAATGCATTGATGGCCTTGGCATGCTTGAAGATGCCGCCGATATAGTGCAGGGCCGTCTGGCTCAGACCGCCATAGCCGTCACCGGCAAAGACGTTGGTTCCATCCTTGGACAGCGACTGATGAACGTGCATGCCAGAGCCGTTGTCGCCAACCAGAGGTTTGGGCATGAACGTGGCGGTGCGGCCGTGCATATGGGCGACGTTCTGGACCACGTACTTGAGCATCAGCAGCTCGTCGGCCTTGCGGGTGAGGGTGTTGAACTGCGTGCCGATCTCACACTGGCCGGCTGTGCCAACTTCGTGATGGTGCACCTCGACCGGAATGCCAATGCTCTCAAGAGTGGTGCACATCAGTGCCCGCAGGTCCGCCAATCCATCGACCGGCGGGACGGGGAAATAACCGCCCTTGACCCGGGGCCGATGGCCGTGATTGCCCTCCTCGTATTCCTTGGAAGTATTCCAAGCCGCCTCGTCGGCGTCGATTTCGAAGAAGGCACCGGAAATATCGTTGCCGAAGCGCACAGAGTCGAAGACAAAAAACTCGGGTTCAGGGCCAAAGTAGGCGGTGTCGCCAACGCCGCTGGCCTTGAGATAGGCTTCGGCGCGCTTGGCAAGTGATCGGGGGCAACGGTTATAAGGCTGCATGGTCGCCGGCTCAAGAATGTCGCAGCTGACGTTGAGTGTCTTGTGCTCCGAGAACGGATCTAGGAAGGTCGCTTCGCAATCGGGCATCAGAACCATGTCGGAGTCGTTGATGCCTTTCCAGCCAATAATCGAAGATCCGTCAAACATTTTGCCGTCTGTCAACAATTCTTCGTCGACCGCCGAGGCGGGTACGCTGACGTGCTGTTCCTTGCCAAGGGTATTGGCGAATCGAAAGTCAACGAATTCGATCTCTTCGTCACTGATGCGCTTGATGATTTCAGTCGGTGTCATATCTGAGCAGGTTCCTTTAACTTAATGGATGAATAGATGCCGCCTGAATGCAATGCACAAATCATTCCAATGCCCAAATGCTGAGCATGCTGGGCTTTTGAGAAACGTGACAGCGGTAAAAATGATCAAGTATTGAGCTAATAAAACGTGCGTTAGTTCAAAAATTAATCAAATGATCGCTCAGAGTGCCGGATTGAGGGTATAGGTACCGGTCAGACTGGCTTGAGCCAGCACGTGTCCGGCGATCGCCTGCTGCACGTCTGGACCGGTGAACTCATCGGGAAAATCCAGCTGGTCTGTATCGAGGGCATAGATGGTGAAGACATAGTGGTGGAGCCGCTCATCGTTCCACGGCGGGCACGGGCCGTCATAGCCAAAATACTTTCCCGCCATGTCCGGATTACCAGCCATGAAGCTCGTGTAATCGTTCAGGCCCTGGCGGGCGCCGGCCGGGCCTTTCGGCTTCTGCTTGCCCTTGACCGTGACGCCATCACTGCACTGGCCGGTTGCAAGCTCGGTGACATCGGCCGGAATATTGACCATGACCCAGTGAAAGAAGTCGACCCTTGGCATGTCCGCGGGCAACAATCGGCCTTCCTGATTCACGTCATCGGCGACTGAAGGCACGTCCGGGTCCACGCACAACAGCACGAATGATCGAGTCGATGACGGTGCATCCTGCCAGGCAAGGTTCGGCGAAACGTTGTCCGACAGCGCCATCGGCGCGTCGTCGGCCAGCTTGCCAAAGGCGAATCGTGAAGGCACCGGCTGGTGGTCGGTCAGGTCGCTCGAAGTCAGTTTCATGTTTATAGCACCCCGCGTGTCGGTCAAAATCTTATCCTAGCAGCCCTCTTCAAATGTCGCGAGCGGCGACAATTAAACATCCAATTCATCTGATGATCTTGTCAACAATCGAAGGGAGGGTGGCAAACGCGGATGAGCTGATCGCCTATCAGGCCGAGTTCTTGCGCCAGGCATGCGTTTAGATCTGCCGCTGGCAAGAGCCCGCCGCCTGCCTGAAACCGGGCGATTGGCTAA
>CAZIMY010000106.1:0-8906 GCA_964540315.1 uncultured Wenzhouxiangella sp.
CGCTCTCGGACAGCGCTATTGCGTCTCGGGCCTGGCTGCGCTGGTCGACCGATGGCCTGAAGCGCTGGATCGGCCCCCATGCCAGCCTGGTCTGGAAGCCCGATGACCAGAAGCTGATCATGCTGCGCGGAGCTCCGAGTGGCCGCTCGCTGATCTATCACCAGAGCGGCGACACGATTTATTTCTCGACTACGCTGGATGCGCTTTTTGCCCTCCCCCAGATTCCACGGGAGTTCGATGAACGTGTTCTAGCCGATGTTCTTCTGGGTGCCCCTTCAGGCAGCGATTTCCTCTACCGAGGCATGGAGTCGATTCAGACTTCGCACTGGGTCGAATTGTCGCCTTCCGGGCGTTCCGATCATCTCTATTGGCAGCTCGAGCGTGGGCCGACGCTGAAATTCAGCAGCGAGGAGGAATGCTGGGAAGCCTTCGAGGAATTGTTCGCGACCGTGGTGCGCCAGCATCTAAGGCGCACCGGCGAGGCAGGAATTCGCCTGAGCGGCGGACTGGATTCCTCTCTGCTGGCGGCGTTCTGCTGCAGAGAACTTGCCGCCGAGGACCAGGTTCTGCACGGCTACACCCGAGTACCCCGACAGGATGCCGGCGTTCCTGAGATCCTCGGCAACCGCTATCTGGACGAGTCCGCCAAGGTGCGAGACCTCGCGCAGTTGTACTCGAACCTCAAGCCCAATTTCATTGCCCCCGATGACCGCTCGATTCTCGACGGCCTGGAAGACTGGTTCGGCGCAAACCACACGCCGGCCAATGCATCGCCCACCTATCAGACGGGCTATCGACCGCTGCTCGAGCAGGCCAGGCAGGACGGCGTGAAGCTGCTTCTGAATGCGGGTTACGGAAATCACACTTTCAGCTACACGGGCTTCGGTCGGCTCAATCAGCTCTTCAGGACCGGGCGATGGCTAAGGCTTCGACGGGAGCTGGGTCTACTGCGGCGAAAAGGCTATAACACTCGCCATCTTGTTATCGCGGACATCATCAAACCCTTGCTGCCGGACTGGTATTGCCATTGGCGCATCCGTCAGAAAGCAAGACAGGCGCCGAGCTGGGACCGATTCAGCGCGGTGAACCCGGACTTCGCTCGACAGACTGGCGCAGACACTCGCCTCCACGAACAACAGAACATTCGAGCTTACTGGGACTACTGGTCAAGCTGGAGGCAGCGATCCGAGCCTTTCCAGCATACCCATCAAGTTGCTCAGGGCGGGGGTGCCGAGATGCTTTATGGCTTTGACCAACGTGACCCCTCGGGTGATCGGCGTGTCGTGGAGTTCTGTCTTGCAGTTCCGGAACGCTTCTATCTGCGTGACGGTATCAACCGTCGCCTGGTTCGATGTGGCATGCGTCATCTCCTTCCCGACAGCATCGTCGATGAACACCGGATCGGCCTTCAGGATGCGGACTGGTTCGCCCGGGTCGAGCGCGACCGGGAAGCCATCGTGAGACGCTACCAGCAATTCAGAGACGATCCGGATGTCAGCTCGCTCTTCGATATGGACAAGATCGACGAACTCTGGGCCGAATTTGACGCCACGGACTGGCGTACGGCGCCGCGAAGAAAGGCCGTGCGACTGCAGCTGGCGTTGCTGGGGCCGCTGCACGCGGGCAGCTATGTGCGCTGGTTCTACGGCAAGAACGATTGATGGCCGCAGGTGACCTGTCCGATGACCTGATTTCCACTTCGCTTCCCTTTGATGCTGAGGACATGTTGGCCGCCTGCGAGAAAGGTCGCGTTGTGCATACGCGGCTCGATATCAATGGTGACGCTGAAAGAGCGGCGCTCGAGTTCACCTGGAATGATGTAATGCAACTTGCTCGAAGCGATCGCCACGCTGCCCAGCAGTGGCGGTTGTACAAGAACGGCCAAGCGATCGATCTGGCGCTCATGGGCGTTCTCGGCGAGCAAGGTCGACTGCGCCAGGATCGTCTTGAACCACTGCTGGAGCAGGGCGTGAGCGTGATGATCAATCGGCTGGAGCTCAAACTGCCGTCAGTTCGTCAGCTTGCCAGGCAGATCGAACTGTCGACAGGTGCCTATGTGCGCGTTGTGGCGATCGGTTCTCCAGGGCGGGCACCCTGCATGCCCTTGCACTACGATCACGTGGACGTCATCGCGGTTCAAACGGCGGGGGAGAAGACCTGGTTGTTCTATGGTTCTCCCATACCCGGGTGTGGTGTCGTGCGGCGCCTCCCGACCCAGCCAACTGAAAAAACCGACGAGAAGACGCTCCGTGTTGGTGATTTCCTGTTCGTTCCCGCTGGACTGCACCATCAGTGCCAGCCCTCGGAAAACTCCCTGCATCTGGCCTTCAATCTCAAATGGCCTACGCTCAAAGAGCTCGCACCGGCACTGATGGAAAATTATCCGGAAGAACTTTCTCTGCTGGAGCCGATTCGCAGTTTTAGGCAGCCTGAAAGAATCGATACATTGCAGAAACAGCTGGCAGCACACGAAGAATGTACCCTGACCCGCCAACAGGTCGTGGATTTCTTCGATCGTTGGCCGCAAGCCTGCGCCAGGCGCTACCGTGTGTCGGACCTCGGTGAGTTCTATTGATCAACGCTTCACATGTCTGGCCAGACAGAAAAACGTCGCGCATTGTGCTCGAGAATCAGACGTAGTTTCTGACCGGTTCGGACTTCGATCGGGTCAGGGAAAACGTGCAGGAAGCGCGGCCAGTTGATGACCTGGTCTGGCCCACCGTGAAGGCGAATGCCTGGTGCAAGTTCGAGATCCGTCCACTGCAGAAACCCCGTGATCAGGCCAGATTGCGTGATCTCGATTTCAATCTGTTGTTGCTGTGGTCGATCGGAAGTCGACTCACCGATTCTGAATTCGAAGCCGTTGATCGGCTGGGAAAAATATTCGATATCGAGTGTCTGGAATTGATCAGGCTGGATTTGCAGCCTGGAAGGTGAGAAGAGATTGAAGCGCCGAAGGTCCATTCCGTCAGTCCTGGAGCAGCGGCAAAGTGCCTCGAGACCGTCGCTGCCGGCAAGGCAGCCCGTGATAGCGCCAATCTGCGGAACCACTTGGCCACCGCCCTTTAGGAAGGTTTGCGATGCGCGAGCGACCAATCCGAGTCCGCCGGCTTCGAGAAGTGAGCCGGTGAACACGTCGCAAAGGATCACATCCACTGATTCTGGAATGTCGACGCCGATCTTCAGCTGATCAGAGCCTTTCGCAATGACCGTGATGACGTCGCTCAATCCATTGTCTTCGATAATCTCTCTCGCTACATGGGCCATCAGGATCTGATGTTCACAGGTATAGACCTGTCGGGCACCTGCGCGCGCCGCCAGCATGCTGAGGATGCCGGAGCCGGTGCCGATTTCCAGGACCGTGGAGTGAGGTTTGATCACCGCGTCCAGGGCGGCTTTGAAGGCAAGTGTCCGCTCTGGGTTATTGACCAGCAGATACTGATTGGCAGGCGCGCGGGCACTTTGAGCGAGACGCCAACGATGCTTCAATTCAGCGGAACCCGAGGCAAGGATCATCTGCTCGACCTGCGCGGCAGCGTCGAGCTGACCCTTGTTGTAGAGCGCGCGAGCGAAGTCCAGCACCTTGCCCTGGCCGTCGGGTGATGCCAGCAACTTTTTCGCCATTGTCGCCAGATCGGATTGGATTGGCTGTTGTGTCACTTGTGCACTCTTTCGGTTCGTCGGCCAGAACGATCTAGGAGACTATAGAATTTGTCAAGCCGAGCAATGAGTGAATTATGCACCGATCTTGACAGGTCATGGACCGAAGATCTGTGGTGTCGTTTCATGGGCGAGTTCTGGGAAAAGCGGCCGACGCGCCTGCCGATGCTTGACTCGGGTCCGATGGCATCGCTAGAGGAGCTCTTCGAGCTGGTCGTTTCGACGCGCGGAACGGATCGTCTGCCCGCCGATCGACTCTGGATTGCCCGTCGCGAGCCACCAAGGGATCGGGTCGAGGATTTCGTGCAGGCATCGCTCGATCTGATGGGGCCGCAATCGGCTGACAGCGGGTTTGATGGATTCTTCGCTCGTCTTGGAGCACGTGTGGGCGGTGCCAATATCCATCGGCTTCAGACGCATCGACCGGTCTTTATGAATCGAATCTCAGAGCTGTGTTCGAGGATCGAAGGCTACCAGGAGCCCCCCGTGCATCGTTGGGATCTGGATACGTTTTTCGGAAATTACCGTATCACGCCATTCGGAGCGCATCGGGATCAAGCGAGCGTGTTCTCGTTCTGTCTGCTAGGTGAACGGACCTACTGTACCTGGCCGCCCGACTACCGCTGGCCACCGGCTGATCTCTACACACCAGACCCTGATCGATTGGCCGATCATCTGTCGAGGGCCGAACGTTTTGTGGTTCGTGCCGGACAGCTGTTCTACTGGCCCTCCAACCGGTGGCACCTCGTCATGACGGATGGGAGTCCCTCGGTGGTAGTACAGGCCAGCGCGTACTTTCGCGCGCGAGAGACCGAATGATCGACGATGGGCCCTTGCTCTTCTGCTTGAAATCGGTCCCCTTTTTGACTTAGTATTGGATTGTCTTGAGGGAATAGACGCCTTTAGGTTCATTGGAACATCGTATATACAAGGAATCACGACTATGAAAGACGCTTGGACTCAACCCAATCTCGAAGTGCTAAGCACCCGCAACACGGCGGCCGGTGGCGCAGGTCAACCAGACGTATTTCACAGTGCAGGTAGCGCGACCGAAGCTCAACCTTCGTTCACGGTTCAGCCTCCCGTATCCTGAGTTCTGCGAAACGGCGATCCCTGGAGAGTTCCCCGATCGCGCTGAAGCATGACCAATAGTCCCCGGATTGCAAAGCAGCCCGGGGGTTTTTTTGTCGACACGATGGAGCTTGCCGCTGCCGGGCCTGGATGATGCGAAGCCCGATATCCTCAGCGAATCAAGAAAACGGATAGACATCAATGTGTTACACGTGGCTGGTCTGAGTTCAGGCCGCATCGATTCGATCGGACTGACGCGCTTGACTTGCACGAGCCATCAAGGCTATACTTTGGAGGAAGGTCGGGTCACTCCAAGGGGGCTCAGCCAGTGATATTCGATAACACTGTTTTCGTTTAGGAGTAAATGATGAAGCACGAGTGGAACAGCCCAGTCCTGGAAATTCTTAGCACCCGCGAAACAGCAGCGGGCGGTCAGGCAGCCCCCGACGTATTTCACAGCGGTGGCAGCGACAATCGCACGCTGCCTTCAGGAACGTTGCCGCCAGTTAGCTGATCCGGTCAACACCAATTGACACGAAAGGCCCGAGAATTCCTCGGGCCTTTTCTTTTTGGAGCTCAGACATTCCAGTCGACTCGCAATGAATTACCAGGGTCAGGGATAGAGGATCGATCTTGTTCCGCGCTCGACTGCACAGTGCCGTGCTATGGCAAGACACCATTGAAAGTGTTTCTCCGTCTTGTCCATGGCATCCACCCACAAGCGACCCGCGGTTCTCAGCGCGGCCAGCCTGAACGGTCGTCGGGCGTCGATCGTGTGGTGATCGTCGACGGTGGATTCCTGCAGGCGGCGATACATCGCTGCCGTGATGATCTTTCCTAAGGGAAGAGGGTCGCGGCACGCGGGAAGCTCGAGTCGTTGCAATGGCAGCTCCGGTCGAACGGACATCCGCGAACACGAATCCAGCTCAAGCAATTCGATCGCTCTTGGCCAGAGCAGGATACCGCTGCCCTGAGGCGATGCGATAGGCTGTCCCTTGTCGTCGACACGGACGTGGAGCAGCGTATCGCTGAACAGCAGTTGGCCCGGCTTTCGGGTCACCTGCCATGCGGCAGCCGTCGAGCTACCGCCACCAGGGAGGAAACGGTAGGCAGATACGTCACGCCCGTCCGTCGTCGAGGAGACGGCAAGACAAAAGGCGTCTCGAAACTGCATTGCCAGGGTCATGGGCGCTTCGAGCGTCAGCGCTCGGATCAAGCCCTCAGGGGCATTGGGCTCGCCGTCGACCTGAATACCCTTCGAGTCGACCCGGAATCGAGCGATACCCTCCAGCCACCAGAAGGCCTCCTTTTGCCCGACGACCCAGTTGGGTCCCTGGCGTTGGCCAGATCCGATGTCGATGCGGACGGGGGCTCGCTCGACGGCAATTGGATCCTCGTTCTGCCTGGTTTCCAGGGTTTTCAGCTCCGGAAATTCGATCAAACTCTCGATATCGAAGCCACAATAGCGAAACAGAGTCATCGGTTCTCTATCCCTGCTTGACCGATCTCCTTCTTCTCGATTGCTCGATCAACGATTTTCCGCTGCACCCGAAGCCGGTCCAATTGATCCGACGTCAGCTTCGATAGCCCATCGCCCATCGCGCCCTTGCGGAAGAATCGTGTCCCGTCCCGGGGCGTTTCGATGAAACCCTCCTTGGCTTCGAGCTGTTGTAACCGTTTGAATTCACTGGCCTGAATGGCGTCATTGATGGCGTCGTCGTCGCGATCGAGCCCCAGAAACCGAACGGCGCGTCTGAACGTCGCAAGTGGTTGACGATGCATGTCCTCATAGTGGATCAGGCAGACATCCATCGGACTGTGGAGCCAGCTCAGGACATGATCAGCCCAGGAAAGCAGGTGTTGCGGGAATTGTTCATTGACATCGCGATTGCGATGCGGTTTGAGTTCGTCTTGGCACAAGCGATCCACCGTGTCCTCGAAGCCCAGATTCCAGTGATTCGCAGCCGATACGGCGACATCCCAGGGATCACGAAGGATGTAGAGCGCCTTGAAGTCAGGGCCTTTGCCCATCAACGGTTGGCCATCGGGAAGCATCGTGTAGGCGTCGTGCGCTTTTCGCAGGCAGAGTGCTCCCGTCCAGGCGCGCGCGATAGCGGAGTCTACTGCCGGACGGAGGCAGGCGCTTTCGTCGCTGGTCAGCAAGCTCGAGTTGAAGCCGAGTATCTCCTGAAATGGGCCGCGAGCGGAGGCAATCAGGTTGCTCATGGGGAGCTGGTTCGGGTCGACGGGGGCGCGTTCGGGAAACAGCAGATTCGAAAGAAAGATCCGAAACCAGGTGTTGCCCGACTTCGGATAGGACGCCAGCCAACAGGTCTGCATAGTGATCGATCCCTTGCGCCGATTCAGTCTAGCGCAAGGAGCCTTCGAAGCGGTCCGTGAACAGCGCGTCTTCGAATTGATCGAACCAGGCCAGTCCGGATGAGACTTCGTCAGCGGCCAGGCCGAAGCGTCCCCCAACGGCCAACCGGTTCGACATTGGTGCGATGGTCAGGACGTCCTGAGCCGTGCCGTTGGCTGATCCTGGGCCGACGGCGGACCATTTGGATTCTTGCCAGCGTGCGATTCGCCGAGTGGGCACGCTGCCGGCCTGGGTGAATCGACCACCAACGTACAGGACGCCTTCAGGGGTCACGCGCAACGCAAATACCGCGGCGTTGGTTCCCTCGTCGAGCGAATGCCACTGAGTGCCGTCCCAGCGCGCGATGTTGTTGGCCTCGAGACCGCCTGCGGTCGAGAAATCGCCACCAACGATCAGGTCCGGACCCAGCATGGCCAGGGCATGAATGGGGCCGTCAAGACCACCGTCGAGTTCGGACCAGGCCACGCCATCCCAGGCTGCGATATGAGCAGCCGGCTGCCCGCCTGCCAGGGTAAACTCCCCGCCAGCAAAGATCATTCCATTGTCGCCGGCTAGCGCCAGTACATTGCCGTCCAACCCGGTACCGAGAGGGTCCCAGCTGCTGCCGTCCCAGCGCGCGATGCGGTTGGCTGAAGCGCCGCCGGCCTGATCGAATCGACCACCGGCGTAGAGCACTCCCTGATCCCATGCGAGCGCTTCGACTCGGTTGTTCACGCCGCTGCCAAGTGCTGACCAGTCCGCACCGTCCCAGAACGCCACACGACCGACGATAATTCCCCCCGCTCGATTGAAGCCGCCGCCGACAAACAAGCCACCATCAGCTTGCACCAGAGCATTGACCCGGGTCGTGGTGCCGCCTTCGACTTCAGACCACTCTGTCCCGTTCCAGCGGGCGATGAAGCGAGTTGTCGTGTCGCCCACAGCGCCGAAGGTTCCGCCCACGTAGAGATTGCCAGCAAACACGGCACTAGCTTGCACCTCGCCATTGAAGCCACCCTGCCCGATCGGGCCGACGGAGCTCCAGGTCCCGCTATCCCATCGTGCCAGGCGGCTGACTTCGAGCCCGCCTGCGCCGAAAAAGATGCCACCCACATAAAGCGCAGTGTTGTCGGCAGCGAGACTGATACCGGCCCCGGTCAACGAACTGCCCAACGTGGACCAGGTCGTTCCGTTCCAACGCGCGATACCCGGGCTGACCTGTCCACCGGCAAAGACGAAATTGCCAGTGGCAAAAAGCTCGTTGGCGATTGATTCGAGCGCCAACGGATCTCCGTCGAGGCCATCCCCGAGAGAGTCCCAGTCTGTGCTATTCCAAAGGGCGATTCGATTGGCCGGACTTCCCCCTGCCGAAGAGAAACGCCCGCCCGCCACGAGGCTGCCTTGAAAATCATGCAATGTGTTGACCGTGTCATTGACACCAGTGCTCAGGGCCACCCAGCTGCTGCCATCCCAAGCGGCGATACGGCTCGCTGGAACTGCTCCGGCATTCAGGAAGTCACCGCCTGCATACAGGGTTGATCCGCTGACAGCCAGGGCAAAAACCGGAGCGTCGGTCCCGCCACCAGGCTCGCTCCATTGAACACCGTCCCAGCTTGCGATGAACGACGCGGCGCTTTCGTCAGCCGCCGTGAATTCGCCCCCGGCATAGAGAACTCCCTGGAAGAATTCGAGCGCGTGGGCGGGAGCATTCAGGCCGCTTCCGAGAGGGTGCCATTGACTCCCATCCCATCTTGCTGCGCTGGAGGCGGGATTGCTCCCAGCCTCGGTGAAGTTGCCGGCGACATAGATGTCCGCC
>CAZIMY010000107.1:0-8722 GCA_964540315.1 uncultured Wenzhouxiangella sp.
CAACGTCAATCATGGCGCGCTTGATGATGCCGGCCGCAGTGCCCTGCATCGGCGCGTTGATTGCCGCTCGTTCAGCAGCCTGCCGGCGCTGCGGGTTGCGTGAGCGAATTTCATCCGTCCACAAACGACGGCCGAACAGGGTCTCGACATAGCCACGGTCGCGCGCTTCGGCGCGGATACGATCCATATAGGCACGAACGCCCGGATAACGTTCGAAGTAGCGCTGGATGTAGGCGTCGGCAGCCTTGCGATCAATCTCCAGCTGCCGGGCCAGCCCCCAACCGCTCATGCCATACATCAGACCGAAGTTGATTGCTTTCGCTGCCCGGCGCTGCTCGCCGGACACTTCTTCCAGCGCGCAATCAAAAACCTCAGCCGCAGTGGCCCGATGAACGTCTTCCCCGGCCTCAAAAGCATCCAGTAATCGCTCGTCATCCGACAGATGAGCCATGATGCGAAGCTCAATCTGCGAGTAGTCGGCCGCCAGCAACACCGAACCCTCGGGCGCGATAAATGCCTTGCGAATTCTTCTGCCTTCCGGCGTGCGAATGGGAATATTCTGCAGATTGGGGTCGGTCGAAGATAACCGGCCGGTGGCGGTCACAGCCTGGTGGTAGTGCGTGTGGACCCGCCCGGTCACCGCATGGACCTTCTCGGGCAGGCGGTCAGTGTAAGTGCTCTTGAGCTTGGCCAGACTCCGGTGGCGAAGGATGATGCGCGGCAGTTCATACTCCGCAGCCAATTCCTGCAGCACGTCTTCAGCGGTAGAGGGCTGGCCTTTCGGGGTCTTGCGGACCACCGGCAGCTCGAGTTCTTCAAACAAGATGGACTGGAGTTGCTTGGGCGAGCCAAGGTTGAAAGACCGGCCGGCCTCGTCGTGGGCGCGCGACTCCAGATCAGCGAGCTTTTCTTCGATTTCCTGACTCTGGGCAGCCAGCTGCTCGCAGTCCAGCGCCACCCCGATACGCTCCATGCGCGCCAAAACCGGGATGAGGGGAATCTCCAGGCTCTCGTATACCGACTTCAGCGAGGAATCGGCATCAATTTTTGGCCAAAGATGGGCATGGAGGGCCAGAGTCACTTCGGCATCCTCTCCAGCGTATTCCGCGGCAACCGATACCGGTACCTGGTCGAAAGTAACTTGCTGGCGCCCCTTCCCTGCAACCTGCTCGTAACTGGTTGTCTGGCGGCCCAGATAGCGGCCGGCCAGCGAATCCATGTCGTGGCGGGTTGCCGTGGAGTTGAAAACGTAGGACTCCAGCATCGTGTCATGCCGAATGCCGGCCAAGTTGATATCGGCACGCGCAAGCACATTCATGTCGTACTTCAGATGCTGGCCAACTTTCGCTTTCTCTTCATCCTCGAGCCAGCCTCTGAAGTGCTCAATGGCTTCCGCACCGCTGAATTCGCAGTCCTGGTCAGCGTGCGATAACGGCACATACCAGGCGTGCGCGGGCTCGGCGCAAAAAGCAAACCCAACCAGATCAGCATCCAAAGGTTCAAGACTTGTGGTTTCAGTATCGAAAGCCACCAGCTCCGCTGAATTGATGGTCTCAAGCAGCGTATCAAGCTGGGCACGGGTGGTGACGGTCTCGACTTCCAGTTGAACGTCATTGTGGCGATCATCATCTTCCTGATATTGACGCAGCCAAGTGCTGAAACCAAAGCGACGGAGAAGTTCGATCAGGCGTTCTTGGTCGGGTTTGGCATCGGACAGCTGATCGAACTCAACGCCGTGCGGGACATCGCTTTTCAATGCCACCAACCGGCGTGATAGCGGAAGCTGATCGATGGCCTCTCGGAGGTTTTCGCCGACCTTGCCACCGACGGCATCGGCCTGAGCCATCAGCGCGTCAAGATCACCGTACTGCTGCAGCCACTTGGCCGCAGTCTTGGGCCCAACCTTGGCGACCCCGGGTATGTTGTCGGAGCTATCGCCCATCAGCGCCAGCAGGTCACCGACCAGCGCCGGGCCGACGCCAAACTTAGCCTCTACAGCCGCGGGGTCATAACGCTTTCCCTGCATGCTGTCTTCAAGGATCACAACCTCGTCGACCAGCTGCGCCAGATCTTTGTCACCGGACGATATCAGGACAGTCATATCCTGATCTCTGGCCTGGGATACCAGGCTGGCGATCACATCATCGGCTTCGACTCCCTCAACGATCACCCGCGGGATACCCATGGCATCGATCAGCTCATGCAGCGGCTCAATCTGCGCACGAAGCTCGTCAGGCATGGCCGGACGGTTGGCTTTGTAGTCTTCGAACATTTCATGACGGAAATTGCGCCCCGGCGCGTCAAAAACCACCGCAACCCGTTCTGGCGAATGTTCTTCGACAAGCCGCCTGATCATGTTGGCCACGCCGAAAATCGCACCCGTGGGTAGACCTTCGGCATTGGTCAAACTGGGCAGGGCATGGAAGGCCCGATACAGATAGGACGAGCCATCGATCAGGCAAAGGTCAGGCGATTCAGACATGGTGTTTAAAGCCGGTGCATGCAGAGACGGAAGCATCATGATACGGGCCGAAGATCCACTCTGCTAGACTCAGCCTGGCGTGCTTACCAAGGATTATCGATATGTTGCGCTGGACGCTGCCAGTCATGTTTGTCATTGCCGCCGCTCCTTCCATGGCTCAGAAGGCGCCCGATGCACCACCACCTCCGCCGCCACCCATTCCTGAACCGCTGCCCCCGAAAATTCAGGACCAGGATGACCAGATTCAGCCGCAGGTCGTGATCCGACAGGAAGACGGCCGCACGATCGAGGAATACTCCGCCAACGGCGTGGTCTATATGCTCCGGGTGATTCCTGCGGTCGGTCCCGCTTACTATCTGATCGATACCACGGGTGATGGCAACTTTGACTCCCGGCACGAACACATGGAACCGGTCCGCCCGGCGCACTGGAGAATTATTGAGTGGTAGCCGCCAGGCGGAGAAAATCCTGCAACGACAAACGCTCCGGCCTCAGGCCAGGATCAACCCCCGCCGCCTCAATGGCGTCCTCTGTCAGCGAGGTCTTGAGCGAATTCCGGAGCGTCTTGCGACGCTGACCGAACGCCTGACGGACCAGCATATCCAGCGCTGGCAGCAAGCTGAGTGCCGCTTCCTCCAAGTCTTTCGGCGTAAGACGGACGATCGCCGAGACCACTCGGGGCGGCGGGCGGAACGCCTCGGCAGGCACATCAAATAACCATTCCATATTGCAGAAAAATCCCGCCATCACCGACAAGCGCCCGTAGTCGCGGCTGCCCGGCTCGGCAACCAGACGATCAACCACTTCCTTTTGCAGCATGAAGTGCATATCGCTGATTAGGGCTCGTTCGCCGAACAATCGAAACAGGATCGGTGTCGAGATGTTGTAGGGCAGATTACCGACAACGCGAATCGGTTCGCCCAGACTCAGACCGGCCAGATCAGTCGTCAGAATGTCACGCTGGATAACCTCAAGACCGCGGGGCTGCCCGAGACGATCACAAAGCGATCCCGCGAGGTCACGGTCTAACTCGATAGCGGTCACCTGCGCGCCCTTGGCCAGCAGCGGGCGGGTCAATACCCCCTCTCCCGGTCCGATCTCGAGCACTCGCTCACCCGATCGCACACCAATGGCGTTGACCAGCCGCTCGACCACCTGGTCATCGATCAGAAAATGCTGACCAAAACGTTTGCGAGGACGATGGGGCTTCACAGGCCGGTTTGGCTATGGCGTTGTGAAAGTTGGCGGGCCATCTCGATCGCGGCCGCCAGGCTGCCGGTGTCAGCTTGCCCGGTCCCGGCCAGGTCCAGGGCAGTGCCATGATCAACCGATGTGCGCACAAACGGCAGGCCCAGGGTCACGTTAACCGCCTGACCGAAACCCGCGTACTTGAGAACCGGCAAGCCCTGATCGTGGTACATGGCCAGCACCGCATCGACCGACTTAAGCCGCTCCGGAAGAAAGGCGGTATCGGCCGGCAGCGGGCCTTGCAGCCTGAACCCGTCCCGGCGCATCTGTGCGACCACCGGTTCGATGACTGCGATTTCCTCGCCGCCGAGATGGCCGCCTTCGCCGGCGTGGGGGTTCAGACCCAAGACCACGATGCGTGGATCCTCGATACCAAACCGGCTGACCAGATCAGAATGCAGAATGCGCAAGGTTTTCGTCAGGTCGGCAGCATTGATCGCCGCCGGGACCTGGGTCAGCGGCAAATGGGTGGTGGCCAGCGCAACGCGCAGGCCGCGAGCTGCCAGCATCATGACCACTCTCTCCACACCCGCGCACTCGGCCAGAAACTCGGTGTGACCGGAAAAGGCCACCCCGGCATCGTTGATGACACCCTTGTGAACAGGCGCGGTGACCATGCCGGCTGCGCGACCGGCCAGGCAATGCCCCGCTGCCACGCGCAGGGTCTCGATCACGTAGCCCGCGTTTGCCGTGTTCAAAGTGCCGGGAACTGCCGGGGCAGAAAGACTGATTGGCAGACAGGCAATGGAGCCGTTTTTTGCCGGCTCGCTGAGCCCATCGAGAACCTGCACCGTCGTTGCGTCACCCAGCTGCCTCAGAGTGCCCTCAAGCAGATCGGGGTCCGCGACAACGACCAGGTCCTGCTGACCCGCCGCCAACCGACAAACCAGCTCCGGCCCGATGCCGGCCGGCTCACCAGCCGTCAGCAATAAAGGCCCCGGCATCAGAGCCTTATTTCTACAAACGACTCCGAACGCAGCTGCCGCAGAAAGCGCTCGACTTCATCTTCGGCCTTTTGCTGGAAGATCATTTCTCGCGCCTGGGCCCGCAGCGCTTCTTCGGTGCGGTCGGCCTCGCGCGTATCGTCCAGACGCACGATATGCCAGCCAGAAGCGGTCCGGAACGGCTCGCTGACCTCGCCTGGTTCAAGTGCATCAAGCGCCGACTGAACGTCAGACCCGTACTGACCGGCGGGAAACCAGTTCATTAAACCACCCAGATTCGCCGTTGTTTGATCAGTGGAGTACCGTTGCGCCAGCTCGGAGAAATCTTCACCCTCGATTATTTGCGCGTGAAGGTCGCGAATCCGGTCTTCGGCCTCTTCCATCGACAGGATTTCGGACGGCTCAATCATCAGGTGGTGGGCCAGGTACTCGCTGACGATCACTTCCGAGCGCTCGCGCACTTCATTGACGCGCAGCAGCAAAAGCCCACCCGGCGCCCGGATAGGCTCGGAAATATCGCCCGGGGACAGCGGCTCGATAGCCTCGGCAAAGATCGGCGGCAGCGCGCTGATCTGGCGCCAGCCAACGTTACCGCCCTCCAGCGCATCAGGCGCCTGCGAGTAGCTGATCGCCGCCTCGGCAAACTCCATGCCGTCAAGGACCTGCTGGCGAATTTCAAGCGCGCGCTGCTCGCCCGCCCGCGCTTCCGCGGCGCTGGCGCCCTCGGGCAGCTGAATCAGAATCTGGGAAAGATTGTATTCCGGACCTCCGATACCGCCTGAAGCCAGCATGATGTCGACCTCGGTTGCCGTGATCTCGTCCATGCTGGCGGCCACGCGCTGGCGAAGCTCCGATGAAAGAATCTCTTCGCGAATCTGGCGCCGGAATTCCTCAAAGTCATAGCCATCAGCCTCGATGGCCTGGCGCAGCTGGCTAACGCTGATACCGTTCTGACGCGCGACCTGCTGCAGGGCCTGGTCGATGTTGGCATCAGACGCCCGAATGCCGGTTTCCTGGGCACGAATAACCTCCAGGCGGGTCATGATCAGACGCTCGAGCACCTGTTCTTCCAGGATCTGGCGGGGCGGTAAATTCTCCCCGCGAGACCGCACCTGCATCTCGATGGTGTTGATCGCCGCGTCCAGTTCGCTTTGCAAAATGACGTCTTCCTCAACCAGCGCCACAATCCCGTCGAGTTGCTGGCGCAGTTGCTGGGCGAGGCCCGCGACCGGAATTGCCAGCATCAAGGCGATGGCAGCAGCAGATAATCTTGCGTACATAGTCGATTTCATCATGGTTTCCAAAAATTTCTGATTCAAGTCTAGCGCTGGTCTGCAAAAAGCGGGTAGGGCCGTCGACCCAGACTACCCAGCCCTTTCAGATGCAGCTCGAGAAAAATCGCCCGGCGCGTTTCAGCATCGCGGTCCCGGATAAACTCGCGGGCGGTGACCCGCACAGCCCAGCAGCAGCTTTCGAGCTCGATACCGCCCATGACCTCCAGCGCCTGACTTTCCTCGAACGAGTAGTTGACCCGCCCGATCAGGTTCATGTTCGGCCGCACGGGATAGCGCGCGCGCACGTCGATCTGGTCAAGACGGTCCTGGCGAAATCGGTAACCCAGCGCCAGCTGGCGAGCGTTTCGGCCGCGGTAGCTCAGACCAAGCTGGGCTACTTCGGTTTCATTTTCAACACTATCCCACTGCAGGCCTGCGCTCAGCGACAGGCGTTCGCGCGGCCGCCAGTTGATTTCCGCCACCGTGGCGGATCGTGAACGGTCATCAACGGCCTGGCCCGGCAGCTGGACTTCAAGATCGCTGAAATAGACGATCTGGCCGAGGCTGAAATCCAGCGGCGCCTGCCCGGTAGCGGTTTCGATCAGGCGCGAGGTTAGTGCCATGGTCAGTTGATTGGCATCGGCCTGACGATCGGGGCCGCTGAAGCGATTGTAGTGAAACAGCTGGCTGAATCCGAAGGTCAGCTCACCGGTATCGAAGCGAGGAATGTCGTCCTGATCGCGCTCGGGCACGTAGAGATAGAACAGGCGAGGCTCCAGGGTCTGGATCCTGCTGCCACCATCCAGCGACCGCTCAAAAACCAGCCCGCTGTCGATGCTTGCGATCGGCGTGGTCCGGGTCACGCTATCGTTGGCCGCCCCCTCAAGGTTGTAGGCCGTCGTCCGCAGGCCCAGTTCCGGCCGCACAAAGCCCCCCGGTCGAAGAAAATTCCAGCGAACGCGGGGGTATAGATCAAAGCGCGCGCCGGTGACCCCGATATCGCGGTCGAAATAAACCAGTTCACCATCGATACCGAAGTCGAGATTTCCAGGCAAGGGTCGGTCGTAGACGCCGCGGATTCGCGGCAGACGACGGTAGGGCTCAGCGGTTGGACCCACCGCCTCGTCGAGGACCTGAAAGGTGTCGGCCAGCATCGAAATCGACCACAGGCGTCCGCGACCCCGCACGACCGCACTGGAGCGGAGGAATTGAACGGCCGAGTCCTCCAGTTCACCGCCAAGGTCAACAAAGTAATCGTTGTCAGAGGCCCGCTTCGCGTTAATACTGGCTGACCAGCCCGGCGCCAGCCGTGCGCGATAGTCAAACTGACCGAAGTAGCGGTCGCGGTCAGCCCGGCGATCCGACGGCAGCACTTCCAGCTCTAGGACACCGCTTTGTCTGGCTGTAAGAAACCGGTATTCGGCGCCGATCATGGCACCGCGATCCTGAATCCAGCGTGGCGTGAAGGTCGCATCCTGATTCGGCGCGATGTTCCAGTACCACGGCGCGCGCAGATCAAAACCGTCATCGCTGGAAAAGCCGATCTGGGGGTATAAGAAACCGCTCTGGCGTTTATCGTTGAGCGGGAAGCTCAGCCACGGTGAGTAAAAGATCGGGACACCCTTGAACTCAAGCCTTGCGTTTCGGGCCACACCCTGCCCCTTTTCCATATCCAGGCGTACGCGGCCGGCCTTGAGCTGCCAGTCCGGATCGGCCGGATCACAGGTCGTGAAATCGAACGCTTCCAGCTCCGCCTGACTGTCGCTGACCAAGTCAATCACCGAGGCGTGGCCACCGCCGTCCGATTGACTGATCCGGTAGCTGACCTGTTCGAACCGGCCGCGAGATGCCTGTGATTCAACCCAGGCACTCTCGGCCCGAATGGCGATAAAGGCATCGCGGTAGTCCAGCAGAACCGGCAAATCCAGCCGTCCCGTTTCACGATCAAAAATGATTTCTTCGGTTTCCAGCCGACGATCTCCCTGGCGAACAAACACCTGGTCGCGAGCGACAATAGGCTCACCGCGCTCGGCGCTGAAAAACTCCGCATCAATTAATACGGGAATGTCCGCTCCACGCTGAGGCTCGATGCGCTCAGACTGGCGGGCTGACGTCTGGCAACTCAGCGGCGGTCGATCGCTGCCAATGACCATGGTCTGAGCCCGAACCGAAGCCAATGGCATCACGATAGCGGCTGATAACACCAGGATGAAGAAAAATCGCGACACGTTCAGGTCCAGCTGGTTTCTGTGGTCCGTCTACAACCCATCAGACAGGATCGGTTGCAAGCGTCTCAGTATCGCTCAAAAGCCGCATCCGAGTATCCGCATCGGCTTCCGACAATTCGGCCACCCGGTCATGGAAACATTGGATATTGCGCTGACAAGACTCAAAAACCCGCAAGAAGCCGTCCACTGAAGACTCGTAAGTCGCCACCAAAGCCAGATGTGCGTTGTTGATCTCTCTCGACGCCCAGCGGCTGAAGCGACCGTCTCCGGCCGCTTCATCGAGAGCGCGCACTTCGGCCTTGAGTTCGTCGAAGACCTCGACCCGTCTCTGAGCTTTTGCTGTCTCTGTCATGTTGTCCCCGTAGAGCGTCCGCAGCTCTTCTCTTGCCGCAAGCAGAAGCTGTGTAAATCGGCTTTGCAATGCTCTCGATTGTCGCCACGCCCCCAGCTCAGCAAACTGGCCGCGCGAACTCAACCATCGCTCGACGCCGATCCGCTCGACGGCTACCGCGTATCCCTCGCTGAAGGCCGTATCGCCCATTACAA
>CAZIMY010000108.1:0-8320 GCA_964540315.1 uncultured Wenzhouxiangella sp.
GGGATGATCAGCAGCGGCTTGGTGTAGGCCGTCTTGGTGGTCGGCGCGTACTGGATGAGCTGCATCATCTCGTTTTGATACACCACCGAGCCGGGCGTGGTGGCGATGTTCTTGCCGACCTCGAAGGCTTCGTAGTCCGTCATCGAGATCAGCAGCTGGCCGTCGCCGCGCTGGACGTCTTCGAGCAGCCGGCGGAATCCGCGGAGCAGGTTCAGGCCCTTTTCCTTGCGTGTGGTCTCGAGCACTTCCGGGTTGGTCAGGATGAAGTTCGACGGCGAAAGCGCTTCGGCAAACTGACGGGTATAAAAGTGAATCCGCTGACGGTCATCGGCACTGACACCCTGCATGCGCGCGACGTTCTCGAGCATCCAGTCGGCGGTCAGCAGGTAGGCCTGCTTGAGCAAATCAAAGATCAGCTTTTCATCCCACTGGTCCGATCGGAAACGGCGGTCCGCGCGCGCGGGTGCCGCCGCGGGCTCGGACTCGCGGCCGATGGCGCGGAAACCCAAATACTTCAGCAGCGAGAGGTAGCGGCGGGTCAGGCTCCACTGGGCGGCCACGATTCGGGTCGGATGGCGAACGGTTTCCAGGGTCGCTTTGATGAGCGGGCGCTTGAGATTAAGCGGATCCACGTTAGGCAGTTCCAGTCGGCGCGCCAGATTCATGCTCAGCTCCGCCGACAGCCGGCTGATGCGGGCCATTTCCTGGGTGAGATCGGCCATCTCCTGGCGCGTGACCATGCTGCGTTGTTCGCTCATGTTGTTCCCTCTTGGTTCTTTCAGCCTACAGACGCAGGCCGCCGTCAACGGCAAAATCGCGGCCGTTGACGTAGTCGTTTTCAATGATGAAGCGCACCGTTGACGCGATTTCATCGGGCTCAGCCAGGCGCCTTAACGGAATGCCGGCGGTGATCTTTTCGATGGCTTTGTCCGGCATGGCTGCCACCATCTCGGTGGCGGTAAAACCGGGCGAGACCGAGGCTGCGCGAATGCCGTAGCGGGCCAGTTCCTTGGCCAGCGTGACGGTCATGGCAGCCACACCCGCCTTGGAGGCCGTGTAGTTGGTCTGGCCAAAGTTACCGCCGCGCGAAATGCTCGAGATGTTGATGATGACACCGCCCTTGCCTGCCTTGATCATCTGCTCAGCCGCCGTGCGCGCACACAGGAAGGATCCCGTCAGGTTGACGTCGATCACCTGCTGCCACTGCTCAAGCGACATGCGATCAACGACTTCTCCGTCGCGCACCTTGAGCAGCAAACCGTCCCGAGTGATACCAGCGTTGTTAATCAGCACATCGACCGGGCCAAGTTGGTCGGCAATTTCGGCAAACGCGGCCTCCACCTGCTGCTCGTCGCAGACGCTGGCAACCACGGCGTGGTGGCCGCTGCCGGGCAGTGCCTGGGCCGTTTTGGAAAGCAGCTCAGACTGAAGGTCGATCAGCGCAATGTGCGCGCCTTGATCGGCAAGTTGGCGAGCCATGGCGGCGCCTAGACCTCGCGCAGCGCCAGTGATGGCGACGATCTTGTTTTCAAGCTTCATGCTTGGATTGGTCCTTGGTAGTGGAGCTTTTTTATGAGTTGAGCGATGAGGAGGAATCAGGAATCGCGCTTGCGGTCGTCATCACTATCAGGCGGGTCATCGCGCAGGCTCGGGGTCAGGGCAGCACTCCAGATCTGGAACATCTTCTTCTGGAACTGTCGGAAGGGGGCCAGAGGAGACATGCTGCCAAACTCCTCAAGGCCCGTGGACTTTAGCGTTGTCGCCCACGCCTTTTCGACCGAGTCCTGCTGAGACTCAATGTGGGTCATGACCTTTTCCAGATAGCCCCGGGTGAGATCACGCATCGGGTTGGAGTTGACCCGGATCATGGATTCGAGAAACTCATTGCTGAGTACAGGCCGTCCCAGCAGTTCCTGATCCGCGACGATCTGCAGCAGGACCGAGCGGGTCACGTCCTTTCCGGTTTTTGCTTCAACAACTTGTACATGGTGACCGGCGCCGACCAGATCACGGACATCCTGCAGCGTGATGCTCTGGCTTGCGCCCGTGTCGTAAAGGCGCCGGTTGGCGTATTTTTTGATGATTCGAGGTTCGGCAGTCATGCTGTTCATCCCGGTAGTGTAACCGTTGGGTTAGCACGTGCACAAAAGCCTTCCGGCGGGCCCTGAGGCCCACCGGAAAAGGCGAAACAATAGTTAACGATAGATCAGGCCTTGGCCTTGGCTTTCGTTTTGGGCGCGGCTTCGCTCATGCCGAAAATGCTGGAAAAATCCATGGTCTTGGCGAATTCCTGACCCAGCTCGGTCAGCTGCTCGCGCGATTCGGTCCCGATGGCTGCCAGGGCCTCCATATGCGCGGTCATGTGCTCGGCATACTCTTTGAATGCCGCTGACTGGCGAGCAACCAGGTCGCTGGGGTTTTTGACTTCAGTCAGGCCAGACATGCCTTCCTTGTTCAACTCAAGCAGCTTCTGGACTGACTCAAGATTGGTCCGTGCGGACTTGTCGATGGCTTCCATCATGATGTCCTGTGCCTTTTTCATTTCGGCGAATGCGGTCGGGGTATTCATGTCTTTCCTCACTATCTGGATGTGGTTGATTGAAACGGTTGACGCACATCAAGATTGTGCGTTGCACAAAATACTAGCACAGCCATTTGTGCGGCGCAATAAAACGAGGAAGGAAAACAGTAGCTATCGCGCCGATGCGCAGGCCTTGAGAATGTCTCAGGGCTGGACAACCCAGCCCTGGATCAATACATGTGCTGACCACCGTTGATCGACAAGGTCGATCCGGTGATGAATCCGGCATCTTCAGCGACCAGAAACGCAACGCCTCTGGCAATCTCCTGCGGCTTGCCCAAACGACCGACCGGAATCCGCGCCACGATCTTTTCCAGCACTTTTTCAGGTACAGCTTCGACCATGCTGGTGGCGATATAGCCAGGTGCAATGGCATTGACCGTGATACCGGTCCCCGCCCCTTCCTGAGCCAGCGCCTTGGTGAAGCCATGGATACCCGACTTGGCGGCCGCGTAGTTGACCTGGCCGTACTGACCGGCCTGGCCGTTAATGGAACCAATGTTGACGATGCGGCCGTACTTGCGCTCGCGCATACCCTCGATCACGGCGCGGCACATGTTGAAGCAAGAGGTGAGATTGGTCTGGATGACTTCCTGCCAGCGCTCAGGGGTCATTTTGTGCATGGTGCCATCGCGGGTGATCCCGGCATTGTTGACCAGCACGCTGACAGGGCCAAGATCGGCCTCTACCTGAGAAACGCCTTCCTGGCAGGCGGCGAAGTCGCCGACGTCCCACTGGTACGTCTTGGCCCCGGTCTCGCTTTCAAATGCGGCCGCGGCTTCTGAATTGCCGCCGTAGCTGGCGGCGACGGTAAAGCCCTTTTCGATGAGCTCTTTTGATATTGACGCACCGATACCGCGGGTTCCGCCGGTGACGATTGCGACTCTTGCCATGTAACTACTCCCGAAGCAGTTTCTGATCCAACGGCTGCATTGTGCCTAACTGGAAGCACAAAGTAACTGTGCGCTGCATCACGAATCCGGATAGGCCGTGAATCGGCGCATCAGGCCGCTGGCCCGATATGAGTCGTGATCAATCCTGAAACCAGCCTGCTCGACCAGCCGTTCAGTGTGCCGATTCGGGTGACATCCGCCGGTTAAGCGGGTCCAGGCTGGCTGTATGACGTTGAGCATTTTCGCCACTAATCGGTTTTGTGCCTGGACATGCTCAAACATCAGCAGATAGCCGCCCGGGGCCAGAACGCGTTGAATCTCCGCCAGGCCGCGGGCGGGGTCACCGACGCTGCAAAAAACCAGGCTGGAGACCACGCAGTCAAAATGATTGTCCGGGAAAGGCAGGTTTTCTGCGGTTGCCACCGCCAAGCCGGCTGAAGGTACTCGCCGTCGAGCACGTGAAAGGGATTCAGCGGCCGGGTCGATGCCCCAAACCGTGTCGGCATGGCCTGCCAGCACGCGCAGCCCAAGCCCGGTCCCGCAGCCTATCTCCAGCGCCCTGCCGCGAGCCTGCGCCATGAGCTTGGAGCGCCAGCGGGCAAGCCCCGGAAACATCCAGATGAGGGCATCGTACAGCCACGGAATTTGCTCTACTCCACGCATGCCAAATGACCCACTCCTCGTGCATGTAATCGGCCCCTGTAACCGTTTGAAGGAAATATGAGTCGATTCGGTTTATGATCCACGCTCGCCAGCATATCAGTCCGTCCTGATCCAATGATTGCTCGAATTGGACGCGCCCTGCGAGTCTTCGGTGCTACAACGCTCCTCGCTCTCAATACGCTGATTCACGCGGGGCCTCTGCTCTTGATCGCTCTGATCAAGGCTTTGCTGCGCTTGCCGTCTGTCAGGCAGATCTGCGACCGATGGCTGATGGCTATCGTTGCCAGCTGGATCGACGTCAACAGCTGGATGATCGACACGCTGACGAGCATGCAGCTGCAGGTGCACGGGCTACCCGACGAGCTCCCGGACGGCAACTTTCTGATGTTGTGCAACCATCAGAGCTGGGTGGATATTCCGGTGCTCCAGAAGGTCTTCAATCACAAGGTCCCCCTGCTGCGGTTCTTCCTTAAAAGCCAGTTGTTCTGGGTGCCGATTCTGGGCTTGGCCTGGTGGGCGCTGGACTACCCGTTCATGAAACGCTACTCACGCGAGCAGATCCAGCGCCGTCCGGAGCTCGCGGGTCGGGATATCGAGGCGACCCGCAAGGCGTGTCGAAAATATCGCGACATCCCGGTCGTGATCGGCAACTTTCTGGAAGGCACTCGATTTACGCCGGAGAAGCACGCGGCGCAGAATTCCCCGTATCGGCATCTGCTCAAACCGCGCGCCGGCGGAACCGCTTTTGTTCTTGACGCGATGGGCGACTCGCTCGACTACCTTCTCGATGTGACCCTCGTCTATACGCACGGCCGGGGAGAGCTGGCCGACCTGTTCGCCGACAAGATTCCGGAAGTGCGCGTAAACGTTCGCCTGTTATCGATTCCGCCCGAGTTCAAGGGACGCAACTATCAAACCGACGAAACCTTCAAGCGCGACTTTCAGCTCTGGATCAACGCGTTCTGGGCCGAAAAAGACCAGCTCATTGAGCAGATGCTCGAGACCTGAAGTGGAGACACGCGCATGAACCTCAGCTGCACGAATTGCATATTCAGACGTATCAAAGGGCTGATAGTCGCCGGCACTTTACTGATTGCCGCAGGCCAGTTGGCCGCTGAAACACCGTGGCACTTGCAGTCAATCGCCGAGCTTCGCACGGCCCAGCTCGAAGGACGGATCAGCGCTGAAGCACTCAGCCGCCATTTTCTCCAGCGCATCGACAAGATTGACGACCAGCTCTCCAGCGTTCTCGCCGTCGATCCGACTGCCATTGAACAAGCTCGGATTCTGGATCAGCTGCGCGAAAGCGGCGCTCAAACCGGGCCGCTGCATGGCATTCCGATTCTTATCAAGGACAACATCGAGACCCGAAGCCAGCCGACCACGGCCGGATCATTGGCGCTGGTGGATAACAACACCGGGCGTGATGCTCCGTTGGTAACGAGTTTGCGCGAGGCCGGCGCCGTCATTATTGGCAAAACCAACCTGAGCGAATGGGCAAACTTTCGAGGCGACAACTCATCAAGCGGATGGAGCGCCGTCGGGGGCCAGACCCGCAACCCCTACGACCTGACCCGAACGCCCTGTGGCTCCAGTGCCGGCTCGGGCGCGGCCGTCGGCGCCCGCCTGGCTCCGGCGGCTATTGGCACGGAAACCAACGGGTCCATCGTCTGCCCGGCAGCCGCCAACGGCAACGTTGGCATCAAGCCAAGCGTTGGCCTGGTCAGCCGCACCCACATCGTGCCGATTTCGCACACCCAGGACACCGCCGGGCCGATGGCCATGACTGTGGCCGATGCGGCCGTCGTTCTGGCCGCGATGATGGGTGTAGATCCGGCTGATGAAACCACAGTCGAGCGCCCGCCCTGGGGACCTGAAGAACTGCTCGAAGCGCTTGACAACAGCACGCTGGAAGGCCTGCGCATTGGGGTCATGCGCGGACTCTCAAGTTTTCACCCCAGGGTCGATGACATCTACAGCCAGGCCGTGGAGCAGCTGCGCGAGGGCGGCGCCGAAATCATTGATGACGTTAGGCTGGACTGGCCCGAAGGCTTCTGGGGGGATGCCTACACGGTGCTGCTGCACGAGTTTCGCCACACCCTCAATCTCTACCTGGCCGGTTTGCCGGACGAATCACTTCAACAGCTTGATCTGGCAGAGCTGATCGAGTTCAACCGTCAAAATGCCGAGACGCAACTGCCGTGGTTCGGGCAGGAGCATTTCGAACGGGCCGAAGCCACGGAAGGAATCGAATCGGAAGAATACCTCGAGGCCCTGGAGCGGGTGCGCAAGGCAACGCGCGAACAGGGCATCGACCGTCTGCTTGAAGAACACGACCTCGACCTGCTGGTTTCGCCAACCGGCGGTCCGGCATGGAAGATCGACTGGGTGACCGGCGACCACTTCGGCGGCGGTAGCGCAGGGCTTGCCGCCATATCGGGCTACCCGGCCGTTACCGTGCCCATGGGCATGATCCATGGCTTGCCGGTTGGCCTGAGCTTTTTTAACAGTCGCTACGGCGAGCCGACCCTGATCAGCGCGGCAGCGGCTTTCGAAATGCAGCGCGGCCCGTTGCCACGTCCTGCTCTGCAAGCCGGCCACACACCCTGAGCAAGACGCCCAGTACAAAGCACCACGTTCTCGCCACTGACATGTATTGACGAGGAAGGGCCAGCTCAGCGGCAGACATCTGAGGGGTTGTCGCGGACAAAGCGTTCAACAGCCTCAATCTACCCGGCCTAGAATGTCGGGATCTGAACACTGCGGAACAAACTCATGCATGACGCCATTGCCACGCTGCCGAAGGTCGAGCTGCACCTGCATATCGAGGGTTCGCTGGAGCCCGAGCTGATGTTCTCGCTGGCCGAGCGCAATGGCGTAGACCTGCCTTTCGACTCGGTCGATGCTGTGCGGGCCGCCTATCAGTTTTCCGATCTGCAGAGCTTTCTTGATCTCTACTATGCCGGGGCCAGCGTGCTGTTGACCGAGCAGGACTTCTATGACCTGACCTGGGCCTACCTCATGCGCTGCTACGACGACCGGGTCCGGCACACTGAGATCTTTTTTGATCCGCAGACCCACACCGATCGCGGCGTCGCGTTCGAAACCGTGATCGGCGGAATCTCCCGCGCGCTGGACGCCGGGCGCGACCAGCTCGGTATCACCTCGCAGCTGATCCTCTGCTTCCTGCGCCACCTGAGCGCAGAGGCCGCCATGGCCACGCTGGAGCAGGCCCTGCCGTGGAAAGAGCGGATCATCGCCGTCGGCCTGGACTCATCGGAAAAAGGCAATCCGCCGGAGAAATTCCAGGCCGTATTCGACCGGGCTCGCGCAGAGGGCTTTCTCACCGTCGCCCACGCCGGCGAAGAGGGGCCGGCCGACTATATCCGCCAGGCCCTGGACCTGCTCCGGGTCGAACGCATTGACCACGGCGTGCGTTGTACCGAAGACCCGGCCCTGGTCGAAAGGCTGGTTGCCGAACAGATTCCGCTGACCGTCTGCCCGCTGTCGAACGTCAAGCTGTGCGTGTTTGACCGACTTGAAGATCACAACCTCCGGGCCCTGCTTCATCGCGGGCTGCGGGTGACCATGAACTCAGACGATCCAGCCTATTTCGGTGGCTACATCGGCGAAAACTTCCAGGCCACGGCACGCGCGCTGGACCTGAGCCTGGACGATATCGAGCAACTGGCGCGCAACGCGGTCCACGCTGCTTTCGTGAAGACCGAGCGACGCGAGACGCTGTTGGCCGAAATCGACCGCTGGCGCAAGGCGACCGCTGGTCACGAAACAAGCCGGAACTGAACCCGTCGGAAAATTTTGACAGAACCCGACGAATACCCTAGATTTCCATGACAGCAGGTCGTAGTGTTAATCGTGCTGTCAAAGTTATGCAGGCTGGGAGACCACAATCATGAACGCAAAATCCAAGGCGCCGTGGATTAGCGCTGCCGCCCGTCGGGTGATCGTAATGGTCGTTCTCATCGCCGTCATCACCCCTGTCTGGGCCTACCTGCTGTTCTTGACCGATATCCCGATGATCGTCATGGCCGGCTTTGCATTGATCGTGGTGCTGCTTTTTTCCACCGGCACGGCATGGGCTGCCAGCGCCATTCCACCGCGCGAGTCTGAAAGCGACGACGCGCCGGACTAAGGAACCTCTGAACAACTCTGCACGGGCGCG
>CAZIMY010000109.1:0-8315 GCA_964540315.1 uncultured Wenzhouxiangella sp.
CTGACCCTGAACGGGGCCGCCCGACACAATGTAGCCAACGCCCTGGCCGCGGCCGCACTGTGCTCGTCACTGGGTGCTGAAGACAGCGCAATCGCCGCCGGCCTGACCAGCATGCAACCGGGCGATAACCCGGGCCGCGGCAACCTCTACGAGCTTGGCGGGGTCAGGATCATGATGGATTTCGCCCACAATCCGCAGGCGATCAGCATGCTGGCCGAGCTTGCTTCGGCGTTACCGGCCAAAAGACGCCTTCTAGCCTTCTCGCAGGCCGGTGATCGCACCGATGAACTGCTGCGAGAGTGCGCAGATTGCGCCTGGTCGATGCGGCCTGACCGCGTTGTTATCTCGGAATTGTCGAAGTATGCCCGTGGTCGTCCAGCCGGCGAAATTTTCACCATTCTGCGCGACCAACTGATGGCCTGCGGCTGCTCAGAGTCCGAGATCATTCACGTCAATGAGGAACTCGAAGCGCTGGACCACGCGCTAAGCTGGGCCCGGGAAGGCGACCTTCTGATCATGCTCATCCTGTCTGATGCCCGCGCGGTTCGCGAGCATCTGGAGCGACTGGGTGCGAAGATCAGTCCATCGCACGCTCGCTGAGCGCGCGAGCGTAAGCGGCCGGAGCATAGCCGGCGATTTTCTCCCCGCCAACAAGCACGTGCGGCACGCCCCGACCACCCGCTTCCCGCCAAAGGCGATTGGCCTCGGTTGAACTTTCGACGTCAATTTCGAGGTAGTCAACCCTTTGGCGATCAAACCATAGCCTGGCCTGGTCGCAGTAACCACACCAGGGTGCAGAGAAAAAGACCAGTTCATGATCCGGGCTGATATCGGCCACGGTGACGGCCTGCTGACCGCTGCGCAGCATGACAACAGCGCTCACTACAAGCAGCCCCAGCATCAACACAAGGGTGCCTGCACGCATCACGGCAGTTCAATGGGCTGGGATGCACCCATGCCCGGGCCCAGGATCAGCGCGTTCTCCAGCACCCGCATGGCGCCCAGCTGCGCGCCCCGAAAAGCCGGCGGGTGGGCAAACAGAATCACCTGCCCCAGCCCCACGCTTTCCCGGGTCAGCCAGGCTGCAGAAGCGATTCGTTCGCGCGCCTCGGGCCACAGCAGTCCGGCCGCGCGAACTCTGAGTGCCTGCCCGGCCGGCGCCGGCGCCCAGCCCACGAGCGCGGCCTCGGCATCATCGACCGGGCTGTAAACCCCGACCCGCAGCGGGGCCTCGGCCGGCGGCTGGGACATCAGGATGGGTGAATTGGAAAACAGCGCGGTGAGATAGTCTCGGCCACCGGCATTGAGCCAGTGGCTGTTGTCGGCCCGGTTGGCCACCAATGCACCCGACGGCATGAACTGGCTCAGCCATTGCTCTCTTCGTTGGCGTTCATCAGCCGACGGGAGCGCCGGGGTATCAGACCAGGGCATCCGGTTACTACCTGCCTCATGCCCCCAGATGTTCTCCGACAAGGGCTGATTGTCGGCCAACCATTCGCGATACAGCGCTTCCTGGTAAGGCCCGAGGTCCTCACCAACCACCTGCTCGAGCGTACTTACGCCCACCATTGGGTCGTCGCCTGACAGCAAGGATCGAACCGAGCCGCCTGCGGCAATCAGCGTGCCGCCGTCACGCACCCAATCCTCAAGCTTTTCCAGCATCGCTTGCGAAAGGGGACCGCCACCACCCCAGGTCCAGCGGTCAGGCAGGTAGATGATGTTGTAGCGGCGCAGGTCCATGACGCTGGCGCGCGCCTCGTCAAGATGGCTATGGCGCAGCCCGAGACGGTGGTCAAGCAGATACCAGACCGCCCCGTAGTCAAGCATATTGTTACTTCCGCGCGCCAGCAGCGCGATTCGCGGCGATTCAAGGGGCCGCCACTGGCGGCCGCCCAGGTCAGCGAGCTCACCGGGAGCGCGGCCGTTGGTAACGACGTGGACCGGCAATCCCAACTCACTGGACACTTCTTTGACCTGGTCGATCCATCCGGGCGTCGTGCGATTGTCGTTCAGGGTGATGGCAATCGAGCCAATCGGTAAATCAACGCCGTCCAGCTTTGAGGCCAGACTCGAGCCTCGCACCGTCAGCCCGCGTTGCATCAGGCGACCGGCCAGGGCATTGGCGCGGTCATCGGCCCCTGACGCTACCAGCGCAATCGCGTTGTCGGCCGCGGGCCAGGCCGGCGGCTCGGGGCGGGCGGCCGGATCAATGATCTCCAAATGGGTATTAAGATGCTCCGGGACGGTCAGCGCTTCCAGTCCAAACATCATGCTGATGTTCCAGCCGGTCGTATCGTAGATCGTGCTGCGGCCCTCGCTCAAAACACGCTCGCGCTCGTTGGTCAGCGCCGTAGTCGACATCTGCGGGTCGAATTCAAACATTGCGGCAAGCAGACGACCGTCGGGCTGACGGTTACGAAGAACCAGGCTGCCAGATGGCAAAACCTGATCGCTGAGGTCGCGGCCCAGCTGATCTGTTGCTCTGGAAACGCGGACCTCGCGGGTCAGACGGTGGACTTCGAACTGCTGAACGGCCAGCAAATCCAGCAGGACATCCATGCGGCCCTTATTCTCGCTGGGCAGGATGACAAAGCTGCGGTTTCCGTAGGCGCCTCGTGGCGATACCACGCTCGCCCGGTCGGTAACGAACTGCTCAAGCATCGACTGCCGCTCGCGCTTGAGCGTTGCCAGGTCGGCGAAGCTTGCCAGTACCTGGTGATGAACTGACTGACGATAGCTGATCAGGTGGGTTTCGCGCTGAACGCCATCCTCGGCCAGCCGGGCCTGCTCGTAGAGCACGCCCAGGGCCCCGCGCAGCGAGGCCCATGCATCGGTGTAGCCGGGATACCAGTCCTCATGCCACTCACCGGTGTAATGGGGATAGCCAAAACGGTCAAAGGTTTCAGCCTTGCCGTCGGCAAAAACTTGCCCCATGGAGCGCCGATACGGCGGCAGGTGGAGGTTATGCGGCTCACGAGCCGGAGAGAACATGTAGGTATCCTGCGCGCCCATCTCGTGGGCATCGACCAGCAGCAGCGGCCGCCACTTCAGCACATGTGGAATTCGGCCACGGGTTTCCGGCAGCCGCGCGTAAATCCAGTCGCGGTTGAGATCAAACAGGTAGTGATTGCCCCGGCCGTAGGGCCAGTAGCCGGTGTGCAGCAATGATTGGTCATCCACGTTTGGATGGCGGCCACGGTTCTGATCAAGCGCGTTCATGAAACGCTCGCGGCCGTCTGGATTCATGTTGGGGTCGACGATCACCACCAGCTCGTCCAGCATTTCCTCGGTTGCCGAAGAGCGATCGGCCGCCAGGTGGTACATCACCGCCAAGGCCGAATCCGAGCCCGAGCTTTCATTGCCGTGGATGGAGTAGCCCATCCAGGCCACTGCCGGCAGTTCAGCCGTCAGGCGATTGCGTTCGTTGTCTTCAAGGCCCCGGGGGTCGGCGAGACGTGCCATGCCTGCCTGAATCTGCTCGGTTCGACCGAGATTTTCCGGGCTGGAAATGACCAGGTAGATCAGCGGACGGCCCTCAAAACTGCGCCCGTATTCGACCAGCGAAACGCGCTCAGAGGCTTCGGTCAGCAAGCGGGCGTAGGCATCGATCTGGGCCGAGGTGGCGGCACGCTCGCCGACCGGGAAACCCAGAACGGCCGCCGGCGCCGGGATATCTGGATCATGATCGGCGTCTTCGGGATACAGCGGCAGCTCATAGCCCAAGCCGGACAAATCAGCCCTCGGCACCGGATCGTAGGGTGTCTGGGCACCCGCCACCAGGGGCAGCACGCAGATCAGAAGCTGCAGAATCAAAAATCGACGCATGTCATCTCCAAATTTCGGTCAGTCAGTGAATCAGTCATTGCCCGGCCGACCCGGCCCATTGTCCGCGCCGGCGCCCGGTTCATTCCTCTTGCCAGCCATCCCAATCAAATCTGGACCGCCTGGCCAGCTCTTCGGGCTCCAGCATCTGCTCGAAGCGTTGGCCCCCAATAACCCAGGTCGGATAGCTGGTGATGTCGTTGGATACACACTCAAAAGCCACACCGGCGTTGCGCCCTTGCGGAGAGCACTCAACGTATGGCAAGCGATCAGACGAGGCGCCAAACGACCGGCTCTGCTGCTGGCAGCTCGGACACCAGAAAGCGCCGTAATAGACCGCGCCGCTGCGGTCCAGATGCTCTGCCAGGGCCCGCAGACGTGGGTCCTCGGAGGGTTCAAACCAGCCTGCGTAAAGGGCGTGCAGCAACACCAGCATGACGCCAACCATGGCCGCCTGCCCACCAATGAATCCGAGCCATGGCATGCCGGGCGCAGATTCGGGGCGGCGCAGGGTCAGCACCCCGAAGATCACGCTGATCAAAACCAGGGAGACCGTGCACCACAGGCAAAACGCCCCCAGCGCCAGCCACCCGGCCAAGGTCAGATAAACGCTGAAAGCCATGCCGAAAAACGACACCAGCCAAAGACGTTGCCAGCGCTTGAGCCGCGGCCGGCTCAGCCCGGCGATAAGGGCGATCAAAACATACAGACCGAGGCCCCAGAGTGAGACCGGCAGCCCCAGCAGCAGGGACCAGTGGCTTTGCTGGACAAGATCGCAGCTACTGCCCTCGCCACACAGAAGGGGCGATGCGCTGATGGTGCGGGCCAAAGTCAGATAGCCGGTCACCAGAATGCCGGCACCGGCCAGACCGACGACTGGCCAATCGGGACTCAAGCTTCGCTTGGTGCGTTTAGATGTCCCGGCCTGCGGGCTCTGCGGTTTTTTGCGTTTAGCCATGTGAATGCTGACTCTTTTTTTGACGGCGACCTGTGATTTTCGCACTGCAACAAGAATTGGTACAGTACGATTCGACGACTGTAATTCAAGAGCATACTCGGCAATGCCAGCGAACTCGCGATCAAAAACGCTGCACCACCCTGACTTCGAGCGCGATTCGTGCGGCTTCGGACTGGTTGCCCGGCTCGACCGCAAACCCAGTCGCGAAATTCTGGACGATGCGCTCTCAGCACTCAACCGCCTGACCCACCGCGGCGCCGTTGCGCCCGACGGCAAGACCGGGGACGGATGTGGCGTCCTGATTCGCAAACCGACGGCTTTTCTCGTGCACGCGGCCAAAGAGGCGGCTATCGACCTCAGCGATCGGTTCGCTGTCGGGACCATTTTTCTCGACCCCGGCGAGATCGCCGAGCAGCAGCGCGCGCGCCTTGAGGTGCAGCTCAATGACGTTGGCCTGGCGCCGGCCGGCTGGAGGCAGGTACCGGTCGATCCCGATGCTTGCGGCGAACCCGCCCTGAAAACGCTGCCGCGAATCGAGCAGATTTTTGTCAATGCACCGGGCGAGATGGCACAGGCTGATTTTGAGCGCCGCCTGTACCTGGCGCGCAGGCGCTGCGAACTGGCCGCGCCAGCCGGCGAACGCTTCTACATCGCCAGCCTGTCCAGCCAGACACTGTCCTACAAGGGCATGGTCATGCCGGAATACCTGGCCGCTTTCTATCTCGATCTCCAAAGTCCGCTGATGGAATCTTCGGCCGTGGTCTTCCACCAGCGCTTTTCGACTAACACGCTGCCGCGCTGGGAACTGGCCCAACCGTTCCGCCTGCTGGCCCACAACGGCGAGATCAACACCATCCGCGGCAACCGCAACTGGACCCGAGCGCGCCGGCGTCTTCTGAAGTCTCCGCTGCTGCCGGAGTTGGCAGAGCTTGATCCTCCGGTTGCCATGCACGGGTCAGACTCCAGCTCACTGGACAACATGCTGGAACTGCTGACGATTGGCGGCATGCCGCTGCCGCAGGCGGTTCGCATTCTGGTGCCGCCCGCCTGGCAGACGGCCGATAATCTGGACGCCGATCTGCGCGCTTTTTACGAAGTCTTCAGCTTCCACCAGGAAGCCTGGGACGGGCCGGCCGGCCTGGTGATGTGTGACGGCCGCTATGCCGTCTGCGCACTGGATCGTAACGGCTTGCGGCCCGCGCGCTGGACCCTGACCGATGACCACAAGCTGATTGTCGCTTCCGAAACGGGGGTGGTGGATATCGAGCCCGAGCACGTGCTGCGCAGGGGGCGCCTGGGCCCAGGCCAGATTCTCGTGGCTGACCTCGACGCGGGCCAGCTGCTCGAAAGCAGCGATGTGGACGATCAGCTGAAGACGGCCCAACCCTGGCAGGAGTGGCTGAAATCAGGCATCCAGTACCTGGACTCCGAGCTGATCGATGTCCACATGGCGGCCGAACCCTTCGAACCGGATACCCTGGCCACTTACCAGAAGATGTTCAATCTCTCGCGCGAGGAGCGGCGCGAAGTCATCCAGGTTCTGGCCAAAACGCAGGCCGAGGCGGTCGGATCCATGGGCGACGACACGCCCATGCCCGTGCTCTCGACCCGGGTGCGCTCGATGTATGACTGTTTCCGTCAGCAGTTCGCGCAGGTCACCAACCCACCGATCGACAGCCTGCGCGAGCGCATCGTGATGTCGCTGGAGACCGGGATCGGCCGCAAGGCAAATATCTTTGAACCCGGGCCCGCGCTGGCCGACCGCGTCGTGCTGAATTCACCAGTGCTGAGCCAGCGCAAGCTCAGACAGCTGATCAACGCGCCCCAGCTGGGCATGCCGTCGGCTTTTATCGATCTGAACGTGCCGGAGAGTCAATCTTTGGATGACGCATTGGTTGCCATGTGCGCTCAGGCCGAACGCGAAGTCGCCGAAGGCAAACTGATCCTGCTCATTTCGGATCGCTATCTCAAGGAAAACCATCTGCCCGTCCATGCGCTTCTGGCAACCGGTGCAATCCACCATCACCTCGTCGAAACCGGTCAGCGCCCGCTGTGCAGCCTGATCGTTGAAACCGGCACCGCACGGGACCCCCATCACTTCGCTGCCTTGATCGGCTTCGGTGCCACAGCAGTCTATCCGTATCTGGTTTATCAAACGCTGCTGGCCATGGTCAACACGGGCGAGATCGACGAGACCCGCTACCGCTCTCTGGAGCTCGGTCGCGCCTATCGGCGAGGTATCCGCAAGGGGTTGTTCAAGATCCTGTCAAAAATGGGAATCTCAACCATCGGCGCCTATCGGGGCGCGCAGCTGTTTGAGATCGTGGGGCTGGCCGATGAAGTCGTCGACCGCTGTTTTCCCGGTGCCGTCAGTCGCATTCAGGGTGCTGACTTTGACGACCTGCACGATGACCAGAAGGCACTGGCGCGCTGGGCCTGGGATATCCGCGTGCCCATCGAGCACGGCGGCTTGTACCGCTACGTCCATGGCGGCGAGTACCACGCCTACAATCCCGATGTGGTCAAAACGCTGCAGGCGGCCGTGCAGCGCGGCAGCTACGAGCTGTATCAGCAATTCGCACGACTGGTTAACGAACGGGAGCCGGCGTTCCTTCGCGATCTACTCGAACTCAAGTCTCAGCAGGCCCCGATTTCAGTCGACGAAGTGGAGCCGGCCGCAAACCTGTTCAAGCGCTTCGACTCTGCCGGCATGAGCCTTGGCGCTCTGTCACCAGAAGCGCACGAGGCCCTGGCCATCGCCATGAATCGCCTGGGCGGACGCTCAAACTCGGGCGAAGGCGGAGAAGACCCGGTCCGCTACGGCACTGAGAAAACATCGAAAATCAAGCAGGTGGCTTCTGGACGCTTCGGGGTGACGCCGGAATACCTGGTCAACGCCGAGGTCATACAAATCAAGATCGCTCAGGGCGCCAAGCCTGGCGAAGGTGGACAGCTGCCCGGCCACAAGGTCAACGAGCTGATCGCTCGCCTGCGCTATGCATCCCCGGGTGTCGGTCTGATCTCGCCGCCCCCGCACCACGACATCTACTCTATTGAAGACCTGGCCCAACTGATCTATGACCTGAAACAGGTCAACCCCGACGCGCTGATCTCTGTCAAGCTGGTCGCCGAGCCGGGCATCGGCACCATTGCCGCGGGCGTGGTCAAGGCCTATGCCGATCTGATCACGGTCTCGGGCTACGACGGCGGCACCGGCGCCTCGCCCCTGACCTCGGTCAAGTATGCCGGCGCGCCCTGGGAGTTAGGGATCAGCGAGGTGCGCCAGGTCCTGATGGAAAACAACCTGCGCGACCGGGTGCGGCTTCAGGCCGACGGCGGACTGAAAACCGGGCTGGACGTGGTCAAAGCCGCCATCCTCGGCGCAGAGAGTTTCGGTTTCGGCACGGCTCCGATGATTGCCCTGGGCTGCAAATATCTGCGCATCTGTCACCTGAACAACTGCGCGACCGGCGTCGCCACCCAGAATGAGATCGGAAGAGCACACGTCTGAACTCCAGTCACTCCGGAGAATCTC
>CAZIMY010000110.1:0-8305 GCA_964540315.1 uncultured Wenzhouxiangella sp.
GGTGGCATCAATCACCAGCGCGCGTCCGGCCGCATGATGAAATCTGGCGCGCCGAACAGGGTCGGGCCGGTCGCTGTCGATCTTGTGCGGGGGTTGCCGACCGAGTTCATCGGCCCAGCGCTCAAGAAATTTCTCGCGATTGACCGCCTGGTAGCGTTTGGTGCCACCCGATTCGTCGGTACCCGAGCTGATGCCTTCATAATGGATGATCGTGCAGGCCGGCTGGCAATAGACCTTCAGGCCATGTTTGCGGACGCGGAAGCAAAGGTCGGTGTCTTCGTAGTAGGCCGGCGCGTAGTGGCTGTCGAAGCCATTCAGATCTTCAAACAAATCGCGTGAAATGGCCAGGCAGGCGCCGGAAACATAGTCGGCAGGAGCCGTGAAATTGTACTGCGGCTGGGTGGGGTCTTCGTTACGCCCGTAGTTCCAGCCGCTGGCATCAGCGAAGATGATACCGCCCGCCTCCTGCAGCCTGCCATCCGGATAAGCCAAGCGTGCACCAACGACCCCGGCATCAGGAAAGTCGTCGAAGGTTTCAAGCAAGCTTTTTAACCACGCCGCGGTGACCGTAGTGTCGTTGTTCAAAAAGATCAGGTAGCGGCCGCGGGCGCGCGCAGCACCGGCGTTGCAGCTGGCAATAAAACCGCTGTTTTCTGCGTTTTGAACCACCTCAATGCCCGTGCAGCCAGAAAGAAATTCGCTGGTCTCATCGGTAGAACAGTCATCGACCACGATGACTTCAAAAGCGACCTCATCAGCATGCACCCGCAGGCTTTCCAGACAGGCTGCCGTGTAGGCAACCTTGTTATACACGGGAATGATCAGGCTGGCCGTTGGCGTCGGTGAGCTCGGTACATTCACCGGCCGAACCGGCGCATGTTCTGCCGGCGCCTCGACTGTCGGAAGCGCGGCTTGTTCGGGTGCCGGCGGGGTTGACCCCTGCGCCAGATCGAGCGTGCCGCGCAGACCGTGAAAGCGCAGGCTGTGGATCAGACGACGGCTCAGGCGCGGCCAGCGCAGCGGGTTGAACGCCTGGCGCTGGCGAGCATGGTCGAGTACCCGGTTGAAAAAACGGAGCGGTCGGGTCCAGCGCCAGGACCGACTCGAAAAGATCAGGCGGAGTTCGTCCTGCGTGCGCTCCAGTTCGACGTCGCTGCGCTGTAGCGCCTGGCGTGTTTGTTCCAGTTCCCGCTCGCTTTGTTGCAGTTGGTTCTGCGTGGTCGTCAGACTTTCTCTTGTCTGAGCCAAGTCCTCTATAGTCTTAGCCAAGTGCTGTCTGGTCTGCGCCAGATGATCCTGGCTCACAGTGAATTCGGCCTTTAAGTCAATCAGCGAAGTTTCAAGCTCTTTTCTTTCGGTCTCCAGACTATCGAGTCGCTTCTTGACTTGAGCGCGTTCGGCCTGGATTTCAGATTCGAGTGATTTCGCCCATCGGGTCCGATCTTCGCTGAGCCGCTCGTAGCGCTGCGCCCAGTCTGTCCGTTCTCCGAGCGAATGCCGCAAACGGGTCTGCTCTGCCTCGAGCCTGCTGATCTTTGCCCGGGCTGTTGCAATTTGATCGGCCTGATAACCTGAGACTGTCTCCTTCGGGCTTGCAATGCGCATCATCCTATGAGCCACGTTGCTTGCTGGCGTCAGACGCCAGTAGGCTGCCAGCGCAGTGTCCATGTTTTGCTCGACGGCTTGGCGCCCGGCTGCGGCGTCCAGTAAGGTCGGGTCGTTGAACAGCGTTTCGACGAGCTTAGCCAGAGCGTCGGGTTCTGGATCGAAAAGCCAGCCGTTAACGCCGGGGTCGATACGTTCGATAAAACTGCCCAGCCGGGTCGCCAGCGCCGGAATGCCTAAGGCGCGCAATTCTGACAGCGTGTAATTCCAGGTTTCGGGCACCGTCGACAGAAACAGTCCCGCCTGCGGTGCAATATTGCCCAGTAGCAAAGGTAAATCGTCGCGTTGATAGTCCAGGATGATGTCGACCCCGCTGCGGCCAAACATCTCCATCCCGTGCCGACCGCACCCGATCAAGGTAATGTGGGCAAACTGGTGAAGATGATCCAGGCTTTGTTCAAGAAGCCGCAGACCCTTGCCGGGAGAGAGGCGTCCAACCACGGCAAGGTTCAGGCGACCGTCGCTTCTCTGTTTGGGCGCAATTGGCTGGGTCTCTGCCGGCCAGCCGGAAAATCCGTGGCCAATAACCCGAACGTCGGGAAGCGCTTGGCCACACAGTGCCTGCCAGCGCCTGACCACCTCTTTGGTTGGTGCAATCAGGGATACCTGTTGCCTGCGGACTGTTTCCAACCATGACGTCTTGAGCTCACGCCAATGGTCAGAGTCTTGATGCGAAAACAGCAGGCCATCGGCTTTTTTCTTAAGTGCGCCGGCAAGGTCGACGGACCCATTTTCACCAACCCATTGAAGGGGATCTTGATCCAGCAGGGGCCAGGCCGGATAAAAATCGTGCAGTACCTGGGCTGTAGGTCGGCCGGTGCGCAGGGCGTCGAGCGAATGGCCGATCAGCGACGAAATCATGACCCGACCGACACCGAACCGCGTCAGTAATTCCTCCAGCATGCTCCGGTATCGGGAATCCGAGGACACGGTATCGCTAATCGACGGCGCCAGCGGTATCTCGCGGATACAGGCCCGCCCGGGGCCGGCCGCATAAAGGCGCAATGACTGTCCATGTGTCCTGCCTCTGGGCTCTCCGCAGGCCGACAGAACCAGGTGATGACCGTCCCGATCATGACGGGCAATGTCCTCGATCCAGCGTGCCACACCGCCACCCCAGTGATGACTGATGTGCAGCGTGACCGGGCGGCCATCCAGACCGATTCCCTTGGGTTCGAGTAACGGAGATTCATCGCCTAGCGCCTGCAGGCGGTTTCTTGCGAGTCCCAGCGCGGATGCGCAGGCTTGGTTGCCCGATTGCCCGGCGGTCAACGAGCGATCTGGATCCCTGACAAAAAGACTATCCACAAGCAGGGCGGGTGTTTGATGCTTGGGGTTTCCGTCCGCTTCGGGTGGCAGGTACAGGCAGTCGAGCGGAAAATCATCAATCGGTGTGGCGGCGTTTTCTGCACACAACCAGGTCCAGCCGTCGACGGTTGCGGTCGTGATGAATTCGTCCAGACCGGCCAGGGGGTTGACCGTCTCTGCATAATTTCCCGCCGGCAGGCGAGGCAAGGACGTTGATTCGTCGATGGAAGCGCACAAGCGTTGTCGCCAGTGGGGTGGTAGTTCGAGGCCACAGCGCAAAAACAGCACCCCAAACTTGCCGTTGAGGGGTTTTGCGAACTGCAGCAGTTGGGCAAATTCGCTTCTCGACGGATTGAGCGCTCGGCTCTCTAATGGTGGTGGGTCACCTTTTATGAGAGGCAGGGCCTCGACCCATGATGGTTGGATATCGCCCTCGCCGTCCGGCATGACGATGAACTGGATCGGGGGAGACTGACCGTCCGAATTGCTGTGCATAGATTGCTCGAGAAAGGCTCTGACGGGCAGGTTGCTGGATTGGTTCAGCCCGTATACTGAGAATACTCAGCGTTTCCTGTTTGTGTTACCCAACGATTCGACCATTATCTCTTATTCTGCTCTCAAAAATAGCCAGCAATGCCGCGTGCACGCTCTCCCCGTCGCAAAGTGAAGCCGCGCCTGTGGCGGCCTGTATTCCTGATGACCTTGTTCATGCTCGGTCTTTCGATCGGAACGGTCGGCCCGTGGATCTGGTGGCTGGATCGGGAAGCAGGCCAGCGCTTTGCCGATCGGCAGTGGACGCAGGCCAGTCGTGTTTATGCCAGGCCTCTTGAACTTTATCCAGGACGCTTGATCGACGCCGGTCGGTTGAGTCTCGAATTGCAGGCGATCGGACTAAGGTCGGGTGACCCGGCCGCTGTGGGCCGATATCGGGCTGGAGCGAATCGGATCGAGGCTCATGTCCCGGGATTCATGTTCGGGGACGACAGGCAGCCCGCACAGCGAATCGTCGTTCGTATCGACCGGGGTGAAATTATCGGTCTGGAGACCGAACACCAAAAGTCCGCTGTTCTGGTTCGCTTGCCGCCGGCCGAGCTTGGGAGTCTTCTGCCGCTAGATGACCGTGACCGCACGCTGGTTGCCTTGGAGGATTTTCCGCCGCTGCTCATTGCCGGTATTCAGGCTGTCGAGGACCGGCAGTTTGCCCATCATTTTGGGGTTGACCCGCGCGGCCTTGCGCGCGCGGCATGGGCTAATCTGCGTCGAGGCGCCGTAGTTCAGGGTGGGTCGACGATCACCCAGCAACTGGTCAAAAACCTGTTCCTGACCCCGGAGCGAAGCCTGTGGCGAAAATTCAACGAAGCGATCATGGCCATGTCCCTGGAGCGTCGTTTTGGCAAAGCTGCGATTCTTGAGGCCTACCTTAACGAGGTTTATCTGGGCCAGGCTGGTGGCCATGCGATCCATGGTTTTGGCCGCGCCGCAGAACATTACTTCGGTTTGCCGGTGCAGTCACTCAATACAGAGCAGATTGCTCTCCTCGTGGGTATGGTGCGAGGTGCGTCGTGGTACCACCCGGGGCGCAATGCCGGGCGCGCCCGGGCTCGACGCGATCGGGTCGTGGACATGTTCTACGAAACCCGACTGATTGGGGAAAGCGAATGGCAACGCGCGCGCTCATCGACGCTGGGCTTGGGTTCTCCACGGCCCAGCGGTGCCCGGCGGCACGACGGGTTTCTTGATCTTGTAGCGCGTCAACTCCGGCGCGATTACCGCGATCGGGACCTGCGTGGAACCGGGCTTCGTATCTTCACCACGCTGGACCCGATTGCACAGCTCGACGCGGAGCGCGCACTGTCGCAAGGGCTGAGTGCCACCGAACGAAATGAAGGTCAGTTGCAGGGCGCAGTGGTGCTTATCGAGCCTGCTTCGGGAGAAATTCGTGCCCTGGTGGGTGATCGGACCCCAGGCCGGTTCGGCTTCAATCGCGCCCTTGATGCGCGGCGACCCATTGGCTCAGTGATCAAGCCGTTCATTTACCTGCTGGCCCTGGCGCAACCCGACCGCTGGCATCTGGCTTCCGCGCTGGTCGATGGACCCTTGTCTGTGTCGGTTGAGGGGCAGTCGCCGTGGCAGCCGGAAAATATCGACGGCGAGAGTCACGGGGAGGTCGCCCTGATGGACGCTTTGGCCCGCTCGTTCAACCAGGCAACGGTTGCGCTGGGCCTGGAGGTTGGGCTGCCGGCGCTGTTCAGATTGCTTGAGCAGCTGGGCGTCACCCAACCCGAGTCCGCCCATCCGTCAGCGTTTCTGGGCGCGATTGAACTGACACCGCTGCAGGTGGCTCAGCTTTATCAACCGCTGGCCGCGGAAGGTTATAGCACCCCGCTGCGTGCGATCAACCAGGTGCTGGACCGTGAGGGCAACGAAATCGGGCGCTACGGTCGCCGTCTGCGCCCGGTGCGCGAGCGTGAAGCGTTGGCGCTGCTCGATTTCGGACTGCGACATGCGGTGACCGACGGCACCGGTCGAAGCCTGTCCTGGAGGCTGCCAGATGATCCCGGCGTGCGCGGCAAGACTGGCACCAGCAACGACCGTCGCGATGCCTGGTTTGTCGGTTACACCGATCACTGGTTGGGCGTTGTCTGGGCAGGCCGGGATGACAATGCGCCGGCCGGGGTTAGCGGATCGGGGACCGCGCTGCCGATCTGGGCCGAGTTATTCAAGCAGTTGCCGCTGGATACTGTGCGACGTAACTGGCCTGAAGGTATTGAGTGGTACTGGATCGATTGGCCGTCGCCCCTGCTGGCGTCTGAAGAATGCCCGGGTGCCCTGGCCATTCCATTCATTGAGGGTAGCCAGCCCGATGCAAGATCACCCTGCATAGGCGGGGAGCGCGAGCAGCGCAGGCGATGGTTCCGGCGGCGCTAGAATGGTGGCCTGTTCCGACGAGATAGAAATTTGACCATGACGTCTTGCCGTTTGCTACTTATTTTTCTGCTGTGCGTGGCCACCGGCTGTGCCACCCAGGCGCCAGCGCCGGTGGACGAACGGATTGCTGACGAGCAGGTGCGTGCTCCCGCTGCGGAGCAGGCGCGCGGGCTACAGGTGTTTGCTTTGCGTAATCCGGCCGTGACCGATCTGAGCGAAGCGGCTCGCGAGGCAGAAAGCAGTGATGATTTGAATCGGGCCGCCATGCTTCTCGAGCGCGCGCTGAGAATTGAACCCAGGGATCCGGAGCTGCTGCAGCAGATGGCTGAGCTGCGTCTTGACCAGGGACGATGGCAACAGGCTGAGAGTCATGCCAGACGATCTTTCGACGTTGGGCCCAGGGTGGGCGAGCTCTGTCAACGCAACTGGCGGACCGTTGCAGTGGCCATGGAACGCCAGAATCAGCCTGAGGCTGCTCGATCAGCCAGCGAGCGACTTCAAGCTTGTCAGATTGAGGCGCCCCCACGTCTGTGATGACAGCATGAGTCAGTCTGCGGTCGAAGTGGCCGGTGCATTTGAAGCGGACGGGGCGCTAGCGCATGCGCTGCCCGCTTTCCGACCGCGTCAAGGGCAGCAGCAGTTGGCAATCACGATTGCCGAGTGTCTGGAGACTGGCGAAGATCTGGTCGCCGAAGCGGCGACGGGAACCGGGAAAACCATGGCCTACCTTGTGCCGGTTTTGCTGCGCGATGCACGCTTCATCCTGTCGACGGGTACGCTGAATCTGCAGGATCAATTGTTTCGACGCGATTTGCCGATCGCGCTGAACGCGCTCGGACTGGAACGCCGGGTTGCACTGCTTAAAGGCCGTTCAAATTACCTGTGTTTACAGCGCCTGGAGCAGCATCTGAGCGCTGAGCAGGCCGGATCGGCAAACTATGAGGATCTGGTCCAAATCCGTGCCTGGTCGCGTCGCACCGAGACCGGCGAGACCAGTGAGGTGGACGCCATCTCGTCGGATTCCCCGGTTTGGCCGCTGGTCACATCGACCCAGGACAACTGTCTGGGTTCGGACTGTCCCAAATTCAGCCAGTGTCACCTGGTGCGCGCCCGCCGGCAAGCTCAGGACGCCGATATCGTGGTAGTCAATCACCATCTGCTGTTTGCCGATCTGGCCTTGAAGCAGACCGGTTTTGGCGAAGTTCTGCCGGGCGCGTCGGCGGTGGTGATCGATGAGGCTCATCAGGTGCCCGAGACGGCGATGCGTTTTTTCTCCCGCGGTATCAGCGCCTGGCAGGTGCGTGAACTGACTCGCGATAGCCTGGCCGCCTGCGGTGATGCAGCCGGCAGCCTGGCGCTGCTGCAAACGCCGGTAAGCGAACTGAAGAGCTCGCTGGAGCAGGTGGTCGGGGCTTTCCACGACCTGGCGCCCCGCGGCGAGTTCGAACGGCTGAGTCGCATCTTGCCGGGTCTTGATCAACTGCGAACTCGCCTGCAGACGCTGACTGCTGCGCTTGAGCCTCTGGCCGAGCAGACCCGCGATCTTGCCAGCTGCGCCGACAGGGCCGAGAAGCTCGCCCAGGGATTGGCAGGCTTTCTGACCGGTGAAGCAGGTTATGTGCGCTGGTATCAGCATCGTCGCGGAAGGTTTCAGCTGCACTTGACGCCACTGGATGTGGCCGGCCCATTGAACGAATTGCGCGAACAGGTCCCGGGCTGCTGGATCATGACTTCCGCGACGCTGGCGGTTGCCGGACGCTTTGGTCACTTCACCGACCGATTGGGGCTGTCTGGCGCGCGCGAGCTGGTCATCGAAAGCCCTTTCGACTACCCCAAACAAACCCGTTTGTGGCTTCCGGAGCGCTTGCCGGATCCACGCGATCCCAGCTATACGGAAACGTTACTTGGAAAGATTTTGCCGGTTCTGAGAACTTCCCGCGGCCGCGCGTTTTTGCTGTTCACCTCCCACCGAGCCCTTCGAAGGGCAGCCGAGTGGCTGCGTGCTGAGACAGACTTCAACCTGTTGGTGCAGGAAGAAGCGCCACGCCATGTCTTGCTGGAGCGCTTCAAGGCCGAGCCCGACAGCGTGCTGCTCGGTGCGGCGAGCTTCTGGGAAGGCGTCGATGTGCCGGGGGATGCGCTCAGCGTGGTCATGATCGACAAATTACCTTTCGCGGCGCCCGACGATCCGGTTCTTGAAGCGATCCTCGGGGCAGTGCGCGATAGCGGACAGAATCCTTTCATGAGCGTGCAGCTCCCGCAGGCGGTTCTCACGCTCAAGCAGGGTGCCGGCCGCCTGATTCGCCAGGCAGAAGATACGGGCGTGCTGATTCTGGGTGATCCGCGTTTGACGACCAAATCCTACGGTCGGCTTTTCCTGTCCAGTCTCCCGCCGATGACTCGG
>CAZIMY010000111.1:0-8280 GCA_964540315.1 uncultured Wenzhouxiangella sp.
CGCCCTGATCGGCACGTGGCTTCTGGGCGGCATTGTGCCGACCTTGATCTATTACGGCATCGCCATTCTGGATCCAAGCTGGTTCTATGCCGCAAGCTGCCTGATTTGTGCGGTTGTCTCGCTGTCTATTGGCAGTTCATGGACCACAGCCGCCACCATCGGCGTGGCCTTGGTCGGGGTGGCCGTGGGGCTGGATCTTTCTCTGGCGATCACAGCCGGCGCGATCCTCTCAGGCGCGTATTTCGGCGACAAAATGTCGCCGCTGTCGGATACCACCAACCTGGCTCCAGCCGTCAGCGGCACCGAGCTCTTCGCACACATCCGTTACATGACCTGGGTCTCGGTGCCGGCCTTGGTGATTTCACTTGTCATTTATCTGTTGATCGGGCACGGCACGGGAAACATCCAGGACACCGGCGGCCTGGTGGCCATGCAGGCGCAGCTCAGAGAGCTCTACAACATCAATGTTGGCATGCTGGTGCCCTTGCTCGTGCTTTTCGGTCTTGCGATGGCCAAGGCGCCGGCCTTGCCCAGCATCTTTGCTGGCGCACTGCTGGGAGCGGTCTGGGCGCTTTTGTTCCAACCCGACCGGGTGGCCGCCCTGGCGTCCAGCGATAGTTGGCTCGCACACCTGGAAGTGGCCTGGCTGACGCTCGCAGACGGCACCACCATCAGTAGCGGCAACGATGATCTTGACTCTTTGCTGAGCGGCGGCGGCATGTCGAGCATGCTCAATACCGTATGGCTGATTTTGTGTGCCATGACGTTTGGTGCGGTGATGGAGAGCACCGGCCTACTGCAAAAAATTCTGGCCGGTGTCGTGGGCTGGATCAAGAGCACGGGCTCGCTGGTGGCAACCACAATCCTGACCGCATTCGGCACCAACATCATGACGGCTGATCAGTACATGGCGATTGTTCTGCCGGGGCGCATGTTCCGGGCCGAGTTTCGCCGCCGCAATCTGGACCCGCGCGTTCTTTCGAGATCGCTTGAAGGGGGAGGGACCATCACTTCGGCGCTGATCCCCTGGAATACCTGTGCGGTCTACATGTTCGGGGTGCTGGGTGTCAGTCCACTTCAGTACGCGCCTTACGCGTTTTTCCTGCTGCTGGTGCCCATCATCGGCATTTTATACGCCGTATTCGATTTCAAGATTCTGCGACTGAACCCGGATCACTGAGCGGGCAACTGAACTCGAAATCTAGTTCGATGCCGTCACCGTATTCGGTCAACGCCGCCAGGCTGGTCGGACGCAGTTGGGTCGTTCCTTTCGCAGCGCTTGTGGACCCCTCGATTGTCCCCATTTCGGGCAGGAATCTCAGCGTGGTGTAGCGGTAGATAACCTGTTCTGCCGTCACCTCGGTCAATTCGATACTGTCTGCCTGTTCAAAGTCGACCTCTCCAATTCTGTCGGCCTGATCACCCCAAAAGCCAACGGCCAACTCAAAGCCGTGGCCTTCTGCACGAAAGCGGTAGAAGGGCGGCTCAAACGCACAGCTCACGCGATGAATTGGACGCTCCGGATGGTCGTTCCAGGAAGCTATCCCGATTACCTGATCCGGCAGGCCACCTGCGGGTTGCTCATTGACCGGATCCGAGCCTGTCGACCGGGAGCAGCCTGAGGCCATTGCGACCAGGAACACAACTGTAAAAAGCTTCTTGGTCGGATTCCGCATGCCTCTTCTCCTGATGAATTCCGCTGATTTCGATAGCTTGAATATTCGCACAGGCGCGTGGAAAAAAATCAACGGGCATAAAAAACCCGGCCTGTCAGGAACAGGCCGGGTCAAACGGGTTAAACCTTCGCGTAGAGATTAAGCGTTATCGTTCCGGCGACAGTTTTCACGCTGACCACGTTCGCCTTGATCGCAGTCTCCACGTTGGCCTCGTTGTCCTCTTTCACCACCCATGGCACCCTGGCGGCGTTCTGCGCGACGGTGCGCCATAGCGTCGAATTCTTCGGCTTGCTCGGGCGTTAGAGTGGCGCGAATCTCGGCGTGCAGTGCTGCTCGGGCTTCCTCGCGCTGGCCTCGAATTTCACGCATTTCTTCGCGATGGGCGGCTCGAAGCGCGTCAATTTGTTCCTGTTGTTCTGTGGTCAGATTAAGGCGTTCGGCCAGGCGGGCGCCGCGTTCTTCGTTGTTCTGGGCCATGGCCGAGAAAGACAGACCGAGGGTGCCTGCAACGGCTAGTGCTAAAACCATGCTCTTGAGGTTGTTTGAAATGTTCATCGTCATATTTCCTTAAGTTGGTGTCAGGGCTCGCAAGCGCTTCGTTTAACTCGAAGCTTGGAAAACATTCTGCGCTTCGGAGACGTGAACAGGGGTGGCGCTTGGCGACGAACTGTGACGAATGGTTACGGTGCTGACAAGGGGAGGGTGAAGATGACCTGCAGTCCCCCAGTCTGGAGGTTTTCGGCACGAACATTGCCGCCATGCTGCTCAGCTGCGGCACGGGCAATGGCCAGACCAACGCCACCGCCCAGACCTCGTTCGCTGCGCTCGGGTGTCAGCCGGACGAATGGCTCGAATATCGCTTCGAGGTCATCTTCCGGCACGCCCGGACCGCCGTCAGCGATGGCAAGCGTGACTTGTTGTCGGTCGACCCGCCTTATGTCTATTTCGATATCTCCACCGGTGGGAGAGTGACGGATTGCATTGCGAAGGACATTCTCAAAGGCCCGACGCAGCCACTCATGGGAGCCGCGGATATCGATGCGGCTCGGGGCCTTTAGCCGAATCTCGACGTCGTCAGCCTCGGCCTCCATGTTGACAGCAGCGATGACCTCTTGGATGAGCGCCACCAGGTCCACGGCCTCCTTCGTTATCTCGAGATGTCCACGCAGCCGGGAGAACTCCAAAACCTGGCCGATCAATTCATCGAGGCGGTGAATCTCGACCTGCATCTTTGCCAGACGCTGCTCCTGTTCTGCGGGCGAAGTTGAGCGCTCGACGAGACTAAGCGCCATTTGCAAGCGCGTGAGCGGCGAGCGTAGTTCGTGGGATACATCACGCAGGAGCTGCTGTTGCCCGTTGATCAGGCGCTCGATGCGGCCCGCCATGTCATTGAAATCACGCGCCATTTCGCCGAACTCATCGTGGCGCGACGAAAAATTTCTGGAAACGCGCGCTGACAGCGTGCCCTGACCCAAAGCGTCACCCGCACGCCGCAGTTCCTGGACCGGCCGGGTGATGCTGCGTGCCAGCAGCAAACAAATCAGTCCGCTGAAGATTGCCCCGGCAATCAGCAGTCCCCATGGGCCGAGGGGTCCGATGACGCGCAGAACAAGCGGGCGGGGCGGGGGTACAAGAACCAGGAGAAATCTGCCGTGTGACGGGTGAGAGATTTCATGCGCCGGGTAAGTCAGATCAAGGTCGACAGCGGTGGTTCTGTCCTCCACCCACGCCTCAACCGGTCGCCGCATGGGCCGCGGCAGAGTCCTATCAAGCAACTCGTTACCCGATTCATCGACGACCAGAACATTGATTCGCCGGGGGCGCCGCTGGTCCTCTCTTGCCCAGCGTGCCAGCGCACCGGGCCCCCTCTGATTGAGGACCGCCTGGGCCCGCCGGGTAAGCCCGTCAGCAAATCGATTGACGCGCTGATCTGTTGCACTCACCGCCTGTTGGTCGGCCTCTAACTGCAGGTTCAGCAAGACAACGGCAGACAGCGAAAGCACGATAACCGCCCAGAACGCCAGGAAAATTCGCAGATACAGCGGCATCAATCGCCGGCCTGTGTCAGCACGTAGCCGCGTCCACGCACCGCCCGGATCTCGATCCGTCCTTCGGCGCTTGCCGGCAGCTTGCTCCGCAAGCGGCTGACGTGGGTGTCGATACTGCGGTCCATGGCCTGCAGTTCCCGACCCAGCGCGCTGAGTGCCAGATCATCTTTGCTGACGACCTGTCCTGATTGGGCAGCCAGTTCGGAGAACAATGCAAACTCTGCCGCGGTCAGGTCGATCACTTGACCGTCAATGCGGGCCTCGCGGCGTTCTTTGTCGATACTCAACCCGACTTTGTCGTAGTTTTTCGATGATGTTGTTGCAGCAGACCGGCGCGAGATGGCCCGCAAACGGGCGCTGAGCTCGCGCGGATTAAAAGGTTTTGGCAGGTAATCATCCGCACCCAGCTCCAGGCCAACAATGCGATCGGTATCGTCACCGCGCGCGGTGAGCATGATGACCGGCATCTGGCTACCTGTGCGTAGCTGGCGGAGGACGTCCAGCCCATTCATGCCCGGCAGCATGATGTCGAGAATCAGAATGTCGCTGTTACCGGATCGTGCCTTGGCCAGGCCGTCAGAACCACTGGAAGCCGAGGACACGGTCCAGCCGTCGGCCTCTAGATACTCGCGCAGCATGCCGACCAGCTCAAGGTCATCATCAATAATCAGAATGCGGTCACCGGTCATAAACGCCATCTTATCTGTGGGCACCGGTCGGGAGCGAGGCCGAGACGGTTAAGTTTTGTAACGAAGCTAATGAAACGAGTGAATCGTTTAGTTCGCATAATGTATATTATGTAAAGTTAAGCATATCGGCAGTTCCTTCGAAAGCACAGTAAACTGCTCACATGCAACATGAATTCTGGCATGAGCGTTGGCAAAACGGACAGATTGGTTTTCATACGCCAGAGGCGCACTGGGCGCTTACGCGTCACTGGCCGTCCCTGGCTACCCAAGCCGACGAGCGCGTATTTGTTCCGCTGTGCGGCAAGAGCCTCGACATGCGCTGGCTCAGCGCGCGAGGTCATTCGGTCACAGGCGTGGAATTGAACGCCATAGCGATCCAGGATTTCTATCTTGAGTGGAACCGTGAGCCGCAGGCAGTGACGAGCCCAAAGCATGCTCTTGCCGGCTATCAGGCCGGCGGCGTGACGCTTTGGCATGGCGATTTCCTGCTCTTCGAACCCGAATCACGCTTTCAGTTTTTCTATGATCGCGCAGCGCTGATCGCATTGCCGCCCGACATGCGCACCGACTACATGGCAAGGCTTCGACTTTGCCTGCAAGAAGGCGCACAGGGCCTTTTGGTCGCATTAGAATACGAGCAAACTCAGAAGCATGGGCCACCTTTTTCAGTCACTTTCGATGAAATAAATCAACTGAGTAGCTTTCAGGTAGAGCCGCTGGAGCGCCAAGATGCACTGTCTGATAATCCAAAATTCAAGCAGGCTGGCGTGTCTAGCCTGAAAGAAACCGTCTATCGGATGACGGCCGTCTAAAGCCGTTTATACTCTTGTCCTTCTGATCCCAACCTGAGACGCGATCGAGTCATGCCTTCATTCCCACAGCCTTTTTACCGCTGGCGCCCTCATCCCTGGCACGGTCTGGAAGTGGGGCGAGAGCCACCGTATCGCGTTCATGCCTACATTGAAATTACGCCATTCGATACCGTCAAATACGAGATTGACAAGAAAACGGGCTATCTTCGCGTCGATCGACCGCAGCGAACCTCATCTCAGCCCCCTACCCTCTACGGCTTTATTCCGCGCACTTTCTGCGGACCGAGGGTTGGCGATCTGATTCCAGCAGCGAAACGCGGGGACGGCGATCCTCTGGACATATGCGTTTTTTCAGAACGTCCTATTACCCGAGCTGAAGTGCTTTTGAACGTGCGGGTCATCGGCGGGCTTCAGATGATCGATGATGAAGAGGCTGACGACAAGATCGTCGCGGTGCTTGAAAATGATCCGCTCTGGGGCGATGCGACTGATATCAGCGAATTGCCCGAAAGCCTCGCGGAACGACTTCGCCACTACTTTCTGACCTACAAACTGCTTCCAGGCGAAGCCACAACGACGCATATCGACCAGATTTACGGTCACGAACACGCCAGCAAGGTCGTCAAAGCCTCGATCGAGGACTACATCGACGAATTCGGCGATTAGGCCCACGCAATCATCTTGGCGGTTGACCCAGTGCCACAATTTCGAGATAATTCCGCTCTTACGATTCCCCGGTAGCTCAGCTGGTTAGAGCGGGTGACTGTTAATCACTAGGTCGTTGGTTCGAATCCGACCCGGGGAGCCAAGAATATCAAAGGGCTGCGGAGTTTCCGCAGCCCTTTTTTTGCGCAAAATCCGCTTAGGTAATTGATGGGGAACCTTTTTGGATTCGTACTATGACCCTTCTCCATCGAGAATCAAGCACTCTGCCCTGTCCTCGAGATTCATCCTCATGGTTACCAGCCGCGCCAGGTGTATCGTTCCGCGCCAAAAAGCGGCAATTCGAGCGCAGTCCGTTGTCTTCGCAACCGTTAATGATCAGATGATTCAGCGCGGCAAGCGGTGCGGTCATGTGATCTATCGGACTGAGGACGCAGGTCAGGATGGCTCATTGCCCTTCGCCATGATCCAGAGTACCGGCGAACGCCATTGCTTATACTGCGGCCAGTACTCCGCTGGAAACGTGCCATGAAAGCAGTCTTCGGGTTCCTGCTTGTTCTGTCTGCCACCCCTGTTGCGGCTGATACGATGACCTACCGGGCCTTGATGGCCGGCGAAGATATCGGTTTTCTGGCAGTCAACCGAACAGATGACCGGATAGCGATCGACTTCGACTACAAGCAGAACGGCCGAGGACCGACGATCACCGAGGAAATGGTGATCGACGAACGCGCTTACCCGATCGACTGGGTCATCACGGGTACAACGACCTTCGGGAGCCCCGTCGATGAATCCTTTCGTGTCGGCGACAACACGGTCAGTTGGCAGGACGCGACGGGCTCCGGTGAAACCGCTCTCGATGGCAGCCCCGGTTTCTACATTGCCCAGAACGCAAGCCCCTATTCCGCAGCGTTGTTGGCCAGGGCGCTGCTCACCGACGATGATCAGCGCCTCAAGGTCTACCCAGGCGGCGAGGCCCGGATCCAGACCCGATCAACTCGTTCCTTTGACGGTCCAGCCGGAACCCTGGCCGTCACCGCTTTTGAAATTTTCGGCCTGTCCTACAACCCGCAGCTGATCATGCTTGATCAGGATCTGCGCTTCTTTGCCGTTGCCAGCCCCAGGTTCAGCCTCGTTCGGGAGGGCTACACCGCCGCGGATCAGGAGTTGCGGAAATGGGCCGAAACGCTGTCGACCAACCGCTTCGTCGAACTTCAGTCGCAGGTCGGGCACAGCTACGATCAGCCCCTTCGCATCCGCGACGTGCGGGTTTTCGATCCGGTGGGCCTGAACTTGACCGAGCCGAAGGATGTCGTGATCTACCGTGATCGCATCGCTAGCGTCCAGCCTGCTGGAAGCCCGTCGCCCGGTGGTGAAGTCATTATTGAAGGCGAAGGAGGCACCCTGGTGCCGGGCATGTATGAAATGCACGGTCATCTGGGTCAGGACAGTGCCCTCCTGAATATAGCGGCCGGTATTACGTCGGTCCGTGACATGGGCAATGAGAACGAAGTGCTCGAAGATCTGAAGGACAGGATCGAAAACGGCGTGATTGCCGGCCCGAGGATTAACCGCTCCTGCTTCATTGAGGGCAGGAGTGATTTCTCGGCCAGCTCTGGCGAAATCGCCGAGACGCTTGATGAGGCCCTGACACTGGTGCGCTGGTGCGCCTCGCGAGATTTCCAGCAAGTCAAACTCTACAACTCGATGAAGCCGGAATGGGCGGAGCGCGTGGTTGCAGAAGCCCACCGACTAGGACTGCGGGTTTCCGGGCACATACCGGCCTTCTCCACGGCCAATGCGATGATCGAAGCCGGCTTTGATGAGATTACCCACGCCAATCAACTGATGCTGGGCTGGGTGCTCGACGACGACGAAGACACGCGCACGCTGTTTCGCTTTACGGCGATGAAACGGTTTCCGACCCTGGACATCAACGGTGAAGAGATCGGACATACGGTCGCGATGATGCGCGAACGCAATGTCGCCCATGATCCGACCATCGTTATTCACGAGTACGGCATGACCGGCGTCAATGGAGAGCCGGCACCCTTCGTGCGCGAGGTCATCGAACACCTGCCGACCAACTCCCAGCGCAGCCTTAAACAAGAGCTGCTGGGGACTTCTTCTCCCGAAGAGCGCGCGGAATACGTGGCCGCCTTCGAGTTCATCATGAACTTTCTCAGCAGGCTCAATACCGAAGGGGTGCTCCTGCTGCCGGGCACGGATCTGGGTGGCTCTTTTGCCTACCATCGCGAGCTGGAGCTGTTCGAGGCGATCGGCCTAACGCCGGCCGAGGTGCTACGGCGCGCTTCCTACGATATGGCGACCTATCTCGGTCAGAGGGAAGACCTCGGGAGCATCGAGAAGGGAAAATACGCTGACTTCTTTC
>CAZIMY010000112.1:0-8278 GCA_964540315.1 uncultured Wenzhouxiangella sp.
CACGAGCTGATGCTGCTGCCGACACCGCCGAAAGATGAGTAGCGCAGGGTTTGTAAAAGCCTGGCGGCCGGCGGCCCGCTTATTCGCTGGGAGGGGCAATCCGGGCCGCGTGCACATGCGGAGCGCAGCCCTCTGTGTTACCGCGGTGCTGTCGATGTCGGCCATGGCGCAGGAGTACGACCCGGCCGCAGTTCTGAACTGGAAAGCGCAGTCGTTTGAGGGGCAGACCGACTACACGCTTATCACCGCGGAGAAGGCTGACGCAGGCCATGCTGCCATCCGCGCCCACTGTCATCGCGCGACCGCTTCCGGTCTTGGGCTTGAGCGGTCCCACGAGCTGGCCGAGTCACCGGTTCTGGAATGGCAGTGGCGGGTAGACGAGATTTACTCAGGCCTCGATGAGCGCGACAAGGCGGGTGACGATTACCCGGCGCGTGTCTACGTGGTAGCCCAGCGCTGGCCGGCTTTTAGGAGTAGGGCGATCAACTACGTTTGGGCCAGCTCACTCGGGCAAGGAGAGTCTTGGGAGAACGCTTTTGCGAGCCAGTTCATCATGCTGGCTGTGCGATCCGGGCCAGAGCAGCTGGGCCAATGGGTGACCGAGCGTCGTAACGTTCTGGAGGATTTCCGGCAGCTGCACGGCTTTGAGCCGGATCGAATTGATGTGCTGGCGATCATGACGGACTGCGATAACGCAGGCCAGTCGACCACGGCCTGGTACGGGCCGATCCGCTGGCTTGCCGACTAGAAAAGCCGGGTCAGTTTGATTCAAAGCGATCAATGGTGGAAGACTCTGACCAAGTCCGCGCTCGGCTTCACCGGTATGTCTGTACTCTACCCGTAAATTCTTAATCCAAACCGGAAGCCGTCACCGATGCCTAAACAAACGCTCGTCTTCGCTGCCCTGCTGATCGCCTTGGGGCTGGGTGCTTTTCTTGTCTCCGGCTCCCGGACCGCACTCATGCCCGCCTATCCCGGTATTTTGCTGGCGGTTTTGGCGGGTCTGGCGATGGCTTTCGAGCACGCACGCCGGCATTTCATGCACGTGGCGGCCGTGGTCGCACTGCTCGGCGCCCTGGCGCCGGCCGCAGCACTGGTCATCCGGGCGGCACAAATGAGCCCGCTGGCGCTGTCGGTCAACCTCGGGATGCTGTTGCTCAATGCCGTTTTGCTGGTGCTGATGATCCGCTCTTTCATTGCCGCGCGCCGGTCGGCCTGACGGCCTTGGTGAATGACGATGATTGTTGAAGTCCTGAAGCTTTGAGACATTGAGATGTTGAAATCTTTGACCCTGGTCCTGTCATTGTTGCTGATGGTTTCCGCTGCGCCCGCTGACGATGAAGGCGCTCAGGGATTTTCCGCCTGTCTGGATGAGCTCGCAATGGTCGCCCGCGAGGAGGGGATTCCCGCCGAGCTGGCCGACCGAACGCTTGGCGCGCTTCAATTCCAGCCGCGGGTGATTGAACTTGATCGCGCCCAGCCGGAGTTTCAGCAAACCTTCGCCGCCTATTTGCGCGGCAGGGTGACCTCGACGCGCATTGAACGGGGCCGGCAGCTGCGGGGCCAGCACCAAGACTTGCTCGAACGTTTGGCCGATGAGTTCGGCGTACCGGGCCATTACCTGGTGGCGCTGTGGGGGATGGAGTCGAACTTCGGCAGCTTCACCGGTCGCATGCCGGTTCTGGATTCGCTGGCCACGCTGGCCTGTGACAAGCGCCGCAGCGCGTTTTTCAGCGATCAGCTGATCACCGCGCTGCGCCTGATCGAGCGTGAATCGCTTCAGCCGGCAACCATGCTTGGCTCCTGGGCCGGCGCCATGGGCCAGACCCAGTTCATGCCCTCGGCGTACTACGCCAACGCGGTCGACGGCGATGGCGACGGGCGCATTGACCTGTGGAGCAGTTCGGCCGATGCCCTGGCCTCCGGCGCCAGTCTGTTGCAAAGCCTAGGCTGGACGCCTGGCGAGCGCTGGGGGCGTGAGGTCAGTGTTGCGGCCGACTTTGCGTTTGAGAAAAGCGGATTTGATCAATCGCGACCGCTGGCCGAATGGGCCGAGCTGGGCGTGCGCCGGGCCGACGGCGCGGCGCTGCCGGTTGCCGACATGAGTGCCCGCCTGCTGCTTCCCATGGGGCACGCCGGACCGGCGTTCCTGGTCTATGACAACTTCGAGGTGCTGCTGGGTTGGAACCGTTCCATCTCGTTCGCCATCGCTGCCGGTCATCTCGCCGATCGAATTGCCGGCGCCGGCACCTTATATGCCGGTCTGCCGAAAGGCGCTGACGCCATTGCCGTTGCCGACCTGGCCGCGATGCAGCGCCGGCTCACCGAGCTTGGCTATCGTCCAGGTGAGGCTGACGGAATTCTGGGTCCGGCCACCCGGGGCGCGCTGCGGGAGTTCCAGCGCGATCGTGGCCTGGTGCCCGACGGCTATCCCGACGAGCAAACCCAAAAAGCCTTGTCCAACGGCTCTGCTTCTGCCGGTTCTTGACAGGCGCGCTGTCGACCGCGGGCTGCTATTCGTTCCGCGCGCTGGACGCGCAGTACGCCTCGAAAGCCGCTAGCGGCACGGGACGGCTGAACAAAAATCCCTGATACTCGTAGCAGTGATGATGTCGCAGGAACGCCTGCTGCGCCTCGGTTTCCACGCCTTCGGCGATGACATTCAGGCCGAGATTTCTCGCCATTGCGATGATGGTTTGCGCGACAACGGCGTCGTTGTGATTGTCGGGAAGATTGAAAACGAACGAGCTGTCGATTTTGAGCGTCTCGAGGGGAAGCCGGGTCAAGTAGGCCATTGATGAGTAGCCCGTTCCAAAATCATCCAGAGCAAAGCCGATGCCCAATTGCTTGAGCGCCTGCATTTTCTCGAAAGCGGCAGTGACGTCCTCTAGCACGATGCTCTCGGTGAGCTCCAGCTTCAGGCGCGCCGGGTCGGCAGCGGTTTCGGTCAAGGCGTTTTTGACCTGATCGACGAAATCGGGTTGGCGAAATTCCAGCGGACTTACGTTGACGGCCAGCCGCAGGTGTTGCGTGCCGGGGTCTTGAGACCAATTGGCAATTTGCTCGCAGGCGCCGCGGAGGACCCACTGGCCAATGGGCAGGATCATCCCGGTGGCCTCAGCAAGCGGGATGAAATCGGCCGGAGACACCATGCCGCGCGTCGGATGCGACCAGCGAAGCAGCACTTCGGCGCCGATCACGCGTCTGTCCTGATCCAACTGCGGTTGGAAGTAGGGTTCGAGTTGGCCGAGATCCAGCGCCACGCGCAGATCACTTTCCAGAGCGATTCGTTCATTTAGTGTGGTTTGCATGCCCGGATCAAAGAAACGCACGGTATTTCGACCGCCGTCCTTTGCCCTGTACATGGCAAGATCGGCGTGCTTCAGCAAAACCTCTAGGGATTCTTCGTGACCGTTGAATAGTGCAATGCCGAGGCTGGCGGTCGATCGATACTCGGCACTGCCAAGCTGGTAGGGAACGGCCAGATCAAGTCTGATTTTCTCGCCGACCTGACGCGTCTGGAGGGCCGCTTCTTCCGGATCATCACTTAAATCCTCCAGCATGACGACAAACTCATCGCCGCCCATGCGCGCAATGGTGTCGGATTCTCTTGCGCCGGCCACAAGGCGCTGTTTGATCGCGACCAACAGTCGATCTCCGGCGTCGTGACCGCGGCTGTCGTTAAGCTCCTTGAAATCATCGATATCAAGGAATATCAACGCGCCGTGACCTCCGCTCCGGCGGCATAGGGCCATGGCGTGGTGCAGTCGGTCCTGCAGCAGGCGCCGATTCGGCAGATCGGTCAGCGAGTCGTAATAGGCCAGGCGGTGGATCTTGGCGTCGGCCTGCTTGCGCTCGGTCACGTCGACAACGGCGCCAACAAGCCCGGTGATTTGGCCTGGGAAATTGGTCAGCGTTGCCTTATGGAAGACAACGTCTCTTGTCTTGCCAGCAGCATTCCTGATTTGCGACTCGTAGGATTGTGTCCCGATTTCATCAAACAGTTTTTTGTCGTGATCGTGGTAGACGCGAGCAAGTTCCGGCGGATTTATGTCAAAGACCGAACGGCCGATCAGCTCTGATTTCGACTTGCCAAAAAAAGCTTCGAACGCCTTATTAAAACCGGTGTACCGACCCTCTTTATCCTTGTGGAATACGGGAAGCGGCATGGAGTCAAGGACGGTGCTGAGAAAGTTTTCGCTTTCCCTGAGCTTTGCCTCGGCTTGTTTTTGCGCGGTGATATCGGACTCGATCGCCATATAGCCTTCCAGCGCGCCGTCGGCATCGCGCAAAGGAGAGCAGAGAATGCGAATCCAGTACGGTCGGCCATCCTTGGTGTAATTCACCAGATCAACCTCAAAGTCCCGGTGCTCTTCCAGAGCCTCACGCATCTCGGTTACCACGGCGGGGTCGGAGTCGGGCCCTTGCAGCAGGTCTCCCGGTTTACGACCGCGCATTTCATCCAGCGTGAAGCCGGAGATGCGCTCAAAACCATCGTTGATCCAGCTGACCCTCCCATCGGCGTCGGTAATGATCACGCCATTGGTGGTTTCGTTCGCCACTCTGGAAAGACGTACGACTTCCGCCTGGGCTGCCAGGTGTTGGTCCCGGATGCGGGCCGCATAGACGAGCTGCCCCAGAGCGGCGGTGAGGGGCTGCAGGAAATCCACCAGTTCTTCATCGTAGCCTTCAGGCCGATTGGCCAGGCCGAACACCGCGACGATTTCACCCCCGTAATCGACAGGAACGCCCAGAAAAGCGTTGAGCGCCGGATGACCTTCAGGAAGACCGCCGCGGCGCGGATCCGCGTCGGGTGTGTTGGAAATAACGGCTTGACCGCTGGTCAGCGTTCCCCCGAAAAGTGTTTCGAGGCTGTCGAACTCCATGCCCTGGAGCGCATTACTCTCATAGAAGGCATTGCTTTGTTCGTTCCAGGCAACGTTGGTGATGGCAAACATCTTGAGGTAAGGCGTTCCATCGGCGCGTTGCAGTACTTCCGCGATAAAGCCATATTCGCTTTCGGTGATTGCAAGAAGATCGTTCAGAAGGCTGTCCAGGGCCTCATGGCGGTCTGGCGCAATAATGAACTGGGATTGGACGCGCTTGATGATCTCGGCCAGTTGTTGTTGCTGAAGCAGCCGGGTTTGTGCGGCGCTTTCGGCAGAAATATTTCGAATGACAGCCAAGAGTTCATCGTCACCCAGCGGCTGAAAGCGGGCCTCGAAGTGGCTTGGACCATGCGGTTGCTGCAGTTCATAGTCAAACCGTACGGGCGCATCGTCTGTGAATGCCTTCTCCAGTGCGTCGCGCCACTGGGTATCCACGGGCGACGGCAGGATGTCGCTGATCCGGCGGCCCAGCATGTCTGATTTGGGCAGGAGAAGATCTGGGTGCTCATTGCTTTCCAGGCAGATCCCGGCCCGGTTGACCAGGAAAATAATGTCGGGCATGGATTGCAGGATGGTCTGGCTGCGCGTCTGGCTTTCGGCAAGCAAGGCCTGCAGGCGGCGTTTTTCCAGCACGTTGATCTCTGCTTCCACGCAGTCGGCCAGATCTCTCAGAATGGTGCGTTCACGAGCGCTGAGCTGCCGCGTCTGATCGGAAAGCGCGCAGAGCATTCCGACGCGATGACCGTCATGTGTGGTGAGCGGCGCGCCGGCATAGAAACGGATGTTTGGAGCTCCGGTGACGAGGGGATTGTCGGCAAAACGCGGGTCGAGCAGCGCGTCAGGCACCTCGAAGATTTCCTTTCCAAGAATGCCGTGGCCGCAAAAGGAGATATCGCGCGCGGTTTCCGAGTCGTCAAGACCTATCCGCGACTTGAACCACTGGCGATCGGCATCCACCAGCGAGATGTTGGCCATGGGCGTGCCCAGTGACTTTTGCAGCAGGCGGGTCAGGCGGTCGAATCGTTCCTCGGCCTCGGTGTCCAGGATCTCAAGCGCGTGGAGAGCCTGCAGGCGCTCTGGTTCGTCTTGGGGAATCTCAGGCGCTTTGATGACTGCTCTCCCGTGGGTTATCCGTCAGTCCACACGCATTCCCCAGCCCCACCCGAGTATAGCGCGCGACTGAGCCTCTGGAAGAGGCGCTGGGTTGCTGCATCAAATGAACGGTTTTCCCGTCGATCTTTCACTGCAAGTCCAGCGGGTATTCAGGCGGTTTGCGTTTGCCCGGCGGCGTCAACGGCAGCAACCTGGTTTTTGCCGCTGTGCTTGGCCTGGTACATGGAGGCGTCGGCGCGGTCGAACAGGGCCTTGGGGTCGACGTCGTCATCTTTGAGCTCGGCCACGCCGATGCTGATGGTAACGACCGGCCCACTTACACCCGGCGGGGCCTCGATTCCAATCGACTCGACGGCCGCGCGCAGCATCTCGCCCACCCGTAAGCCGTCAGCCAGGTTGACGTGGGACAGGGTGGCGACAAACTCCTCGCCGCCGTAGCGGCCCACGAAATCACCCGGTCGACGGAGCGTTCGGTCGAGCGCGGCCGCGACTGTTTTCAGGCATTCGTCTCCGAGGCGATGGCCGAAATGATCGTTGTAGCGTTTGAAATCATCGATGTCGATGACCATGAGCGACAGGGCATGGCCGTGGCGCTGCGCGCCTGCAAACTCGACGCCCAGATGACGCAGGAGCGAAGGCCGGTTGGGCAATTTCGTCAGATCATCGACGCGAGCCTTGGTCGAGAGCACGTCAAAACTGTGACGGGTGCGACCGGCGGCAAAGCCCAGCAAGACCCCGCCGCTGAGGAACAGGGCCACATGGGTGATGATGGGTTTTGCAATCTGGGGTGAGTCGGCCAGCGGCACTTCCACGCTGATGCCGCCCCGCACGTCTCCGATTTCATAGCCCTGATCTTGATGGCAGCTCAGGCAAGCCTGCTCCACAGGGAACTTGGCCATATAAAACAACCGGCGGCCACGCTCATCGGAGATGATTTGGTGGTGGTCAGGCATGCCCTGCTCGAAGCCTCTCAGGCTCTCCAGCTCCAGCTGACTGGGCGTGTTGTCCGGATTCTTGAGATCCAGGCTGGTGAGATGGAAGGTCAGTGCACCGCGCGCCGCCGCGAGCTCCGACATCTGGCGGGACATGTAGGCTGGATTGATCTTGGTCATTTCGACGCCGTGAGGGGCGACAAAATCACGATGTTCCACGTCCAGATGCGGATTGGGACGCGTTGCTTCATCGACTGGCACGTATGGGCCCCCATGCCTAGCGTTCCAGAGCCGCGATATCTTGTTGTATTCCACCACCGCTTCGGCCTGGGCAAGCGCCATGTCATTCTCAAGATCAATCGTGTGCCTGACGTTGAAATAGAGCGACACACCGATCAAGGATGCCCAGGCAAGCAGAATCACCAGCGGCAGGGCTTTCGCCCAGCAATCTCCTTGCTTCAGACAGTCTCGAAATGAGCGACCCAAGTTCGACTCCTTGGTGGTCCGCACAGCTTCCCATCCCAAGTGTATTAGGCGCCGATTCGCGCCCAATTGACCTGGCGCAAGAAAGTGGCTTTTTTGAACCTGTTTTATTCGTTCGCGTCCCTGCAAAATTGCTATTCAACGGTATTGGCTCTAGAGTTGCGGGTGATCTGGAATAATGTGCGTGAATCGCATTCAGGAGTAATTGCATGAAAATTGGTGCGCCTAAGGAAACCGCGTCTGGCGAGGCCCGCGTTGCCCTGACCCCGGAAAGCGCCGGGCGGCTGCAGAAACTGGGCTACGAGTGCCTGGTCGAATCCGGTGCAGGCGTTGCCGCATCAATGACTGACGAGGCCTACGAGGCCGCCGGTGTGACCCTGGTTGGCTCGGCTGCCGAGCTTTGGGATCAGGCCGATGTCATCGTCAAGGTCAGAGAGCCTTCGCCCAAAGAAGTGGAGGCCGCGCCCGACGGCAAGACCCTGATCAGTTTTATCTGGCCGGCAGCCAACGAAGAGCTGCTCGAGCAGATGAAGGCCAAGCAAATGACCGTGCTGGCCATGGACATGGTGCCGCGGATCAGCCGCGCGCAGAAGATGGATGCCTTGTCCTCGATGGCCAATATCGCCGGCTACCGCGCGGTGGTCGAGGCCGGCAACAACTTCGGCCGCTTCTTCATGGGCCAGATGACCGCCGCCGGCAAGGTGCCGCCGGCCAAGGTGCTGGTTGTGGGTGCGGGTGTGGCCGGCCTGGCCGCCATCGGCACCTCGACCTCGCTGGGCGCGATCACTCTCGCGTTTGACGTCCGGCCCGAGGTGGCCGAGCAGATCGAGTCGATGGGTGCTGAGTTCGTCTACCTTGATT
>CAZIMY010000113.1:0-8163 GCA_964540315.1 uncultured Wenzhouxiangella sp.
TAGATCTGCCGCTGGCAAGAGCCCGCCGCCTGCCTGAAACCGGGCGATTGGCTAACGGCGTTCTGCGGGGTTGAAGCGCTTCTTTTACCCGGTTGCCTGGCGGCGACCGGTCTCATCAACGCGCATGGCCATTTCTTCCAGCGCCGGCCGGTCAAGCACTCGAACGAGTTTGCCGCGCACCTCGATGACCTCTTCGCGCTGCAGGGCGCTCAGGGTACGCGATACAGTCTCGATGGTTAATCCCAGGTAGTTGGCAATGTCGCGGCGATCCATGGTCAGGCGGAACTGATCAGGGTCCTGGTTGCGGCGAGCGAGTCGGCGCGACATGCTCATGAGAAACAGGGCGACGCGGGTGCGCGCATCCAGTCTCCCCACCACCAACAGCAGCTCGCGGGTTTCCGCCATCTCTTCGGACAGCAACCGCAGCATGACCTGATTGAGCTTGGGGCTGGATTGCAGCATGGTGACGAAATCCTTGAACGGGATTTCACACGTGCGGCTGTCTTCAAGCGCCATGGCGAAACCCGAGTGCTTTTCGCTGGACAAAGCGTCCAGGCCGAGGATCTCGCCGGGCAGGTAGAAGCCCGAAACGATCTCATCCCCCTCGTGTGAAAGCTGGTAGGACTTGACCGAGCCTGAGCGCACGACCGACACCGTCTTGGCGGCCTGGCCACCGTGGAAGAGGTGATCGCTGCGCTCGACAGGCTGCTGGCGCTTTAGAATCTTGTTGATTTCCTCACGCTCATCAGCAGAAATGTCGTGGGCAAAGCAGAGGTTGAACAGGGAACAGTCCTCGCACGAGGTCTCGCTCTGTCCGATTTCCGAGATGGTGGCCTTGTCGCTCACGCTTCGCTCCAGACGATCATTGGAGCAAGATTATATCAGCAGTTGGATTATTACCAAAGGCGAGGCCCCCACAAAAACAGGGTCAGACGATCCGCGAGAAACGGCCCTGCTGCTGGCGATGTGGCATGAGATAAGCGTCAAAAATCTTGGCAATGGCGCGCAAGTACATCATGCCGGCAGCCGTGACCTTGAAACCGCCGGTGCACCACTCGATCAGGCCGTCGTCAGCCAGTGCTTCCAGGCGCTGCAGTTCGTCGCTGAAGTAGCTGCGGAAAGACAGCTGGAAAAAACGCTCCATGTCGGCATAGATCAGCTGCCCTGTGCACATGATGCGTTCAATGATGTCGGCTCGGACACGATCGTCGGTGGTGCGGGTCAGGCCACGGCACGTGGCGGGATGGCCCTCATGTTCGATGGCAATACGCCAGTCAGGTAGTTTGCGCTGGTTCTGGGCAAAACTGTCTCCGATCTGGCTGATGGCGCTGGGTCCAAAGCTGACCAGATCCAGACCGCCGTGGGTCGAATAACCCTGGAAATTGCGGACCAGCGTGCCGTTGGTTCGGGCCTTGACCATTGAGTCGCCGGGGAGTGCAAAATGGTCCATCCCGATGAACTCGTAGCCGGCCTCCAGGAGGCGATTCAGGGTGTTCCTGAAAATCGCCAGCTTGACCGCCGGGGTAGGCAGTTGCTCGGTCTTGATCCTTGTCTGGCCCTTGAACAGGTGCGGCAGGTGCGCATAGTTAAACAGCGATAGCCGATCTGGTTTCAGGCTGATCACCGTGTCAACTGTCTGGGCAAAGCCGGCGGTGGTCTGCAGCGGCAGGCCATAGATCAGGTCCACGCTGATCGACTCAAAGCCCACCGCTCGGGCGGCTCCGATGGTGGCGCTGACCATGGCGGTATCCTGAACGCGATTGACCGCAGTCTGAACCGCTGGATCCAGGTCCTGAACACCGATTGAGATGCGGTTGAAGCCGAGTTCGTACAAGTATTTGATGCCAGCCGGATCGACGGTTCGGGGATCGACTTCCAACCCCAGTTCTCCGTCGGCTGCGAAGGTGAAATTCTCGCGCAGCATCCCCATCAGGCGGGAAAGTTGCTCTAGCGAAAGGAATGTCGGTGTGCCGCCCCCCAAGTGAAGCTGGCGAACCTTGCGATCGCTGTCAAAACCAGGCGCGATCAGCGCGATTTCACGGGCCAGGGTGTCCAGAAACTCGTCCCCCGCCGTTTCGGAGCGTGTAATGACGCGATTGCAACCACAGTAGAAGCACGGGCTGGAACAAAATGGCACGTGGACATAAAGCGACAGGTCGGCCGGGATCGGCAGACGATTGCTCTCGTCAATGGCGGTTAAAAGAGACTCTGGGCCGAACCGCTCGCTGAACTGCACCGCCGTGGGATAGGAAGTATAGCGAGGCCCCTCGCCGCCGTAGCGGTCGATTAAATCTACGTCGAACGTTGGACGAATGAGTTCAGACATTGAGAGGATTCCTGAGTCGGCATGGCCACAATTTTGAGCAGAAAGCTTAGCGCCGCCTGCGAGCAAAGGAATTGATGCGTATCAAAAGTGCAGAACGTTCTGCTAGATTGGCCGAAATTTCCTGCGTTTTTCCTGTATGAAGACTATTTTTCTCAGCACAGCCGCGGCTTTTGGACTCTCGCTGGCGGCGTTGGCATTTCCGGCTTATGCACAATCCCGGATCGATATAGAGACGGTACTGAGCCTCGGGCCGTTGCCCTTGGCCACCGAATCGATAGACGACAACGCCAAGGCCGAGGAGCTTCGGCGTGCCTTGATCATGCAGCTTGAGGGCGCGGCCTGGCCTGTCGCCGGCCAACCGGTCGGGATGTTCGGCCAGGACCTGACGTGGAAAATGCTGGACGTGGACGACGTACCGCCAGGGTCCGGCCCTTTTGTCTGGCTGGTTCACCTGGAGGTGCAGCGTTTCATCACCGGGGATTTGAAAGTTAGCGGGCTCAAGGAGGCTGAAATCTGGATTGGCGGAAAGGTCCATGATCCTGAAGAGGGCGAGGTCGAGGTCGAGGTCGAGGGCGAGGGCTCACTGGAATTGGTCAGCGGCACTCATGCTGTCTGGATCTATCACCATGGTTTTGCAGATGATCAGGCGCCAGCGCTCAGCTGGCACGGTGACTCAGACGAGGCAATGCTTGTCTCCCATACCAACCCCGAGCGGCGTGTTTCTGCCCGCCTGTTGACCAACGCTGAAACGGCCACCAACCTGGAACTTTCTCCGGATGGGCGCTACCTGGCAATTCGTTTTCAGAGCCGCAACGATACGGCAGATCTTGATCTGGCCAGACTGGAGATCCGCGATCTGACGTCCGGTCAGATCGTGCGCCAGTGGACGGACTCTTTACCCGGTGGTCTTGCCTGGAGCCCTGACAGTCAGCGCCTGGCGGTGCATGAAGGCAACAGCGTCTGGGTGCACGATATGGGCGGTGCGCCGGCCAGGTTGCTGCTGGCCAATCACGAGCAGATCGCGAACGTGCGTTGGCATCCGGACGGCCGTTCGCTGCTGTTTGCCTGGACCGAGCCACACGAGCAGGAAAATGAAAAGCGCCGTCGCATTCGCTCTTTGGAGGATCGCTGGGATACTTTTCGTGACAACACCCAGCTGTTCCAGGTCGATGCGGCGAGTGGCGTGATTCGGCCACTGACCACCGCTGCCAGCTCGGTCAACCTGCTCGATGTGCACCCCAGCGGCGATCGGCTTTTGTTGTCGGAGCGGATTATTGATTACAGCGAGCCTCCGCACAGTCTGTTCAGGCTCTACACCCTGAGTTTGCCGTCGCTTGAGACCCAAGAAATCGGACGTTACCGCCAGATCAACGCCGCCCTGTTTGCCGAGGACGGCTACTGGATGCTGGCTGGGCCTGGCCTGGCACAGGGCGATGGGGCAACCACAGACGATGAGCTGACCCCCAACGAGTACGACACCCAGCTCTATGCGCTGAGCGCCGATGGATCCGAGGCGCGCAGCATGAGCCGCGGTTTCGATCCCGCTTTCAGACAAGTTCATCGCCTGCCTGACGGCGATTTGTTGCTGTCGGCAACCTGGGGTGAAGAGGTGGCGCTGATTCATTTCGATGCCAAGGCGCAGCAGTTCCGGCGGATTGATACCGGGCTGGAGGTGATGGAGCAGTTCGTGGTGAGCGAACAGTCGTCACCGGTTGCCATTGCGCGCGGTACTGATGCCGACGCCCCGCAGCGCATCCACCGATTCGATCTGGACGGCGGTCAGCCCGAAGTGCTGCTGGATACCCTGGAGAGCGAATATTCCGGCGTTGTGCTCAGTGAAGTGCGACCGTGGTCTTTCACCAATCAGGCAGGGGATGAAATCGAAGGCCGCTATTACCTGCCGCCCGGCTTTGATCCCGGCGACAGCTATCCGCTCATCGTTTACTACTATGGAGGGACCACCCCGGTAAATCGCCAGTTCACCGGACGTTATCCGTTCCAGCTATGGGCGTCCAAGGGCTACGTTGTCTACGTGCTGCAGCCGCGGGGCGCCATTGGCTACGGCCAGAAATTTTCCGCCCAGCATGTCAATGCCTGGGGACGCTACACCGCCGATGACATTATCGAAGGCACCGACAAGTTCGTGGCCGCGCACCCGTTTGTCGACAAGGATCGGATCGGCAACATTGGAGCCAGCTACGGTGGATTCATGACCATGTATCTGGCCACGCGTACCGACCGCTTTGCCGCGTCGGTTTCACACGCCGGCATCAGCACACTGACTTCCTATTGGGGCGAAGGATGGTGGGGGTATGGATATTCCGGGATCGCCAGCCGCGGCTCATTTCCCTGGAACAATCGTGAACTCTACGTTGAACAGAGCCCGATCTATGCCGCTGATCAGGTCACCACGCCGCTCCTGCTGGTCACGGGAGACTCTGATACCAATGTGCCGCCGGGGGAGAGCGATACCATGTTTACCGCACTCAAGCTGCTGGACCGCGAGGTTGAAATGGTCGAATTCCCGGGCGAGGACCACTGGATTCTGGATCGCGAGCAGCGCTACGTATGGTGGGACACCATCCTGGCCTGGTTCGATCGCTGGCTCAAGGACGAACCCCGGTGGTGGTATCACCTCTACCCGGAAGCCGCGCCCGAGGAATGAGTGATCGCCCACGATCCCGCTTTCGCCTTGCTGTCGGTTCAATTTGTGCTGAAGGAAGATGCTGGTGAAATCGTCCAGGACCGATAGCCGGCAAAGCCGCGTCCTTGCGGGCGATTGGATGGTCGCAGAAGCGGTTCGTCTGCACGAAGAGCGCCACGGTCGACTTCGCGATGACGAGACGGCCAACGTCCTGGCGCGCGAGTCGGCGGGTGGTCTGGATGCACGTTTGGCGCGCCGGGCCGCCGCGTTACCCGTAGCCGCCTCGGTTCGACAGGATCTTCTGCGTCTGCGTCGCTTGATGACAAGTCTGGCCTGGATGCTGGTCCTGTTGGCCGCTGTGGCGGGCGTCCTGGCGGCTTTGGCCAGCGCGCAGGCGCGCGAAGTCGACGTGCTGCTGGCGGCAGCATCGCTACTGATTCTGCCCGTTTTGATGATGGTGGTTTGGCTGGCAACCATGCTTCTTACCCGCCCTGGCCGCGCTGCGCCTGGCCTCAGTAGTGGTTTGTTGGGAGTGGGGTTGCGCCGCCTGGGGCCGCGGCTGTTGTCCGGGCCCCTGTCGGCCGAAGCGGTAGGGGCGGTCGCCGGCCTGCTGACAACGGCGCCGGGTCGCTGGCTGTTGGGCGTCTTGACCCATGTTTTCTGGACGGTTTACGGACTGGCGGCGATCGCAGCGCTGGCGCTTTTGTTCAGTATTGCCCAGTACGACCTGAGTTGGGGTACGACCCTGCTGGCCGATGACACGGTGGTTGGGTTGATACAGGGTCTTGGTCGGCTGCCGGCTGCCCTCGGCCTGGTTGAGCCGCTGACTGCCGAGTGGATTCTCAGCGGGCGCGAAGGCATGCCCGATGGCGCCATGCGGGCGGAATGGGCGCAGTTGTTGCTCGTGATGGTCGCCGTCTACGGCATTTTCCCTCGACTATTGCTGGCCGCGGTCAGCGGGGTGCTCGCTTGGTTCGGTCTGCGCCGCATGCATCTGGATACTGCACGGCCCGGATACCTGCGGCTGGCCGGCGCGCTGAGCGCCGACGGTGACATTCTGACCCAGGGCGAGCGACCGCAGACCGCTGAATCGCCGCATCGTACCCGGCCGTCCTCGGCGGCCGGCCCCCCGGTTCTGGTTGCCGTCGAGTTGGAGCGCGAAGACTGGCCGGTGTCTCTGCCCGATTTCGATTTGCGTTCGCTCGGCCGCGCCGACACCCGCAGTCAGCGCACCGAATTGTTGGCCGCCGTAAAGGCGCTGGAGTCACCGCCGCCGGCCTTGCTTGCCCAGTGTTCGGCGCTGCGCACGCCGGATGAGGGCACGGGTCGCTTCTTATCGGCGCTGGCTGATACGGTCGGCACCGTTTTGGTGATCTGGCTCGACGAGCTGGAAGACCTGAAAGCGCGCGGTGGCGATGAGGCTGCACGCGAAGCCGACTGGCAGGGCCTGGCCAAGCGCATTGGTGCCGAGCTGGTTGTCCTTGACTCTGCTCTGCTTGAGCCTGCAGCGCTGACAGAGCTCCGGCGCAAAGCAGGCGTTGGCCCATGAGCAGCAAGCGGTCATCCATGCTCAGCCTGGCGGTGGTGGGTCATACCAATACGGGCAAGACTTCGCTGGTCAGAACCTTGCTGCATCGCCGGGATTTCGGCGATATCCGGGATCGGGCCGGCACGACCCGCCAGGTGACCTCGGCGCCGCTGATTGTCGACGGCGAGTCGCTGATCACGCTGTATGACTCGCCAGGCCTGGAAGATGCTCCCGGTCTTCTGGAGTGGCTGGACGATCAGCCAGGCGCGCGCCACGACGGCCCCGAACGCATCCACGCACTCCTGACTGACCCGCAGGCCCGCGAGCGCTTTGATCATGAGGTCAGGGTGCTCGACCTGATGCTCAACGTGGATGTCGCGCTTTATGTGATCGACGTGCGTGAGCCGGTGCTGGAAAAGTACCTCGATGAGTTGGCCGTTCTGGCCCTGTGCGGCAAGCCCATGCTGGCTGTGCTGAATTTCGTCGCCAGCGAGCACGCCCGGGAGTCTGACTGGCGCGACGCGCTGGCTCGGATTGGTCTGCATACCGTGCTGGCTTTCGATGCGGTCATTCGGGACCCCGCTACTGAGCGGCGCCTGTTTGAGAAGCTCAGCAGCCAACTCGATGCATTCTCGTCGACCCTGGAGCGCTGGCTGGCGTTCAGGTCCGACGAGGAGCAGCTGCGCCTGCGCGCGGCGGTCGAGGCCATTGCCGAACTATTGATCGACGTGGCTGCCGCCCAGAGCGAGGCCGACCATCATTGCCAGGCCGATCGGGCCCGGGCCCTGGCTGACCTTCATGCTGCGGTCCGTGCGCGCGAACAGGCGTGTGTCGCCGCGTTGCTGGATCTGTACCGGTTCGGCAGTGAAGACTATGCCGGCGACGACCTGCCGTTGACCGACGGTCAATGGGGCGAGGATTTGTTCGACCCTGCCACCTTGCGTCACCACGGCATCCGGACGACGGGCCATGCCGGCATTGGTGCCGGGGCTGGCGCGGCCGTTGACGTTGCCACGGGTGGGCTCAGCCTGGGTGCGGGGACACTGATTGGTGCTGCGCTGGGGGCCGGCGTCGGCCTGGCCCGCGGTCTTGGCGGCCGCGTCGGCGATCGTCTGTCTGGCCGCATCCGGCTCATGGTGACCGAGCCAACGCTTCGTCTGCTCGCCTGGCGCCAGCTTCAACTGCTTACCGGCCTTCGCCAGCGTGGTCATGCCAGTCAGGCGCCGCTGCAAACGGCTGAAAAGGAACGCTGGGCGGAAGAAAAGCTGCCCGCGCCCCTGAACCGTGCGCGACGTCATCCCGCATGGTCCGCCCTAAATCCTGCGGTCACGCCGCCGCCCGCCCGCAGTCGGGCGGTTCGGGAGTTGGCAGAGGTCCTGGGAAAGACGGTGGCGGGGCAGGGGTCTGTATCGTCTGATGCATGAATAAAGCCGCTTCCCGGATTTAGCTGGCTTTTCAGGGTGGACTGGGATACACTTGATATTGCCTGTAGATTATGGCAGTGAGTAATCAGGTCGTTTCCCTCCGGTATACCTCCTATAACCCCCCGCTCATAAGCTGCACGCACTTTTCTTTTTTAGTTATTTATAAGGTAGCAAGAACAATGGCAACAGGTTCCGTCAAGTGGTTTAACGAGGCGAAGGGTTTCGGTTTCATCAGTCAGGA
>CAZIMY010000114.1:0-8129 GCA_964540315.1 uncultured Wenzhouxiangella sp.
GTTGAACGGGAGTCTTTTAAAAAAGCCAGCTATGGGCAGAAGCAAACGGCATAACAAAACAGTAAATTAAACAGACGTTAGCGCAGAGCCAGCCATCAGACGTGCCGAATTGAGAAAAGCAAAAAATCTCCAGCCCTGAATTTTGCAGCCTAGGGACCGGCTCCCGACGACAGGAAAGCCTTTGTGATTCGATTGCGGATGTCTTTAGCCAGTTTGCGCTGGCAGTAAAACCGAATGTCATAGGCCAATGCACCGGTATCTGTGGTGCCAAGGCAGATTGATGGCGCTGGGTCTGGAAAGTCGACACCGGTTCGGCGACGAATCATGCTCCAATAGCGCAGCGCCAAGTCCTGATTTTCTTCCCAGATCACCGCAAGCTCGCTTCTAAGTTGATCCAACTGATCCTCGCGGCGATCATGTTCGATTGGAGAAACAAGCCTGAAATATAAATAAGTGAAATTTCGGGTGTAGGTAAAGTTGTTGACCGTGAGGGTAAGTAGTTGAGCATTCGGAACGATCAGTACGCGCCCGGAATACTCGACGAGAGCATCGGTGCCGCTGGTAAGCTCCTGCATCTGGGTTGTCAGCATGCTCGTTTCAAGCACCTCACCGATATTGGGTCCAATCTCCACCCAGTCATTGACATCGAAAGGCCGGGCAATCATCCGGTACAGCCCACCAACCAGACAAAGAATCAACTCCTTGTTGGCAATCACCAAGGCCACTGAAATTGCGGCGACAGACAACGCAAAATTTGCGATCTCCAACAGCCAGATCGCCACTAACGCTGAAAAAATCAGAAACAGCGTGATATTTCGAACGACAGAGATCCACTTCCGCCGCTCGGCGCTCAGGGTTTCTTCACCACCTCGAATCTGCCGGACAATCACCCAGCGCAAAGCTATCAGCACGGTGATGATGATCAGCGTAAGTCCCGTATCGCTTAGGACTGCAGGCTTGAGTGTTTCAAGAAAGTTTGGCATGACGGGTAGTCTATCCCTCTCTGTCAAAAAGTGCTGAATGGGAGCATGCGCGAGGTTTATAGTAGACGTCAAAGTCGCCAACGCCCCGGTGTCTGCCAAGGACTGTCATGACCATCGATAACCACCTGATTTTGGCCTACGCTCTGGACCAGCACGGTGGGGGGCAAGCCTTGCCATTCGACGCGATTACAGACATACAACCTGAAAACCGGCCCGTCTGGCTTCATTTTGACGGAAATTCCCCGGCAACGGGAGATTGGCTGAATACACACAGCGGTCTTGACTCATACGTGATCGAAAGCCTCCTGTCGCAGGAAACTCGGCCACGCTGCGACGTTCAAGATAAGGGCATTCTGTTGAATCTGAGGGGTGTCAACCTTAACCCTGGCGCCAAACCGGAGGATATGGTCTCCATTCGTCTCTGGATGGATGCAAGTCGAGTTATCTCCGTCCGGTTTCGCAGAATTCTCGCTGTTGAAGATGTGAAGCAACAGATCCAGCAAGGTCAGGGGCCTCTTTCGACCGCCCATCTCGTTGCCAGGCTTGCCGACCGGTTGACGGATCGCATGGGACCCGTCATCGATGATTTGGTTGATCAGCTTGGAGATCTGGAAGAAGCCATGCTGCAGGGTCCCGAGTTAGATGGAGAAGAAGCGTCCAGTCTGCGCAAACAACTGATAGACAGCCGTCACATGTCCATTCGCCTAAGCCGCTACCTTGCGCCTCAACGTCATGCGCTGAGTTCCCTTTCGCAGTATGAAGGAGCGTGGATCTCCGAAAAGGTTCGGGGCCGCTTCCGCGAGATTGCCGATCGGCTGACAAGAATCACCGAAGAGCTGGACGTGTTACGAGAGCGGTCGATGATCGTGCAAGACGAAATGCTGCATCGATCCTCGCAGAGAATGCAAAAGACCATGTATCTGCTGACGGTTGTCGCTTCAGTTATGTTGCCTCTGACTTTCTTGACCGGGCTACTCGGCATCAATGTTGGTGGCATTCCAGGCGCTGATAGTCATTGGGCTTTTGCCGTCGTCGTTGTGCTCTGTGTGTTGGTTGCGGCGATTGAAGTCTGGCTTTTGCGGCGAAAGAGACTCTTCTGATAACGTCGGCTCAGACATTGGCATCAAGGACTAAACGGAAGGCGCTTCGGCGAGTTCGATTAACTTTGGCACTCCGAGTGTCGGCATATTTAAAGACGCGGCTACACATCTATACTTAACAAGCTATCGTTTAACGCTGGAGAAAATACGTATGGAGCAAAACCTCAAGGAAAAAACAGGCAGGAATCTCGATGAGTGGAAAGCACACTTAAACGGTAGAGGCTTCGAAAAGCACGGCGAATTTATGGCGTATCTGAAGAACGACTGCGGCGTATCGCATGGCTATGCCAATTTCATTGCTCATAAGGCCCGTGAATCTGACGCGCCGTCCAACAGTCCTGATGATCTGATTGAGGAGCAGTATCAGGGCAAAGAATCCCTCAGGCCGATTTTTGAGAAACTAAAAGCCATGATTCTTGGCCTTGCCGACGATATCGAGATGGCACCCAAAAAGACGTCGGTCAGTTTTCGATGCAAACGCCAGTTTGCTCTTGTCAAGCCGAGCACCAAGACACGCATCGACTTAGGCCTGAAGTTCAATGATCGCCAGACGAGCGGTCGCCTTGAATCCTCCGGCCCCTTTGGCACCATGTGTAGCCATCGAGTACAGTTGACTTCAGTTGATCAGGTTGACAATCAGCTCAAGGGCTGGCTCCGGGATGCTCATTCGGAGGCGACTTAGGTGTGCAATCTCAGCTTGCCGTCGGTCCGAGACGTTCACTCCTCGAACCTGTCGGAAAATATCGGATCAGGCGGCATGTTGACAATGAAATTCTCCGAACTCGATAGCGCAGCTCGGGCCGACCGCGCACGCAATCGATACATGCCCGGCAGATTGGCCTGAAGGCTGTCGAATCGGGCCACACCGCCCACTGTCGGCTCCAGCGTTCCTGTCAGAACGGCGCCAATTGGTCCGCTGTTGATACCCACTTCGACCAAAGTGCCATCGGGTACGTTCTCATCGAATACCGTGACCACGCCCACTTCAAGCGCGGGCGTCAGGGGCTGATTACTCACACCGCTGCCGCGCTCAACCAGAAATGTCAGCTGGCTCGGCAGTACCGGAGCACTTGCGGCACCGACCTGTAGGTCATCCATAGTGAACGTTGATGTAACTTTGCTGAGCTTCACGAGCTGCTCTAACATGTCGGAATCAACGCCTTAGAGCCTGGCTGGGATAGCCTGGCGTCTTCGACAGACAGGTATGCATCGAAACTGTGCTGACCATCCCGAACGCGTAATCAACGGACCAAACGTCGCCAAGCGAACAAGCGATCTTTTAGTAAGGGATTCACACGTTCCGGCTTTGATTGGAAATCTACACCGAAAAATAGAACGAACAGCGCCTATGCTCCCACACCGCTTGAATCAAGCGGCTGCACAACGTATTATCAAATGCCTATAAGCAGCCTGAAGTGGGAGTAAACATGCTCATTCGTGGTAAGTTTCTGAGTTTGGTGACAATCATTTTACCTTTGTTATCGGCGAACCCTAGTGATGCATCTGAAATCTCGAAGGGCGACGAGAGGAGTTATAGTGGTTCTCTTACGCAAGGGCAATCCCCAGCCGAAAATGAACTACGCGAGACTCAATCGCTCAGTGTGACGCGGAAGGCTGACGGTATCGAAGTCGTAAGCTCTGACTGGTTTACTGTAGAAAATAGCCCTGCTGGCGAATGGTCATCGACCCCCGGATTTAATCTTCCATTCCTCTTTTTTGACTTTCCTGTTCCTGAGCTCACCAGAGAGATCCTAGACACAGGAATAGTGTTCGTCAAAGCTGATCTTGCGGGTTATAATAGTGCCATTTGGGAAAGTGGGAAGATATCCAACTTGCCAATTACTTTAATGTATATCCAGAGCGGAGAACCCGATATCGACAACTGGGATTATCGGCTAAGTGAAGGATCTATACGAATTAGTTTTCAGAACAGCAAAGATAGCTACGGCACCCTTAGTTCAGCGCACCGGTTTCGCTACGTCATCGTACCTAAAACCGTGAGCGCCGAGATCTTTCGTGATCGTTTCGAGTTGCAATGATTGGCAAGCCTGCTTGAAAACACATAAGTCTGCAGATTTGTCCATAAATCTCTGGCGTTTGACAACTCTGGGAATCAAGCAAGGCCGTCCGCTTGCGGAAGTCGATGGTCACCGAGGACGTTGACCTTCTGGTTATGCAGGAGGCTTATCTTCTTGTGAAAATTTCCGTATAACCCGCAGCGGGGCTGTATTGCAACGATTGACAAGACGGCATCGACCCGCCCGATATAGACATCCTGCGGAGCGAACAGCGCCAATCCTTCATAGGGTCGCCGGTTATAGACCGGGAAGAAGCTCCGGCACCATTGTCGATTAACAAATTCATTGGAATCGGACATGCCTCCACTCCGTTAGAGCCCTAGATGTTACAGATATTTCCTATCAGAAGCTGGCGGATTGGATGTTGACACAGACGCACCCGTGCAAGGCCTCCAAAGCGGTGGAATGTGCAACGCTCGTCTGGGTTGATTGGTAAAAATAACGCCTGCACAACGCCATCGGACATGTGCCGCCCATCGAGCATGAGCAGGCGTATTATGATCAACCGAACCAATCAGGCTTGGCCGCGTGGCTGTAACAAAATGACCCACTGAATAATAGGGGTGATTCAATCGTTGCAATCATCGGCCGGTATCAGTGATACGAGCTCATTCTGGCCGATGGTCTCACCCATTTCATAGCTTGCGATGGCCAAGGTGCAGCTCAGGAATTCAATTTCCATTTCTCCAACCTTTTCGAGCAAGACGCCGCCTGGGGTCAACGGATCCGGCCCGCCGCTAACCTTCACGTCAAAGTTGGCGCGTATACCGTCGAAAACCGTGCTGTCGAGCGCGTACCACTTCTGTTCGCCGAAGTCGTTGACCACATACCATGTTCCAAACATCTGATCGCGACCACGCACAGGATGAATGCCGATTCCGCTGCCTGGATTATTTGGGTCGAACCAGTGACCCGTGAAGGGCGAGGACAGCGGTGGATCTACGGGCAGTTGTAAGACCGACGGAAATTCGATTCGGGTTCGCACCTTAGTTCCTCTAAACGGGCTTCCGGTAACGGTATAGACCAAGCGGAAACCACCGCCGTCATCGAGGCGACCGTGGGCCGTCATGTGGAGCAGGATGTCCGAATTCGTCGAGCTGGGACGCAGCAGCTCATCATAGAAGTCTGCGACTCCCTTACGCAGCGACGTTATGTTTTCGAATTCGCCAATGGTAACAATGCCGTCGTTTGCTGCCTGATAGAAATCATCCACGCGAACGAACCAGATCGAGGTGCCGCCCGAACTGATCAACCTTGTGTGCTTCGGCGCTGGATCGACCCCCGGCGCATTGGTCCAGACTTCATAGCCGGAGATAGCGTCGAGCGGGCAATCGAAGGCGGCCGGTGCGTCGAAAAGTCTCAGTAGATTGAAGGACTCGGGTATGCACTGGCGCTGTCGATAGAACACCAGAGCGGCCCACTCGCCATTGGTCGGAATCAGCGCGGGATCGACGGCTGCAACCTCAATTCGCGCATAGAACGGAGGCCCCAAGGTTTCTTCAGGAATACTGAGACGCATTTCAGCCTTCAAATTGGAACTAGTCAGGGGTAAAAGGAAGCTCAGAGCAACGCAAAAAAACAACCATTGAAGCATTGGTTTAATCATGATTTTGTCTCCTAATTGGGTAATTGACGATGACCAGCGCAGCATGACGCTGACAGATCCAGTGTCGTAAACTAAGCCGCGGCTGGCTTTAGAGAGCGATCATTTTGAGATCACGACAACATCATTTTTGCTACCGATTCGTACCAGCCTCATGAGGGCACCGTATGTCCGATAGCCTCAGTTTCGGCATTTTCCAGCTCGATACACAGGCGCATGAACTCCGCCGTCATGGGCGTGTGTTGCCCCTTCCGCCGAAAGCCATTGATGCCCTGGAGTTTCTCGTCAAACGAGAGGGTGAGCTCATCACTCGGCAGCAAATAATCGAAGCGCTCTGGTCGAATCGCGTGGTTGAGGATCAGGGTCTGAACCAGCTGATCTATCTCCTGCGCAAGGCACTTGGCACGCGCGATGATGGCGAGCCGTGGATCGCAACCGTACGCAAGCGAGGTTATCGATTCAACGGAAAGGTTGTCCGTTCTCGATCCGGCCCAACCATTCCCTTCACTGCCGATGGCCCGGACAGGGATGTTACCAGCACGCACCCTGAAGTCAGAACGCACCTTTTGCGCAGCCGGTTTCTGTGGCATCAGTGGCGCCCCCCAGCCTGGCAGGAGGCGATCAGCGAGGCCCAACAGGCGCTCGCGCTCGAGCCGAACTGCGCCGAAGCACGCTACTGGTGGGGGGCATCTTTGATTACCCTGGCGATCAGCGGATTCATGCCACCGCTCGAGGCCTTTCCAAAAGCGCGGCAGCTGCTCGAAGAAGGCATCGCGATCGATCCTGGGCTGGATCTGGTGTGGGAGGGGAAAGGTGCGATCGCACTGTTCCATGATTGGGATGCCGAGACGGCGAGGCGTCATCTGGCCCGTGCAGTTCGAAACAACCCAAAGTCAACCTCAGCGCGTGATCTGTTCGCGCTGGCGACGGGGGCTTCTGGAGATCTTGACGCAGCGCTCGACGAAGCCAGGACCGCGCTCAAGATCGACCCGTTGTCCGCAATCGTTGGCACCGACGTGGGCGTAATTCAAGCCATGGCAGGACGACATCAGCAGGCTGTCGATACCCTTCGTTCGGTGCTTGCTCTGCATCCGCTGTTCGCCCATGCGCGGAGCTATCTCAGTCTTAGCCTGACCAGCCTCGGCCAGACCGAGGCAGCGCTGAGCGAAGCGGAGCGCGCTATTGCAGATTCCGGCCGGGATATCGAGCTATCCCACGAAATGGCCTTGGCCTGGGTAGTGGCCGGTCAGCGCGAGCGCGCCGAAGGTGTACTCGGCGCACTGGAGGCACGTTTTCGAACCGGCTACATCGACGCTTACTTTCCGATGCAGGTCGCTGCAGCTCTCGGACGTCTGGACGAGGCGCTGGCCTGGATCGACAAAGCGATTGAGCAGCGCTCACGCTCGCTTTGCTACATCCGCATCGATTCAATGTTCAATCCCCTGCGCCACCTGAAGGATTTCCAGCATCGCATGGATCGCATCTTGTCCACCCGAACACCAAGCTCTGGTCACGAACGCTGAAAGAGAGGCTGAATATTTGATCATCAACGAACTCGTTAGTTAGCCCCTCGGGCATTGAATATCCGTCGGGTAAACAGAAGGATCCAGACATGCAGTAGTTAGAGTTGAAGTTGATGACGATGCGGCCTGACTTAAAAATTCCACCGCCATATTGCTACCGATGCCGGCGTCGCCATGACCGAGCGCCGTGGCGGCGCCCGCCACACTGCGCATAGAGGCTTCGAATAGTTCGGTCCAGGAAATTGAAAACAGGCTCTGAAGCCAGGGATCGCGCCGACTACATCAATGACAGCGCGCCAAGAAGAATCGCGATCAGGGCCCTGCCCTGTCCTCTATCAGGACGACGATCTTCCATGGAGCCACTCCCGGCTGAAGCATGAACCCGTAGTCTCCCACTGTATGAAGGATCAAGGCAAGTGTGCAACCGCCACGCAGCATAAAGGGGGTGTACACCATTGCCATGGACTCGTTGGAGCAGTCCTGAACCGCCAAACTTTTTTAGAAAACATCTATGAGGCTCGAAAGTGCTCGTAATACCCGGGGCACCCCAACACGGTCGTGTCGATTCTGATGCAGCACTGGTTGAAGCCGATGTGCGGTTGCAGACACCCCTAGCATTGTTGCCATATATCCAGACTAAATATCCTGAACAAACGGGACCGATTTCATGGAAACACAGACGGCTATTTACAGGACGCTATACCTTTGGATGCTGATCCCCATGGTACTGATGCAGCTGGGCATCGGTATGGACTACTGGGGAGATTTCAGCGACAACACCTGGGCTGTGCACGTCCACTACTGGTGCGCCACGCTCTGGTACGGCTTTTTGATCCTCCAGC
>CAZIMY010000115.1:0-8090 GCA_964540315.1 uncultured Wenzhouxiangella sp.
GCGAGGACTCATCCGCGCATGGATGTCCGCAAAACACCATGCAACGAGAATGCTTTGCATTTGCATTTCTTTTGTCGTATATTGAATTTCCGATGGCAATAGTTTCCGAGGAGGTTCAGCGACATGAGTCATTACTTTCATCACGTCCCGGGAAGAATTCGTATCCGTTCGAGACGGCTACGGTCCGACGTAGCCCATGCCCAGTCGCTGGTTGCGCGCCTGACCGAAACTGAGGGTGTCACAGCCGTCAAGACCAACGAGCGCAACGGCAGCATCACGATCAACTACGATCGCTCCGAGGCGACCGGGATCAAAATCATCGGAATGCTGGCCTCTGCGGGTTTTGTGCCGAATGGCCAGGTCACGGAGCAGCGCAGCACTGAATCCGGCAGCGCCGATCTTTTTGGCGCCTTCAGCCGAGCCATCGTTGGCGCGGTTGCCCAGCAAACAGTGACCCGATCGCTCAGCACGCTGGTCACCATTCTCAGGTAGTCGCCGATTTCGAACTGCGGCCGGCGGTTGTTGAACCGCATGCCGCAGCGCTCGTCATTGAGAGGTTCCCTCGGTTTTTGTTTCCGGTAGCGGGGTCGTCCCGGTACCGGTCAGTTTTCCGCCCGACAAGGCATTCAGCAGAATACCCATCGTGCTTCCGTTGTGAAGCAAGGCGCTGCCGACTGGCGAAACTCTGCCCAGCGCCGCGCCCGCCAGGATGGCTGTATTGATTCCCACGGCGAGATTGAAATTGGTTTTGATCAGGCGAGTGGTGTCTTTGGAGATGCTTAGCGCATCAGCAACCAGCGCGAGGCGGTCTTCGAGCAGAACGACGTCAGCGGTGGCCCTGGCGATGTCCGCGCCCCGGGGCATAGCGATGCCAACCTCGGCGGCCGCCAAGGCAGGCCCATCATTGACCCCGTCGCCGACAAAAGCGACTCTGGCGCCTTCCTCGGTCAGTCTTTCGACGATGGCCGCTTTCTCTTCCGGCGGCATTTCGGCATGAATTTCATCGAGACCGAGCTTGCGGCCCAAAGTTCGTGCCTTGTTCCAGCGGTCGCCGGTGATCAGAATCAGGCGCTTGACGCCCAGCTGCCGAAGACGATCAACCGTTTCTCGCGCATCTTCTCTGACCCGGTCGCGCAGCGCGATCAGACCCACCGGACGTTCATCGTCGCTGACATAGAGCAGGATCTTGCCTTGAGCCTGTAGCTCATCAATCTGATTTTCGCATTCGCTGAAATCAAGCCCGATGTGCTCTTCCAGATAATGGCGGCTACCGATATAGAGCCGGCTGCCATCGACATCGGCTGCCATACCGTGAGCGACCAGATAACTGACCTCGCCGTGCGAAATATGCTCAAGCGCCTGCTCGCGGGCGGCCTGCACCACCGCGCTGGCAATTGGATGGGTTGCGTGCTCTTCGATAGACGCGACCAGCGCCAGCAGGGTCTCCTGGCTGCGTTTGCCGTCGAGAACGACCACGTCGGTCACGGCCAGATCGCTGTGGGTGAGCGTCCCGGTCTTGTCAAATACAACCGTGTCGACACTGGCCAGTCCCTCGATTGCTTCTCCGCCCTTGACGAGCACGCCCTGCTTGGCAGCGCGCACCATGCCGGCCTTGAAGGCGACCGGGGTGCCAAGCTTGAGCGCGCATGAGTAGTCCACCAGGAAGACGGATTGCAGGCGGCGCGCGTCACGGGTCAGCGCATAGACTGCGGCACCCGTGCCCAAGGTCAGATACACGCGGCGGTCGGCCAGTTCGTCGGTAAGACGCTGCGTTGTGGACCTCTGGCTGAGCGAGTCCTGGATGAACTTGGCCACCCGCGCGGTCGTGGTTTCCTCACCGACCCGGGTTGCCTCGAAGCGCACGGTGCCATCAATGACGACCGATCCGGAAACAAGTCGCTGATGATGCTCGCGTCTCACCGGGACGTCTTCGCCAGTGATCGCCGACTGGTTGACCAGGGCCGTGCCGCTAACCACTCGGCCGTCAGCCGGAACGGTTTCTCCGGGCCCGACCACGATGATGTCACCGACTTGAACCTGGTCGCTGTCGATCTGTTGGAGGGCGCCATCGCGCTCGACCCAGGCCAAGACGGGTCGTGGTCGCAAGAGATTGCGCAGCATTCGGTCTGACTGTCGCGCAGTTCTCGTTTCCATATACTCGCCCAGCGCCAGCATGCTGGCAGTCAGGCTCGCGGTGTAGTACTCGCCGCGGGCAGCAGAGAGGCCAACGGCCAGGGCATCGAGGACTTCAGTACCAATGCCCTCTTGAAGAAAAGCGTCTGCGCCACGAACCAGTGTTGGTCCGGCCGTGATCATTGTCAGAATCTGCTTTCCGGTCGGCGGCAGGAAGGGCACCAGGGCCAGTGCTGTAATTCCGGTGACCAGCGGCAGAATCTCGGCCTCTTCTTCGAGGCTATGATCGCGCAGATCGGAGTCGTAGCGGAACCGGTCGATTCTGTCCAGAATCGTCTCCCGGTTTGCCGACTCTTCGTCGTACTCGACGATCAGCGACCTTGCCGAAGGGTTGATCCGGACATGCAAAATCGCAGGGTCGGCCTCCATCCACGCTTGCAGCTGAGACGCGGCGAAGCCGGCGTGCAAAAGCGCCGGCAGCCGCAGCCGCAGCCGCCCAGGCAGGTCGTGGAGTATAAAAGCGCCATCGATGATCGACGGTGCGCGCGGCAGCGCGGACTTCACGGACGCTGCCGTTTGAACAGACATCTGCTGGGCGTTGTTCGAGGCGCTAGCTGTCACGCTCCTGCTCGGCAAGGCGCAATTCAGCTTCAGCGTCCTGGAAGCGTTCCTTGAGTTCTTCAACGCCTCCTTGCAGGGTCGACCAGGCCTTGACCGCACCCTTGATGGCAGCCCGCTGCACGGTGTCGTTGGTCAACAGGTAGCTGGCAGCGGCACCCATGAGCAAACCTCGGATAAAGCGCTCTCTGGGTGAGGCTGCAACAACCGGCTGGCGCGCCGGAGCCGCGGCCGGGTAATAGCGCGCGTTGTTCTGGCGGTAGCCGTAGTTCATGCCTCTTCTCCCCGCGTCATGACGCGCTCCAGACCGTAAATGACAGCGGTACCCGCAGCGATGCCGGCCAGAGCTGATACAAGGGGCGTGCGGAACTGGGAAGCGACCATAGCGGCAGCCCCCGAGGCCAGACCGGCGGTCGCGCTGCCTTTGAGCGTGTTCACGACTGCCTGTGCGCGGTCAATTTCATTGTTACGCATCCGATAGATGTTGCGGGCACCGGCACCGCATAATCCGGCCACCGCACCGATTCGAGCCATTTCGTAGGCGCTGCGCTGGGGATACATGACCTGCCGCATATCGCGACTCGGATAATAGTGATTCATTGATGGCTTTCCTTATTTCTTGGTTCGGGTTCGGGTGCTGCGGGTCTTCTTGGCTGGTGCGGCCTGCTCCGGCGTCGGCTCGGCTGTATCAGCCGCCTCGTCTTTGCTCGCGGCGCTGGCTTCGGGACGCAGGGAACTGAACCCTTTCTCGACCACGTCGCGCGCCTTCACACCACTTTTCAGCAGAGACTGTTGGACGGTCTCATTGGTCAGGAGCAAAACGGCAGCAGCGCCAACCAGTGCACCCTTCCAGAAATCGGTGTCTTCAAAATTGAGGAACTGCCCTAAACCGGCAAAGCCGGTGCCTGCGGTCATTTCATCAAACATTTGACCCATGCCAGGCCCGCGTCCTGCAGCGGGCCCTGGACCCTGTCCTTGCATGCCCTCGGTTCCGGCGGGTCCGTAATCCGGACCTGGACCATATCCGCCCATGCCCTGCGGTCCGCCGGGGCCGAAACCCGCGGGCCCCGGACCCATTGGCCCCCAGCCCTGCATGCCGGCAGCTTCCGGTCCCGGTCCATAAGGTCCCCAGGGACCCCCCATTCCGGGCTGCGGGCCGTAGTAGCCCCAGCCGTAGCCGGGCGGTGGGCCACCTTGTGGACCGTAGCCTTGTTGTTGTCCGTAGGGCACTTCGGCGCCCGTTTCCTGATCGCAGCCGGGGCCGCTAGAAGCCTGTTCGTGCATATTGCTGATATCTCCTGACGCGCTACCAAAAAAGCGCTTTTCTACAATAAAACGCAGGGGGAAGGCTATCTGATTGGCGCTGAGAAGTACTTGCGCTAAATCAAAATGCTGGAGGAATTTCCGGCGTATAAATAGCGCATAAAAAATACCTCTTAATAAGAAACCAGCCTTCGAAATGAATTTCCTGAACGGAACCTCGATCGGTATATTGTCAACGGGGCTGCTGTCATTCGCGGTAGCCATCCCCGGTGATGTCAACGCTGAAACAGCTGATGATCGAGAGACCTACGTACTGGAGTTAGCGCTGGAAAACGACTTCTTCGGGGCCTTTGAGCGGGAGCAGGCCGACCGCGCAACCTGGTCGGGAGAAGTTGAGCTGCTCCTGGAGGTCGATTTCGAATCGCTTTGGGGCTGGCGAGGATGGAAGGCCGGCGTGGTGGGCAAGGCCAACCGCGGGGACGCACTTGCCGCCGGGTCCGGAGAAATCCTGCCGTTTAGCGGTGCCGCCGACGATCGGGGCGAAGAACTGGAGGAATTGTGGCTTCAGAAAAGCCTCTTTGACGGCCAGGTCAGTATTCTGGTCGGCCAATTTGCGGCCGAAAACGAGTTCGACGTCAGGGAAAAAGCTGGCGAGTTTGTCAACGGCGGATTCGAAGAGGGCCCTGAACTGGCCGAACTGGGTGGTGACGGCGGAGCCGTCACGCCATTGCCGGGTTTGGGCGCTCGCCTGGCGATCAGCTGGTCGGACGATTTTGAAATTCGATTGGCCCTGGTCGAGGGAGAAACCGAAGACGTCGATCCGGAGGAGCCTGCCGGCGCCGGCTATTTCCATATTGCCGAGCTGAACTGGCTGCCGGCGGCAACGCCGGGTGCACGCTATGGCCTGGGCGCCTGGTATCACTCTGGAGACTTTCAGCGCCTGGACTTTGAATCAGAAGGCCTGTTTGAGCAGGGGGCGACCGGCTACTACATGTTTGCAGAAGGCGATTTGTTCGAAGCGAAAAACGCACCCGGAACGGTAGTTTCGGGTTTTGTTCGGGTTGGTTTCGGTGACAACGGAGTCAGCGCAATTGCGTCCCACCAGTCTGCCGGCCTGACCGTGACAGGATTGATCCGGGGACGAGACAACGATGTTCTGGGATTCGGAATCACCTCGATTTCCAACGCTCGGGCCTATCGCGAAACAAGCGCGCAAGATGGTGAGCCGCTCAGCCATCGTGAAACGGCCGTGGAGTTGACCTATCAAGCGCAGCTTGCCGAGGGCTTGAGCGTGCAGCCGACCGTGCAGTGCGTGTTCAACCGCGACAGTGATCCGGAACAGGACCGCGTATGTGCTGCCGGCTTGAGGCTGGCGATGGAATTTTGATCCCGTTGCTGAAGCTCTCACGCCGGTGCTTCATCCTGAAAGCATGATTTTACTAATTGCATTCCTGATCACCGTTGTTGTGATGACCGCGCTCTGGTTCTGGCAGCGCCGTTCCGGTCGGGCAGACTGGGTGGACGCTTTTTGGGCCGGCAGCATTGGCATGCTCGCCATTTTTTATGCGATCTTTGGCGATGGCGCCATTGAAAAGCGAATCATCGTGGCAGTGGTCGCCGGCAGCTGGTCGTTACGACTGACTTATCATCTGGCCGTCCGCCTGGCCGGCCACTCCGATGAAGACGGCCGCTACCAGTCCATGCGCTCGCACTGGGGCGACCGAGCCAATTTCTGGCTGTTCATTTTCTTTATGGGACAGGCGCTGATCGCGTGGCTGTTTTCGCTGCCCGCCTGGGTGGTTGCCAATGATCCGTCCTCGAACATGACGCTTTGGGTTGTTCTTGGCGTGGTGGTCTGGCTGCTGAGTCTTGGTGGCGAGTCGATCGCAGATCGACAGTTGGCGAGGTTTCGTCAGGACCCGGCCAACAAGGGCAAGGTCTGTCAGCTTGGCCTGTGGCGCTACTCACGCCATCCGAATTACTTTTTCGAATGGCTGCACTGGCTCAGCTATCCGTTAATCGCTTTGGGTGCGCCGTATCAGTGGTTGACCTGGCTGGGCCCGGTGCTGATGCTGCTATTCCTGTACCGGGTGACCGGTATTCCCTATACGGAAAAGCAGTCTTTGAAATCTCGTGGCGATGCTTATCGCGAATATCAGCGTACGACTTCGGCGTTCTTTCCTTGGCCGCCCAAGGCCTGATTTTTCAAACCCTCGCATTCCGATTGAGTGACGGCAAATAGCGAAAGGCTCAGTCTGAGGTAAAGATCAGTTTCGGCCGGTTGTACAGCGTGCCGGCGATCGCTGCCAATACAAGCGCAAGCGCGGTGGTTGTTGCAAATGACATTGTCAGCCAGGCAATGTTTAGCGGTTCATCGCGGACCAGGCTCAGAATGAGCACGTTTTGACTCAACAGCGGCACCAATGTCATCCAGGTCTCGGTGCGGGTTGGATCAATCATGATCCAGAAGCTAGGAATCATCGGCACCAGAATGACCATGCCCATGTAGCTCTGGGCTTCGCGGAAGCTTTTGGCAAACGACGCCAGAATGGTCAGCATGGCTGCGGCCAGAAGAGCAACGGGTGCCACCAAAATAAAGGCAAGGGCCGCAACCCGGAAGTCAAGGTTCAGCGCCATATCCATATCGGCAATCGGCAAAAAGCCCATCGCAACAACAAATGCGATGAGTCCCAGCAAAAGGGTCAGCAGCGCAAACAGCGTGGTCGCCAAGAGCTTGCCCGCCATGATTTGCCAGCGCGGCAGCGGGTTGATCAGCAGTGGCTCTAAGGATTTACGTTCGCGCTCGCCGGCGGTGGTGTCGATCGCCATGTGCATGGAGCCCATGAACACCGTGATCAGTATGAAGTAAGGCAGAAAAGCGAGCAGCATGCCACCGCGGGACTCGGGCGTAGACAAATCCACCACAGAAATATGCAGTGGCCGGGTGATGTCCGGGTGCACGCCTCGCAGCTGCAAACGAGCCTGGCTGATCTGCCGGGAGTAGCCATTGAGATAGCCGCGCACCCGGGAGATGGTGGTGCCGGTATAGCGCAGCGACTGGTCGGCGATCAACTCCAGCGGCGCCGGACGCCCGGCCCGCCAGGCGGCTTCAAAGTCTGCTGGAATGCGCAGGATGATTTCTTCTTCTTCGCGCTTGACGGCGCCCTCCGGATCCGCCGGCGGCTCCTCGATGATCACGCCCTCACGCTGGAGAAAACCAATTAGCGACGGGGCATTGTCGACTCCGATGACCGGCAGCTCCAGAGGTGCCTCCATGCGTTCGGTGGCCTGCTGGGTCATGAAAGAGATCATCACGGTGAAAATCACCGGCCCCAGCAATGGCCCCAGCACCAGGGTGTTGAGGATGACCCGACGATCGCGGAAGTTATCCAGAACTTCCTTGGTGAACACGCTCATCATGCCAGCAGGCCCTCGTCTGATCCGATCAACTGTACGAATGCGTCTTCAAGATTGTCGCGCCCGGAGCGGCGCTGCAGTTCATCGGCGGTACCCTCGGCGACAACCCGGCCTTTTGCGATGATGACAATTCGGTCGCACAGTGCGGCGACCTCCTGCATGATGTGGGTAGACAGCACCACGCAATGTCCTTCGCGTTTGAGCTGCTGCAAAAAGCCGCGCAGGGCGCGCGTGGTCATCACGTCCAAGCCGTTGGTTGGCTCGTCGAGAAGAACCGTGCTTGGTTTATGAATCAGCGCCCGGGCGATGGCCACCTTGACCCGCTGTCCCTGTGAAAAGCCGGTCGTTTTTCGATCAATGAATTCGTGCATGTCGAGGACACCAGCCAGATGATCAATCCGCTCGGTGATTTGCGGCTTGTTCAGGCCCTGCAGCCGACCGTAGTAGGCGATGTTCTCGCGCGCGCTGAGGCGGTCGTAAAGGCCGCGGGAGTCTGGCACAACACCGAGAGCCCGCTTGACTTCAAGGGGTGACGTCGCCGGATCGATGCCGTCGATCCGCATGCGCCCCGCATCGGGCGCAAGCAGGGTGTAAAGCATCCTCAAGGTTGTCGTCTTGCCGGCGCCGTTGGGACACAGCAGGCCGGTGCTCTGGCCGTC
>CAZIMY010000116.1:0-8064 GCA_964540315.1 uncultured Wenzhouxiangella sp.
ACAAGTGGGGCGCTGGCCCGTCGGCGGTAGCGCTCAAGCAGGACGGTCCCTGGACCTACGGCGGCCTGGTCAATCACGTTACCTCGGTGGCCGGCGACAGTGACCGGGCCGATGTCAATGCGTCTTTTATCCAGCCCTTTGTGTCGTATACGTTGCCCAACGCGTGGACCTTTACACTGCAGACAGAAGCTACTTACGACTGGGAGGGCGAGCAGTGGTCCGTGCCGGTCACGGCGGTGGCCACCAAGGTCACGACCATCGGGTCCCAGCTCTTCAGCGCCGGTGTGGGGCTTCGCTACTGGGCTGATGCACCGGACGGTGCGGCTGAAGGTCTGGGGGTCCGGTTCGTGTTCACGCTGTTGTTTCCGAGATGATTCGATGTAGAGAGGTAATGATGAAGCAGATTGCATTGACCAGTTTATTGGGCCTGATGGCCTTTTTCGGCTCGGCCATGGCTCAGGCGCCTGAAACGATTTATCACAACGGCACCGTGATCACCCTGGACGATGAAAAACCGCTGGCCGAGGCAGTTGCGGTCAGGGACGGGCGCATCCTTGCGGTCGGTTCCGAGGCCGATATTCTCTTGCTGTCCGGCGATGCGACGCGGCGCGTGGACCTGGCCGGTAAAACCCTGGTGCCGGGCTTTGTTGAGTCACATGGCCACACCTACATGATGGGCATTCAGGCAGCGACCGCCAATCTGCTGCCGCCGCCGGACGGCGAAGGCGCCGACGTGGCGTCCGTCCAGCGTCTGATGAAGGCCTGGGTTGAACAGAACGCCGGGGTCATCGAGCGGGTCGGCTGGATCGCCGGCTTCGGCTACGACGATTCGCAGCTGGCCGAGTTGCGCCACCCCACGCGCCAGGAGCTGGACGCGGTATCCACCGAATACCCCGTTCTGATCATTCACCAGTCCGGCCATCTGGGCGTGGCCAACAGCAAGGCGCTGGAAATGGCCGGAATCACGGCCGACACGCCGGATCCACCGGGTGGCGTATTCCGGCGCGAAGCCGATGGTCGCCAGCCGAACGGGGTGATGGAGGAGTACGCGTTTTTCCTGCTGCTGTCGAAGCTGGCCGCCAATTTCGACAACCCGATCAACGAGGCCCTGGTGGTGGAAGGAGCACGCCTGGCTACCTCTTATGGCTACACCACTCTGCAGGAGGGGCGGGCCAACCCCGAGGCGGTCAATGCCATGCGTCGCGTGGCCGAACAGGGTTTGCTGGAGGTCGACCTGGTGACCTATCCGGATGTGCTGCTGGTCGACGAGCCGGCACCTTCAATGTCATACGCCAACCGGTTCCGGGTCGGTGGCGTCAAGCTGACCATCGACGGGTCGCCACAAGGCAAGACGGCTTTCCTGTCCGAGCCTTATTTCGTTGTGCCTGAGGGGCAGCCCGAAGACTACCGGGGCTACGCGGCCATCGACAACGAAACCGTTTTAGCCTCGGTGGAAAAAGCCTTTGCCAATGGCTGGCAGATTCTCTGTCACGCCAACGGGGATGCAGCCATTGATCTGTTCATCGAGGCCGTTCGTGTGGCCAGAGCAAAGTATCCGGATGCCGATATTCGCCCGGTGCTGATTCATGGCCAGACCGTGCGCAAGGATCAGGTTGCGGCGCTTGATGAACTGGATATTTTCCCCTCGCTGTTTCCCATGCACACCTTTTACTGGGGTGACTGGCATCGGGAGTCGGTGCTCGGTCCCGGGCGCGCCGACAACATCTCGCCGACCGGTTGGGTGCTTGAGCGCGGCATGATGTTCGGCAGCCATACCGACGCACCCGTTGCCCTGCCTGACTCCATGCGCGTGCTGTCGGCGACGGTGACCCGACGCTCGCGGACCGGCGACATCCTTGGGCCTGAGCACCGCGTCTCCGTGGATGAGGCGCTCAAGGCGCTGAGTCTGTGGCCGGCCTGGCAGCACTTCGAAGAGGACGACAAAGGCAGTATCAGTCCGGGCAAGCTGGCCGACTTCGCAGTCCTGTCGGACAACCCCTTAAGCGTGGCCGAAGACGAACTCGCTGAGCTAGTGGTGCTTCAGACGATCAAGGAGGACCGGGTTGTTTATGAGCGGCAGACCGACTCGCTCGCCCAAGTGTCGCCGGCAAAATTCGGCGTGGTCCGGTCCGTGCATACAGCCGCGTTCATTCCCGGTATTGACCCCGTGCAAGGTGACGGCTGCCTGAACCACGGCCTGAGCATGCTGTATCACGCCCTGACCAGCGGCAGCCGCAGAGCCGCTACTGCAGCGCAGACCATGCGCGGAAGAGTCCGATGAGCTCACTGCGGGCATCGCTGTTTGCACTGAGTCTGGGCGCCCTGTGCGCCTGTGGCTGCAGTTCATTGCCGGAACGTACGGCGGCTCCAGATCAACACGCGCTGATGCCGGACGACAACGGGCGACTGGATGCGATGGTCGCGCCAGAGGAAGCGCGACGGCCTGATCACTCGGGTTTCCGGCTGGTGAGTCACGGCCCCGAGGCTCTGGCAATCCGGATCCACAGCGCAGCGCTGGCCGATCGCAGCATCGACGTGCAGACCTATATCTGGCACGCCGACCTGACGGGCCTTTACCTGGCCAACGAACTTTTGCTGGCCGCCGATCGAGGCGTGCGCGTGCGTCTTCTCCTTGATGACCTTGATGCCCGCAACAATAACAACGGCCTGGCTGCATTGGCCGCACACGACAACATCGAGGTGCGCCTGTTCAACCCGACGGCGTCGCGCGGGGGCAGCTGGTCTCTGGCTGGCGACTTCCTGCGCGACGGCAGGCGGCTGAACCGGCGTATGCACAACAAGGCCTGGATCGTCGACAACCGCGTTGCGCTGGGCGGCGGCCGTAACCTCGGCAACGAATACTTTGGCGCCAGCGACGGCGCCAATTTCGCCGATCTGGAGCTGGCCATGGCCGGGCCGGTGGTCCGTCAGATCAGCCAGTCTTTTGACGCGTTCTGGAACGATGAAGCCAGCTATCCGGTCGCGCTGCTCAGCCCGGAGATGGTGAATCCTGAAGCTCTGCAGGGCATTCGTGAAACGCTGGCCCAGGCCGCGCGGCGTGCACCGGTGACCGATTACGCGGCTCTGGTGGCCGCAGACAACGCCGTGGAGCGACTGCTGGCCGGAGATTGGGCTCTGGACTGGAGTGCTGAATATCGCTTCGTCTCAGACGAACCGTCGAAAGTCCGGCAGAAGTCGGAGCCGGGCTTGTCGCGGGTGCTGCCCGCTCTCATGGCGACCCTGGATACCGCCGAGCGCTCGATGCGGATCGTCTCGCCGTACTTCGTGCCGGGGCGGGAAGGCAGTGATCGCCTGGTATCCCACGCCGGGCGGCTGGAAAGCGTATCGGTGCTGACCAATTCACTGGCCGCCAACGATGTGGTCGCGGTCCACGGTGGATATGCCCGATACCGCAAGCGCTTGCTCAAGGGCGCAGTCGGTCTTTGGGAACTCAAGCCGACCATTGCCGAAGGCCCTGAACATCGCGTCATACCGTCCAGCGGCGCCAGCCTGCATGCCAAGGCGGCCTCTGTCGATGACAGCGGACTGTTCGTCGGCAGCTACAACCTTGATCCCCGATCGACCTCGCTCAATACGGAGCAGGGCATCTTTGTTCGTAGCGATGGGCTGGCGGGTGATTTCAATGCGTTGTTCGACCGCCTCATCGCCAGTCAGCAGACCTGGCAGGTCTCTCTGGAGTCTGGTGATCTGCGCTGGACAGACGGCCAACAGACGCATTTCAAGGATCCTGATGCAGGCTTTGGTCTGCGGTTCATGGCCGGACTGATGCGCTGGTTGCCGATCCAGTCACAGCTATGAACGCGTGCTGGTCATCCACTGGCGGTGCAGGCTGACTCCGCATTCCATGGCCACGAACAGCACACCGACGCCGATCGCTGCAGTCTCCCAGTCACTCCCGATGTCAAACTGATCGCGGGCGATACGCCGCAATCCGGCTGGACCTAGCAGAAATCCCGTGAGTCTGACTGAAGCGCGGCGAGCCGATGATCCTCGCTGTACAGGCGAGAAGCGATCAGATGCTGGCTGCCCTGGGCGTTTTGTAGTTTGCCGACCACACGCAGAATCTGGCCCTGCAGTACTTCGCGCCGATAGCGCTCAATCAGCTTGGGCCAGACGATGACGTTGATGATGCCGGTTTCGTCTTCCAGCGACAGAAAGATTACGCCTGAAGCCGTGCCCGGTCGCTGACGATGGGTGACCAGACCGCAGGCCTCGACTCGGGTTCCGTCGGTGGTTTTACTCAGGGTTTTGGCGCTTAGCACGCGCGGGCCCAGCATCCTTCGCAGCAGCCCGACCGGATGGTGATTCAGGCTCAGTCCCAGGCTGGCGTAATCGTCGAGCAGTTCGCTGCAGGTATCGGGGGGGCGGATCGTGGTGCGCGGTTCGTTGATCGAGGCGCCGTCGAGCAGATCACCCTGGCGCTGCACCGCCAGCGCCTCCCAGCGCGCCCGCCGGCGGTGACCGGCCAGACCCTTGAACGCACCGGCCTCGGCCAGCGCCTTCAGCTGTCCCCGGTCCAGCCGCGCGCGCACGGCCAGGTCCTGGATATCGACAAACGCCCCGTCCGCCCGTGCCGCCACAATCCGCTCGGCAGCACCGACCTTCAGCCCCTTGGCCATCCGCAACCCCAGCCGAATGATGTTTTGTTTTTCCGGAACCCGGAACCCGGAACCCGAAATCCGTCTTTCCTCCAGCCCACAATCCCACCCGCTGAAGCGCACGTCCACCGGACGGACGGTTACGCCGTGTCGGCGCACGTCGTTGATGATCTGGGCCGGGGCGTAGAAGCCCATCGGCTGGCTGTTGAGCAGCCCGCAGGCAAAGGCAGCCGGATGGTGGCACTTCAGCCAGGCCGAGAAGTAGGTCAGCAGGGCGAAACTGGCGGCGTGGGATTCCGGAAAACCATAGTCGCCAAAGCCCTTGATCTGGCTGTAGATGCGTTCAGCGAATTCGGCGGTGTAGCCGCGTGAGAGCATGCCTTCCACCAGCTGTTCGTGAAATGGTTCCAGACCGCCCCTGCGTTTCCAGGCCGCCATTGCCCGGCGCAGCTGATCGGCCTGGCCGGGCGTGAAGCCGGCGGCGGTCATCGCGATCTGCATGACCTGCTCCTGAAAGATCGGCACGCCGAGCGTTCGCTCGAGCACGTTTTTCAGTTCTGGGCTGGGATATCTGACTTCGGCAGGATTGTCGCGTCGGGCCAGATACGGATGGACCATCTCGCCCTGGATCGGGCCCGGCCGGACAATCGCGACTTCCACCACCAGGTCGTAGAAACAGCGGGGTTTAAGTCGGGGCAGCATGGCCATCTGTGCCCGTGACTCGACCTGGAATACGCCCACGGCATCACCCCGCGACAGCATCTCGTAAGTCGCCGCATCCTCCCGCGGAATATCAGACAGCGTCCACACACTCTCTTTTCCGGAACCCGGAACCCGGAACCCGGAACTCTTGTCAAGAAACGCCAGCGTCTTGCGAATCACGCTCAGCATCCCTAACGCCAGGCAGTCGACCTTGAGCAGCCCTAAGGTTTCCAGATCATCTTTGTCCCACTGGATGATGGTGCGCTCAGCCATCGCGGCGTTTTCCACCGGCACCAGGTGATGCAGCGGCTGGTCTGATATCACCATGCCGCCGACGTGCTGGGAGAGATGGCGCGGCAGGCCGAGCAGTTCGCTGGTCAGGCGCATCAGCTGCCGGGTAAGACGTGCGTCTGGATCAAAGCCACAAGCGCCCAGACGCTCCGGCCAGGTGTCAGGTTTGTCCCACCAGGCCAGCGATGCGGTCAGACGATCGAGGCGCTCCGGCTCCAGACCGAGCGCACGACCAACGTCTTTGAGCGCACTTTTCGGGCGGTAGCAGATCACGGTGGCAGCCAGGGCGGCGCGTTCACGGCCGTATTTGTCATAGATGTACTGCAGCACCTCTTCGCGTCGCTCGTGCTCAAAGTCGACGTCGATATCGGGCGGCTCGTTGCGTTCCTTGGAAATGAAGCGCTCGAACAACAGCTGTTGTTTCGACGGGTCGACCTCGGTGACACCCAGGCAATAGCAGACCGCGGAGTTGGCGGCCGAACCGCGTCCCTGGCACAAGATGCCGCGCGAGCGGGCAAAGCGGACCACGTCGTGGACGGTGAGGAAAAAGGCTTCCACGCCCATTTCTTCGATCAGCTTCAGTTCATGGGCGATCAGCTTCCGGATTCGGTCCGGAGCCTGACCGCCATAGCGCTCGCGCAGGCCGGCGAGGGTCAGTTGGCGAAGATGCTGGGCCGGGGTCAGCGGCGCCGGTACCAGCTCGCGGGGATAGCGATAGCTGAGCTTGCTCAGCGAGAATTGGCATTGCTCGGCCACCCGAACTGTTTCGTCCAGCCAGGCCTGCGGATAAAGCCGGGCCAAGGTAGAAAGCGGACGCAGGTGACATTCTCCATTGGCGGCCAGAACCAGTCCGCACTCGGCCAGCGGTTTGCCTTCATGCAGAGCAGTCAGCACGTCGAACAGCGGGCGCTGTTCGCGCGTGAGCATGCGCACGTCGCCGCAGGCCAGGCAGGGCAGGCGGTGCTGTTGGGCAAAACGTTCGAGGGCACGAAACCAGGCCTGCTCGCCGGGCTGCAGCCGGCGGGTTGCGCCGAGCCACAGCCGGTTCTGAAAAATATTACCGAGTGCTTCGGCCCGCGCATGTGGCGGGTCGCTTGCCTGTTCTGTCCACGGTGCTGGTTTCCAGATCGCCAGCACCTGGTCCAGGTCATCTGCCAGATCGGCATGCTCGATCCGGTAGCTGCCCTTGGGTGCGCGCCGTCTTGCCCGCGTGATCAGCCGGCACAGTTGGGCATAAGCGGCCTGATTCGGGGCCAGCAGCACCAGATGCAGATCCTCATAGCGAATTTCGGTGCCGATGATCAGGTCCAGCCCGCAGGCTTGCGCGGCCTCGTGAGCACGCACCACGCCGGCCATGGAGCATTCGTCGGTGATGGCCAGCGCGCGGTAGCCGAGTTCTGCAGCACGTTCGACCAGCGCGCCCGGTTGCCCGGCCGAGCGGCGAAAGCTGAAGGCGCTCAGGGCATGCAATTCGGCATAGCGCAGAGGAAAGGTCGACATACTGTAATCATATACAGTTATCGGCTCAGCAACGACCTTGCGTCGGGGCGCAGGTTGTCGGGACCTGCTTGAAATTAGTCATTCCAGCCATTATTGAACAGAGGTTCAGGGGAGAGATTCAGATATGCAGTTCAAGGACTACTACAAGACGCTTGGCGTGACGTCAGACGCCAGCGCCGATGAGATCAAGCGCGCCTATCGCAAGCTGGCGCGCAAGTATCATCCTGACGTCAGCAAGGAGGCTGATGCCGAGGCCCGTTTCAAAGAGGTCGGTGAGGCCTACGAGGCACTCAAGGATTCGGAAAAGCGCGCTCAGTACGATCAGCTTCGGCAGAGTGGCTGGCGTCAAGGTCAGGAATTTCGCCCGTCACCGGATTGGGCGACTGGCCAGCAGTATGCCGGAGACGGCCAGAGCTATTCCGGCTTCAGCGATTTCTTCGAGAGCCTTTTCGGCGGCCTGGGTGGGGCCCGGTCCGGCAACCCTCGTCGCCCGGGTTCGGCGGGCCTAAAAGCCAGGGGTCGCGATGTGCATGCCTCGGTTTCAATCGATCTGCAGACGGCTTACGCCGGCGGCGTGCAACGGCTGCAGCTTGGTGGCGGCAGCGGGGCCCGTACTCTGAATGTTCGAATCCCGGCGGGTGTGACGGAAGGCCGCCAAATCCGGCTGAGCGGGCAGGGTGAGCCTGGGTTGGGCGGCGGCCCGGCCGGTGATCTTTATCTGGAGGTTCATCTCAAGCCCCACCGCTGGTTCGAGGTACAGGGACAGGATGTGCACCTGACCTTGCCGGTCGCACCTTGGGAGGCCGCGCTGGGCGCGCGCTTGAACGTGCCGACGCTGGGCGGAAAGGTCGAGATGAGCATTCCGCCCGGTACGTCCAGCGGCAAGCGTTTGCGGCTCAAGGGCCGCGGGCTGCCGGGCAAGACGGCGGGGGATCAGTTCGTGATCATCAAG
>CAZIMY010000117.1:0-8025 GCA_964540315.1 uncultured Wenzhouxiangella sp.
CATCGATGATCTGGAATCCAAGCTGATTGCCACCCGCAAGCTGCGCCGACGCGGCTTCAGCGGGGCGATCATCGCCCACGCACTCTACGAGGGCAACGCCGAACTGATTCGTGAAGCGGGTGCCGACGAGACCTATCTCACCATGCAAGAGGCCGGCGCGAGCATGGCCGGGCATGCGCTTGACGCGCTTCAGGAACCCACCTCAGCCTGATTCACTTCCTACAGGTTCGCAGATCTGCCAGGCGCACCATCCAGGCTGGCCGTAAAGGCGTAGGCCTGGTCTAGAATAAGGCCTGGCAGAACGGTGTTGGCGCGCTCTTGAAACAGGCATGAACCTGCTCTTCAGACAGTTTCTGAGTACGCTGCTGCATTCAGCGCGCAACCTGATGCCCATCGTTGTGGTGGTTGCAGTGTTTCAGTTTGCGGTGCTTCAGCAGGCTCCTGAGGGGCTGGCGTCGATTGTCACCGGACTGGTCATCGTCGTTTTCGGCGTGGCCTTGTTTCTTCAGGGCCTGGAAATGGGCGTTTTTCCGGTCGGCAAAAGCCTGGCCGACGAATTCGCCGCCAAAGGCTCTGTGCCCTGGCTAATGATCTTCGGATTCTGCATGGGTTTTTCTGCCGTGATTGCAGAACCGGCCCTGATTGCGGTCGCCGAGCAGGCCGAATCAATCAGCCAGGGCCTGATCGACCCGTGGACGCTAAGAGTCCTGGTCGCAGCCTCGGTTGGGGGCGTGATCGCAATCGGCGTGCTCCGCATTATTCTGGGTTGGCCACTGCACTGGATGATGATCGGCGGCTACCTGCTGGTGGTTACGGTCACGTTTTTCTCGCCGCCCGAGATCGTCGGGCTGGCCTATGACTCGGGCGGCGTGACCACCAATATCGTGACCGTTCCGCTGATTGCGGCCCTGGGGCTTGGACTGGCTGCTTCCATTCGTGGCCGAAATCCATTGATCGACGGATTCGGATTAGTGGCCCTGGCCGTCATGGTGCCGATGATCACCGTGCAAGCCTACGGCATTGTTGTCTTCAGCGGAAGCGATGCGACACCAGCAGCCACCACGCCGTTAATTGATGCGTCACCAGACCAACTGGAGATTAGCGCCAGGCACCCGGTCCATGCGCTGGTCGGCGACCTGCTCAGAATGATGCGCGATGTCTTGCCGATTGTCCTGGTCATCGTGTTTTTCCAATACCGGGTGATTCGAAAATCACTTCCCCATTTGCCGATGGTGGTCTTCGGCTTCGGCTTGGTCATCATCGGTTTATATGCCTTCGTTGTAGGACTGAAGATGGGGTTGTTTCCGATCGGCGAAAGCATGGCCGAGCAACTGATCGCACATGGCAGCTCGTTCTGGCTATATCTGTTCGCGTTCATGATCGGCTTCGCCACCACCATGGCTGAACCTGCGCTTATCGCGATAGGAAAAAAAGCCGAAGAGGCGGCGGTCGGAAAAATCAGCGGCAGTGCAATCCGACTGGTTGTTGCCTTGGGAGTTGCGGTGGGCATTACCGTTGGCGTGCACCGTATCATCGTGGGTGACTCAATCCATCTCTACATCATGGCCGGCTATGCCCTGGTTATCTTGTTGACCTGGCTGTCACCCAAATACATCACTGCGCTGGCTTATGACCTCGGCGGTGTGACAACATCCGAAGTCACGGTCCCGCTGATCACCGCGCTCGGCATTGGCTTGGCCACGCAGATTGAAGGACGTAATGTCATGATTGATGGCTTTGGACTGATCGCTTTCGCGTCAATCTTTCCCATCGTAAGCGTCATGTTGTATGCAATCACAGCCGAAACTCTGGCTCGAAAGAAAGGCGGATAGAACCATGAAATTTTCTGTACTTGTAGCGATACTGGCTGAAGATCTGGAAGACAAAGCCATCGATATCGCGCGCGAGACCGGCGCCGGATCAGTCACGTTGCTCAACGGTCGGGGCATCACCTCGGATGTCAAAAAAACCTTTTTTGGCCTGACCTACGAGGGGGCCCAATCGATCTTGCTGTTTGTTCTGGAAAAGAAGCTCTCACTGCAGGTGCTGAAAGCGCTGATCCGAGAGCTTGATCTGGACAACAATCCGAACGGCGTTGCATTCACGCTGCCGCTGGAGCATCTTGGCGGCATCGATATGCGTGATGTTGATCAATTCACCAAACACCTTGAAGACGAAGTCTAGGAGAACTCGCAGATGGAAAATCAGGCCTCACGCAAACTGGTCGAGGAAATGATGGTGACCGACGTAGCAACTGTCTCTTGCCTGGCAACACTCCGGGACGCGATGGACAAGATGCGCGAATGCAGGGTCAAGTCTCTGGTTGTTGAAAAGCGCCATGCCAGCGATGCATGGGGCATCGTTACCTACACCACAATTTTGCGTACCGTGGTTCAGGAAGAAGGCGACGTGGATCTGATCAACGTCTACGACATCGCCAGCAAACCCGCCGTGACTGTTCCACGCCAGTTGGAGGTTCGCCATGCCGTGCAGATGATGCTGGACCTTGATATCAAGCGGGTGATCGTTTCCAGCAACAACGAGCTTGAAGGGATATTGACCATGCATGACATCGTCAGCGCGATTCTCGAAAAAGTCGAAGACTGACGTCCCCGGATTAGGTATGCTTTCGGGCTGTTCAAACTCCAACGCCTGGCATGCACGCTGTTCTGATCTTCCTGCTGTTGCTGTTTTCGCCGGTCCTGACGGCGGCTGACAGCCCGTTTCTCCCCGAAACGACCTATGTCGACGAAGCACCGAACTTTGAAGAAGTCGTCGGTCACCCACTTGGTGAGCGCATCAGCACGCCGAACGACGTCCGAATCTGGTTCGAGGCGCTGGCCGATACCTGGCCCGACCGGATCAAGCTTTTTTCTTATGCCGAAAGCTGGCAGGGCCGCGAGCTGTTCTATGCGGTAATCGGCAACCCCGAGCGCATCGCCTCGCTCGACGCCATCAGGTCCGACATCCAGGTCATCGCCCACCCGCACCGGCACAGCGAGGCGGCCGTTGAACAGGCTTTGGCAAAGGTTCCAGCGACCTTCTGGTACGCAGCCACCATCCACGGCAATGAAATTTCCCCGTCCGAATCCGCCATGCAGCTGGCGCTGCACCTGCTGGCCGCCGATGAGGACCCCGTGGTCGATGAGATTCTCGAACATAGCCTTGTCTTTATTGCACCCGTGCAGAATCCGGATGGTCTGGCCCGGTTTATTCATGGCTTTGAAGAGGCTCTGGGTCTTGAGCCGATCGCAAGCCGGTTGGCGGCCGAGCACGACGAGCCATGGCCGACCGGCCGGGTCAACCACTACCTGTTTGATCTCAACCGTGACTGGGTGGCCATGACCCAGCCGGAAACACAGGGCCACGCTGCAGCGCTTCTGGACTGGTATCCGCTGGCCTTTGTCGACGCCCACGAAATGGGCACCGACTCGACCTTTTTCTTTGCGCCCGAAGCGGTGCCCTACAACCCGCTGCTCGCGAGCGGCCAGCGCGCAAGTCTGGAAGTCTTCGGGCGCAACAATGCGCGCTGGTTTGACCGCTTCGGCTTTCCCTATTTCACCCGCGAAGTCTACGACGCCTTTTATCCCGGCTACGGCGCGAGCTGGCCGTCCTACTACGGCGGGGTCGCCATGACCTATGAGCAGGGTTCGGCCCGCGGACTGCTGGCGCGCACCCGTAGCGGCGAGGAGTTCACGTTCTACGAGACGGTCAAGGAATACTTCATCGCCGCGCTGGCGACAGCGCAGACCGTCGCTCGCGAACGAGACCGCCTGTGGACTGACTTCGCTGCCTATCGGCGTGATGCAATTGCCATGGCAGGCGATGACAGCCCAGGCGGTTGGGTCATTCCGGTCCAGGAAGATGCGGCCGGCGCCGATCGGCTGGCACGTTTGCTGGCACGGCATGGTGCCGAGATTTTCCAGACCGACGAAGCAATCAACACATGCGGACGCGATCTGGCTGCAGGTAGTTACCTGATCCCAGGCGCACAACCCGCACATCGCAAGCTCCGCGTGCTGCTCGACAAACAGGTCGATCTGGATTCGGAGTTTTTGGCCGCCCAGGAAGAGCGCCGCGCCCGCGATCTGCCTGACGAGATTTATGACGTCACCGCCTGGTCGCTGCCGTTGATGTTCAACATTGACGTCGTGGCCTGCAACCGGTCACTGACCATCAGCAATCTGCCGGCGTTCACGGTCGACAGCCCTTCTCCAGGCACCGTCAGCCCGGCAGAAGCAAGCGTGGCATGGATCGTGCCTGGCGAATCCACCGCCACGCCGAGATTCCTGGCCGCAGCGCTCCGGCATGGACTGAAACTGCTGGCCAACGAAGAACCCTTTGTGCTGGACGGCGAGCCTTATCCGGCCGGTAGCGTCATTGTTCCGGTGGCCGGCAATCCTGAAGATCTGACCGACACCGTTCTCGCGCTGGCCAAACAAACCGGCGCCCATGTCGTCGGTGTTGATACCAGCTGGGTCGCAGAGGGCCCAAGCCTGGGCAGCCGCAGGGTTCGGCCGCTGATGGCCCCGCGCATCGCACTGGCCTGGGATATCGGGACAAACTTCTACAGCGCCGGGGCGACCCGCTTCATCATCGAGCATCAGATCGGTTACCCGGTCACGCCGATCCGCGGGCGCACACTGGCCCGCGCGGACCTGAATCAGTTTGATGTCGTGATCCTGCCAGACGACGGCAGCAGCCGCTTCGGCAGCTATGCTTCTGTCCTGGGTGAATCCGGCGCGGCTCATCTGGCCGAGTGGGTCGAAAACGGTGGCGTGCTGGTGACCCTGGCCGGCGCGACAGAATGGGCGACGCAAACTGAGGTCGAACTGCTGGCGTTGCGCACCGAGTATCAAGCCGCCGAGGACGCAGCGCCCGATTCTTCAGACGACCAGATCGCCGGCCCAGTGCCAGGCCAGCTGCTCGACAGCGCGGAAGCAATGGATGCGGCCATGCGCCCCGATGGGGAAAGTCCTGATTCGGTCAGCGGCGCTCTGGTCCAAGCTCATGTTGATCCCCAGCACTGGCTCGGTGCAGGTGTGACTGATACCGTCAACGTTCTGGTTCGCGGTGATCGCATTTTCGCCCCGCTCAAGCGCGATGAAGGCACTACCGTGGTTCGCTATGCCGGTCCCGAAACCTTGCTGGCCAGCGGTCAGTTATGGGAAGAGAACCGCCAGCAACTTGCCTACAAGCCCTTTGTGGTTGTCCAGCCCCGGCAGCTCGGCCTGGTGATTGGTTTTGCCGAAGACCCCACCGTTCGGGCCTATCTTGACGGACTCCAGGGCCTGCTCGCCAACGCCGTTCTTGTCGGGCCCAGTTACAGCAGGCGGCTTCGTTAACCATAGAAAAACGGCCCGCTGGGACGGGCCGTTCTGCACCGTGGCCGACGGGCGTCGGCCTGCAGGCCGGATTATTCCACGACCACCGCGTTTCGATCCGCCAACTGTCTCGAGTCCGGAGTGGGCAGCACCCAGCGTTCGAAAACCGCGTCAATCTCATAGCCGCCGGGCGTTTGTCCCTCGCGCACCTGCTCGGCCAGCTCGAACAAACCGTCAATGATCGGCATACCGTCGACCTCGGTATCGAGCACCACCCCGCCGGCATCAAAGTGGCGCTGCCAGGTCTCGCGAACTGCGGCCCAGTATTCGCGGGTATCTTCCCAATACTCATAGGCCGGTTGGAAATCCACCTCGTCGGTGATCATGTAGTTGTTGAAGCCGAACTCGCGAACCAGCACCTGCTCGGTCTCGCCGTTGACGCGAACCACCTTGGAGTTGTCCTGTTCGTGCGTCCATCCACTCGGCGTGATGGTGTGACGGTTTTCCACATTCAGGGCGGTGTAATCCTCGCGCGTGGTGTAGTCCCTGCGCGGCAGGGGTCGCCAGCTGCGGTCGGATGTCCACGTCGCATGGCCATAGCGGTGATTCCAGCGACCTGTGCCGCAGTAACGCGGGGCGTCCGAAACTTCGAAAACGCACTGGGTCCAGGCCCCTTCGGTCAGCTCCGAGTCTATCGGCACCTTGCGCCAGGTCTGGTCATCCAGAAATTCCAGGCGATGGCTGGCCTCGAATGTCCAGTCCTGACGCCAGTGCTTGATCACCTCCGGCCCATCCTCACCACCTACCAGCAGCAGGTGCTGCAGGACGATGTGGTTAGGCTCGTCCTCAATCACGATGACAACTTCCGAGGCACCGCTGCGTTTGGGTGCTGCGGTCTCGTAGCCGGCCTGCAAGGCCACGGTCTCGTCGAACGCGAAGGTGACAACGTACTCACCTGCCATGGCAAGAATCGCTTCACGGTCGGCGGCGGGGATTGCTGCTGCTGGCGTCTGATCACGACTGGATTCAGAGCTGGTCATGCTTGACGCGGCGACAGGCTGAGCCTCATCGCCAGCACGAACCATGTGACCGGCGCATCCGGTCAGAATCAGCAAAGCGGGTAGGACAAGATATCGGTAATGCATGGCTTCACTCCTTGGAAGGGTGTGTCAATCACTTGGTCAGAATCAGTTTTCCAAAGCGGGTCTCGCGCAGTTCGTAACGCTGGCCGTTATGGCGAATCAGGATCCGGCCGTCCCGGCCCAGCAGCATCCGGCTATCGATGACGCTGACCTCATCGCCGCGCGCCTCGCAGGCGTGACGCTGCCGGCTGCGCTGGTCTGGTCTCAATTCAGCCACTGGAATTCCCTTGTGATGTTCAAGCGGACAGAACGTCCGGGTTGGTTGATGGCGTTGGGGTGGATGCGAAATTCACGATCAAAGACATTGTCGAGCCCCAGTCGGAATTCGAAACCCGACAAGACGCCAGCGCTTGGAAGCCAGGCCGCATGCAGATCCACCTTGGCGTAACCAGGCGTGGTCAGCGCGCCTTCAGGTACATCATCGCGGCCGTCAGCCGCAACGATTTCGCCACCCAGCCGCAACCGGTTATTGAGCAGAAACACGCCGGCGCCGAGCGTTATGCGATCTGACTGAAGACTGGCCAGCTCGCCGCCACCGTCTCGCCGTTCACCATCCAGCAGGGTCACGCCCATGTTCAGATAACCGCGCTGATGCTCTAATTGGACGCTTAGCTCGGCGCCCTCAAGGCGGGCGTCGACGTTGCGGTTCGTGGTAATGCCCGGAAAGACGAGCGTGCGCGTAATCGGATCAAAACTCGGCTCGCCGCTGATGAAAACCACGAACTGGTCGACGTAGTTGTCCACGTCACTGCGATGGGCCGTCGCTTCCAGGCTGAGCGCAAAACTGCTGCCCATCAGGGCCTCCTGACGCCACCGTGCGCCAAGCTGGAACTGGCTTGACTGCTCTGACTTGAGCGTCGGCGTCGGCACAAACTCGTTGATCACGACCTGTCCCGGGCCCAGGGGCACCACAAAGTGCACGCCATCGGCATACAGCTCAGTCAGGCTGGGCGCCCTGAACGCATTGGCATACTCGAGCCATAGATATGTTGCATCGGACGGTTGCCAGCCAAGCGCCAGACGCGGAGTGGTCTCGCTTTCGTCCCGGTCCGGCAATCCACTGTCGGCGGAATAGCTGAAATCATCATGACGCAGGCCGGGAATCACCGAGACGCCGCCGGCCAGCGGCAGCTCCAGTTGGGCGAACACTGCCTGATAGTCGACCTCAGCATCCGGAAACTGACGGCGCGCCTCACCGTTGCGCAGCCCGCGCTGCCGGTCACGATAGATCTCGGTGCCAACGGTCAGCCGGATCGGCTCATCGCCGCGGGCGTCCCACACCAGCGAGTTGACGAGGTCCAGCCCGCGGGTGTCGAAATCCGTGAAGTCAATGCGGCCGTCGTCCAGGCGAAACTCGGTCGCCTCGACTTCGTTGTTGTAAAAGGTGGCGGTCAGATCCAGCCATGATCGCTGCGAGTCCGAATTGCGATAACTGAACCGGGTCTGGCGCCGCTCGGTCAGGCGATCGACCAGGTTACTGGGCGTGGCGACCTCGTTGCTGTTGGTCGGGTTGAAACCCTGGTTATCGAAACGTTCGTGGCTGAACTCGAGGCGTTGAT
>CAZIMY010000118.1:0-7992 GCA_964540315.1 uncultured Wenzhouxiangella sp.
CGAGTGCTCCCGCAAAGACACCGTCGCGCCCGCGCAGAATAATTCAGAGGCTCCCCAGTCATTTGTTCGAGGTTCTAGCCGGTCTCGAAAGATTTCGCAGGCATCGAGCTGATATCCGGCGCCAGGTCAGTCACTTGCTCAACGCGCGCGCCGGCCGGCCCTTTTTCCAACCAAGCAGCCAGTTCGTCCAGAGCATGGTTTTGGCCGCAGGCGGCGACCGTGACGCTGCCGTCGGGCTGGTTTATCGCATAGCCCGTCAGGCCGAGCCCGCGGGCCTTGCGCTGGGTCGAAGCACGGAAAAATACGCCCTGGACCCGGCCCGTAATTCGCCAGCCGCGCACCTCAGCTGCCATTTTCGGCAATCCAGTCGACCACCAGCTTACCGGTGATCGGCCCGAGCCAGGTCTGAACAATGACCCCCTGCGCGTCGACCAAGAACGTGGTCGGCAGAGCCCTGGGAGCACCCAGGCTCTCGGGAGGATTGAAAGTATCAACCAGCAGGATGGGATAGCTGGCCGGATAGTCTTCGAGGAAGCTGACAAAGTCGGCCGGTTCAGTATCCTCAAAGGCCAGACCCAGCACCGTGATGTCGTCGTGGCTGTCGTGAAGCAGCGATAAGTCTGGAATTTCCTTGCGGCACGGCGCGCACCAGGTCGCCCAGTAGTTCAGCACCACCCACTGACCACGGTAGTCGCTGAGGCGCACGGTATCGCCCTCAAGCGAGGGAAGCTCAACTTCAATCGGCTGTTCGGCCTGGGTTACGCCGCTGGCGACGAGCAGCGACGCAAAAAAGGCCAGAAAAAGTATTTTCATGGAGTCTCCGGGGTGTAATTCAGCAAGGATTTAACCGATCGCTCAAAAAACGGGTGCGCTTTTTCGTCAACCGATCTCAAGCCATCGATCAGCGCTCGATCCCAATGGCTTTCCTGCGGCAATTCCTCGATTTCTTCTACCGGCAGGATAAACCGACCGCTTCGATAAATATCGCCCAGCCGCAGTTCATCGAGATCGGCCGTCAGCAACCAGTCGCCATCATCGTCTGGCTGGATGAAACGAGCGTCATGGAACCAGCTCAGGATTCGGCGAAGTTGGCCATCGCTGGCTGCCGATTCGCGGTTGAGCAACTCTGCAACGGACAAGGAGCGACCTCGCCTTTGCGCCTGCCAGAAATGTCCGAGCATGCGCACGGCCAGCAGGAACTCATGGCGGGAGGGCCAGTGCCAGTCGGCATCTCGATATTGGAAAGTCGTCAGCGCGGCTGCCACACTGGCACCCAGCAGCACGACAACCCACGACACATAGATCCAGACGAAGAACAGCGGAATGGTTGCCAGCGCGCCATAAAGACGCTCATAGGTCGGAAAGTTGGTCACATAAAACACGAACCCTGCCTTGGCTGACTCAAACATCAGTGCCGAAAGCGCACCTCCGGCGAGCGCATGGTGCCAGCGGACCCGCCGATTCGGCACGACGATAAAGACCAGCGTGAATCCGATCAGGGCGACGAAGAACGGCGCTGTCTTGAGCGTCAGTTCCTGCAAAAGACCACGCACGATTTCCGGTGCCAGCAGCGGCAGTGCCGCAAAATAAGAAGTCAGGGCAATGCTTGCGCCAACCAACAGTGGGCCAAGAGTGAGGACGGCCCAGTAGATAATCAGGCGATTCACAGGACGCCTCTGATTTCGAACCCGCCAGATTCGATTGAGGCTTTTTTCGATCGACGACATCAGCAAAATTGCCGTGACGATGAGAAAACCCGTCCCCGCACCCGTCAGACCGGCTGTGCGTCCGACGAACTCGGTGACGTACTGATGTATCGTGTCGCCGGCAGCAGGCACGAAATTGGCAAAGATGTAGGTCTCAACCCCCTGGGTCCACTGATCAAAAACGGGGAAAGCGGAGATCACCCCCAGCGTAACCGCCATCAGTGGAACCAACGCCAACAAGCTGGTGTAGCTCAGCGCGCCGGCCGCCTCGAAGCTGCGGTCTTCGCGAAAATGCTGCCACAGGTGACGTCCGAAGGCTTTGAGCCAACGGGGGTCCATTGCTGCCTCCAAAGGCGTGTGCGCGCGGCTCCTTGACAGAGTACGCTTACTATTCGAGCCTTCAGATTGGCTTTTTTTAGTATCGCTGCAGATGGCGTTTGTCCTTTATCACAATCCACGATGCTCCAAAAGTCGGCAAGCCTTGATGCTGCTGCGCGAGCGAGGCGAAGCGCCCGAGGTTGTCGAGTATCTCAAACAACCATTAACCCCGGGCGAATTGCGTGAAATCCTGCTCAAGCTTGACATGACAGCGCACGCGCTCTTTCGAGCCGGCGATAACAAGGCGCTGGAACTGAAACTACCCGAAGCAACCGAACTCAGCGAAGATGAAATCATTGAACTGATGAGTGCCCACCCGCAGCTGATGCAACGTCCCATTCTGATCAGGGGTGACCGTGCCCGTCTGGGACGCCCACCGGAAGCCGTGCTGGAGATTCTTTGAAAATGACCGAAATCCTGATTGTCTGCCATTCCGTGCACGGCAACACGCTGGCCATGGCCCGAGAGGTGGCCCGTGGCGTTGAGTCGCTCGAAGCAGCCACTGCCAGACTGCGCGCGGTGGCCCCGATCACCTCTGCAATCGACCCCGTCGCCAATGACCCACCGGCCGACGGGCCGGCTCTGGTCTGCGCCGAAGATCTTGTCCAGTGCCAGGGACTGGTACTGGGCAGTCCGACCCGGTTCGGCAACATGGCTGCCGCGGTCAAATACTTTCTGGACGGCACGGCAAGCGAATGGTTTTCCGGCACGCTGGCCGGCAAGCCGGCCGGGGTATTTACATCAACCGGTAGCCTGCACGGGGGCCAGGAGTCGACGCTTCTCAGCATGATGCTGCCGCTGCTGCACCACGGCATGCTGGTGGTCGGCTTACCCTACTCCGAGCCTGCCCTTTCAACGACCCGAAGCGGTGGCACACCCTACGGCGCCAGCCACCTTGCCGGGAAGGACAGCGATCGTGCCCTGGACCAGGACGAAGCCGCCCTATGTCGAGCACTGGGCAGACGCGTGGCCGACATCGCCCGCCGCCTGGCATGACCCGACTGAACTTGTGCCGCTGGTCACTGATCGGCCTTATCGCGGTTCAAATCGTCTGGTTCGGCTGGATGGTCCCGATGAATCCAGAGACCCGAGCCATGGTCCTGGCGCTGTCTGCCGGGCCGCTGCTGCTTGCCCTGCCCTTTGTCTGGCGCCTGACGCCTCGCCCGCTGGTCGTGACCGGCCTGATGCTGTTGATATATTTCCTGGTCGGGGTCACCGAGGCTTGGGCGAACCCGGCGGCCCGCGCGCCGGCCGTATTTCAGGTTTCGCTGATACTGGCTTATTTCACGGGGCTGGCGACGATTCGACGTCGACGGGCGACGGAGTGAGGGAGCTCAGCCTCGTCAGCAGTCTCAGGGCGTGCTCGGCTTCCGGAGAGGACTGACCCTGCTCGCGGAGCGTCTCAGGCAACATCTCCCAGAACGATCGCAGCCCTGCCAAAGCAGAACTGCCTGCGTCGACCAGCTCTCCCAGCGATCGATCGCTGTCACGAAAGCGGATCACCTGTTCCCGTCCCATCAGCGCATCAGTGCCGGTCAGCAAAGACCGGAAGGTCTGATCGTGACGCACCAATAGCGGGTAGTGTATTTCCAGCACCCGACGGATGAGCGTGCGACTGTCCTCGACAGCGGCAAATGTTGTCGATAGATCATCGCTGACAACATCTGAGAACAGTCGCTGGGCGATCGAGCGCTCTCGTCTCGCCGCCAGGGCTTCCAGGGCGGCTTGCACGCGCAGCTGCAGGGAAGCAGGCCTGGGGCTTTCAAGGATTTCGGTGCGGTCATCGGTAATGAACCAGTCCCGCCATTCAGCGCCCTCTTCCCAATGCGCCGACAGCAATGCATTGGGTGTGGTTGGCGTTGCCGCAAAATAGGTCAGCCGGTCCGGCACCAGTCCCAGCCGATCTCCAGGCAGATTGCTGGCCACAGGTTGACCGGCCATTCCTGCGGCACAGTCTTGTTCCAGAACAGCAGGATCTGCGGCGGCAAACAAATAATGCTGCGGTTCATTGGATGTCAGACGCTGGCGAAAGACCACCTCTTCGCCGGATGCTTCTTCAAAATATCCAACCAATTCAAAACTCAGCTGCCCGAAGTAGTTTCCAACCCGATCGTCTCCCGGTCTGGCTGGTCGCATTTCCCGATCCGCCCAGCGGACCCGGTCATAACAGAGCCCCAGATTTCCCATGCCAAGCTGGTCTGCCAACAGGTAGGTGTTGGGGAACAGCCCGAGCAGGGCACGGCTGACCGGCAGGGCTACGCGCGCGCCGCAAGTCGCTCCGCCGGCACAAGGCTCCACGACCAGGCCTTCGGGACGATAAGCGGTCTGCTGCTCGGTGGAAGCCTGCAGGTCAATGTCCGAACCCGGGCGCGTCTGCTCCTGCACAAAGTCTCTGTAGGCTCCCTCAAGAGCCAGTTCCAGCTCGACCAGCGCACGCTCATGCTGGGTCAGCAGGCGACTGATCGGGTCAATGCGTTGTCCTCCTTGTCCGGTCAGGCAGTCCAACCAGGCCCGCTGCGCAGCAGATTGGGCCTCGATTTCATCAATCACCTCAGCAACCGCCGACTGCCAGCGCTTGGCGCCGAAAAAAACCGGTCGCTGCGGCACCCAACTACTCAGCGCCTGGGCCAGAATTGACCACTCCAGCGGGTTGGCGCGCTCAGTCAGCTCGCAACCCGCCCCCAGCTCCCAGTTCAGGTGACCATCGAGGTAGCGGGCGCGCTGCCAGCTCAGCAAGCCTGCTTCCCTGCGCAAAAACTCCGGCGCGAACGGTCCTGCACCACCCACCAGTTCCTGGCTGTCCAGGCCTTCCTCCAGCGCCTTGATCAGGCGTTCGGAGCATTGTTCAAAGGAGTTTCGGGGCAAGGGTCCGACCAGACCTGGATTGGGTAGACACTCTTCCACCACGTCGGTCAGCCGATCCCTGACCGGCTGGTCAAGGTAGAAAGAAGCATCGGGCACCAAAAGCGCCAGTCGAAAATAAGCGTCTGTCAGCTCCGAGATCGCTGCATCTCGCTGCGGGGGTTCAGTCGTCAGATAGGCAACGCTGTCTTCAAGCTGGGCCAGAACAATCGGCAGCTGGGTATCAACATCCAGCAAGTAGCGCGGATTCGCCGCGCTCATCCCTGCCACTAATGCGGCAAGCGAGTTGACTTCAGCGCTGTCAAGCAGAGCGGACTGTATGGCCAGGGCATCCATCAGACGCCACAGCGCCTGCAACTCATCGCCTCGACGCCAATCGGCTTCGCTGGCCGCGCGCGCCATGACGGCAAGACCGGCAAGCCGCTCAAGGCCAACCCGGCCGGCCAGCTCCGCCGCCCGGCGAGCCTGGGCCCGGGCGTGCTCCAGGGCCGCCGGACTGGCCCGTTCAAACCGCGCATGAAGACCAGCCCAGAAAGACGCAATATCCAACGCTGGCGCCGCCTGTCCGCCGGCTTTGAGTGTCTCCTCAACCTCCAGCCACACATCAGCCGCTCGGAGCACAGCTTCTGTCACCGGCATTTCCAGACCCTGCACAAGGGTTTCGGCGAGCAAATCGTTGTTGCCGATCAAATCCAGAGGGCGGGCGCGAGCGTGAACCAGCCAACCAAGCATGCCGTCAATCATGATGGTCTCGGACGGGTAAGGACGCGGGCGCTGGTTCTCAATAGCCGCCAGGCGGACTTCGATCTGCTCCTGCCAGTCTTCGACGTCGCCGCGAGCATCGGCAAGCCACTGGGCAGCTGCTTCGGTGCGCAGGCGCGCATCCAAGGCAGTGTCTTCAAGCCAGTGCATCTGTGCGATCTCTTCCGGGCTCAGGCGGGGCACGGCCCAGCCCTGCGGGCAGAGCACGAAAGCTAAGACGAGGGCGGCCAGAATTTTCATCGCCGCTATACTACTGCAATCGCTGACCCGCACCCCTTCCGGACGAATTCTCAATTTGGACACGCTCAACATCCTGACCACTGGCGGCACGATCGACAAGATCTACTACGACGACAAATCGGACTACAAGATCGGCGAGCCGGAGATCGGACGGATTCTGAAAGACATGAACGTCGCGTTCGATTGGCACGTGCGCGCCCTGCTGCGCAAGGATTCGCTGCACATGAACGACGAGGATCGCAGCCTGATTCGTCAGGCCGTGTTGGCCAGCGACGATCAGCACCACCTGATCACTCACGGCACCGATTCCATGACTGACACGGCCGCAGCCCTTACCGACACGGGTAACCGGGTCATCGTCATGACCGGCGCTCTGCATCCGGCCCGATTCATTGATTCTGATGCGGTCTTCAATATCGGCACGGCCATCGGCGCGGTCCAGAGGCTGCCGGCAGGGGTCTGGATCGTCATGAACGGCCGCGTCTGGGACCCGGCCCACGTGCGCAAGAACCGGTCGGCAAACTGTTTTGAACCCTGCTGAACGCCGTTTTCTTAGCGACTCAGACCTTGACCTGACCGTTTCGCACGAAAGGAGGCTTCACAATGCGAGCCGACAGCAGCTTGCCGCGTAGTTCGACTTCGGCTCGGGTTGAATCGCCTGCCGGGATGCGGGCCAGCGCAATCGGACAGCCAAGGGTTGGGGAAAAACCGCCACTGGTCACCCGGCCCTCGCCTTCAGCCGTCCGGACCACCGCGCCGCCGCGCGGGATGGCACCCTTGTCCAGCACCAGGCCAATCAGCCTTTCCGGCACGCCGGCCTTGCGCTGTGTTTCCAGCGCCTGACGACCGACGAACTCCCGCTCCGACGGTTCGAAGGCCACGGTCCAGCCCAGGTTGGACACCAGCGGGGTGGTTGATCCGTCCATATCCTGCCCGTAAAGGTTCAAACCCGCTTCCAGTCGCAGCGAATCACGTGCGCCGAGACCGCAGGGTCGCACGCCGGCATCCGCGAGAGCTTTCCAGAACTCGATCGCCCGAGTAGCTGGCAGCAGGACCTCAAAGCCGTCTTCACCCGTGTAGCCGGTTCGGGCAATGAAGTAATCCCCGTACATGCCGGCCCGGAATGGCTTGATTGACGCCAGATCAGGCGTGCCCAGTACCTCGACGACCTTGTCCCGAGCCTGCGGACCCTGTACTGCAACCATTGCAAGGTCTTTGCGCTCGGTCACCATTACATCAAACCCTGAGGCCCGCTGCTGAAGCCAGCTCAGGTCGGCATCGCGCGTCGCCGCGTTGACCACCGTGCGGAAGAATTCACTGCCGATCCGGTAAGTGATCAGATCGTCGATCACCCCGCCCGTTTCATTGAGCATGCACCCGTAGAGCGCCTGGCCGTCGCTGAGCTTGGCCACATCATTGGCGAACACCTGGCGCAGATATTCTCCCGCCTCGCTGCCTTCCAGATCCACCACCGTCATGTGGGATACGTCGAACATCCCGGCGGCTGTGCGCACCGCATGATGTTCGTCGATCAGCGAGCCGTAGTGAATCGGCAGCGACCAGCCGGCGAACTCGACCATCTTGCCGCCGGCCTCAAGGTGTGCCGGATAAAGAGAAGTTTTTAGCGTCATGGATGCTTACCGTTTGATGTTCGGCGCGATAGCAGCAGCCCCCGGATACCTTGCCTGCGCACCGAGGCGGGCGTGGATCCGCAGCAGCTGATTATATTTCGCCACGCGATCAGAACGGCATAGCGACCCGGTCTTGATCTGGCCCGCGCCGGTCGCTACGGCGATGTCGGCAATCGTCACATCTTCCGTCTCACCGGAGCGATGCGAGATCACGGTGCCATATTCGGCCTGACGAGCCATATCGACGGCCGTCAGCGTTTCGGTCAGGGTCCCGATCTGATTCGGCTTGATCAGGATGGCGTTGGCCACGTTCTCGTCGATCCCACGCGCGAATATGGACGGATTGGTTACGAACAGATCGTCCCCGACCAGCTGGGTCTGATCGCCGAGGCGCTCGGTCAACAGTTTCCAGC
>CAZIMY010000119.1:0-7876 GCA_964540315.1 uncultured Wenzhouxiangella sp.
ACAGGCTTCGGGCGGCTTCAGGAGTTGTTTCTGAGGGGGCGCTGGTTGAAATTGCGCGGAGAACTGAGGCTCTTGAAATCTCGGGGTTACAAGACCCGGCATCTGATGATTCAGGAAGTCATCAAACCCTCCCTCCCCGAGTGGTATCACCATATGCGCATCCGGCAGAAGTCTCGGCAACGACCGAGCTGGGATCGATTCAGTTCGCTCAACCCTGATTTTGCCCGGAAGACCGGTGCCGATATTCGGCTGCAGGAGCATCAGAATGTCAGGTCTTACTGGGAGTACTGGTCGACCTGGAAGCAGCGATCCGAGCCATTTCACCAGCGGCAGCAGGTCGCCCAGGGAGGGGGTGGTGACTCCCTGTATGGATTTGATCAACGTGATCCATCCGGCGACCGGCGCCTGGTTGAGTTCTGTCTTGCCTTGCCGGAGCAGTTCTATCTTCACAATGGGATCAATCGGCGACTGGTCAGAACGGGGATGCGCCACCTTCTGCCCGCCAGTATTCTTGATGAGCACAAGATCGGTCTGCAGGATGCTGACTGGTTTGCCCGCGTCGAAAGCAATCGTGAAGAGATCAAGGCATGCTACGAAAAGTTTCGAAATGACCCGGACGTCAGCGCCATGTTCGATATGGACAAGATCGAAACCATGTGGTCTGAGTTCGAGTCGACGGATTGGCGGACTGCGCCTCGACGGAAGGCAGTGCGCATGCAGCTGGCTCTGCTCGGGCCATTGCATGCCGGGAACTTTGTGCGCTGGTTCTACGGCAAGAATGATTGATATAGGTAGTTGATCAAGGAAGCGGTGATGGCCAGATCGAGAACTGTCGGCCATCGTGATGCAGATTCAGCCGCAGGAACTGCCCGGACCTGACTTGCACGGGCTCCGGAAAAACATGCAGGAATCGAGGCCATCGAATCGACTCGCCAGGCGCGGCATGGAGCCGGATGCCAGGGGTCAACTCTACATTGGTCCACTGCAGGAGGCCGGTCACGTTGCCCGACTGAGTGATTTCGATCTCGATCGACCTTTGTTCGCTCTGGCCACCATGGCGCTGCCCCATCCTGAAACTGAAACATTCAAGGGAATCAGAGTAGGTCTGGTACTCGAGCTTGTCGAATTGATCAGGATGCAGCTGAAGCCTGGTTGGTGCAAAGAGGTTGAAACGACCGAGATCGAAATCGCTGTTGGCCCTGCAGCGACAAAGAACCTCAAGTGCCTCCCCGCCGACAAGGCAGCCGGCGATAGATCCTTGGTAGGGCAAGCAATGACCATCCGGTTTAACCAGCGATTCGGCTGCCCTCGCCACCAGGCCCATGCCGCCGGCCTCAAGCAATGCGCCGGTAAAGACGTCGCAAAGCAGGATGTCGGCCGGTTCAGTCAGATCCTCGCCGAGAATCAGTTGATCAGAGCCCTTGGCGATGACCGTGATGGTGTCTTCTAACCCATTGTCCCGGACGATCTCTTTCGCAATTCTCGCCATTAATGGTTGGTGTTCGCATGTCACGACGCGCCCCGCTCCGGCTTGCGCGGCCAGAATTGCGAGAATGCCCGAGCCTGTACCAATCTCGAGAACAGTGCACCCTGGCGTAACGACTGCGGCCAGCGCTTCTCGGAACGCTTGGGTCCGTAGAGGATCGTTGATCAGCAGGTACTGGTTGGCCGGTGCGCGTGCATTCTGCTTCAGGCGCCAGTGATGCAGCGCTTCGGGCTCAGCGTTATCGATCAGCAGCCATTCGAGCTGTGCCGCCGCTTCCTTCTGCCCCTTGTTAGACAGCGCGGTGACAAGTTCGAGCACCCGACGGTATCCACCTTCTGATTGCAGAAGCTTCAAGGCCAGGATTTCCAGTTCGGATTGCTGTTCCTCGGACATTATCATGCGTTGCTGATGTTTCCAGATTCGACGATCTAGGAGTCGAGAGTTTTTGTCAAGCCAGACCGTGAATGAACTGAGTTCCGACCTCGAGCGCCCATGGACCGAAGCGTTGTGGGATCGCTTCGTCACCGAGTTCTGGGAGCAGAATCCGACCCGTCTGCCGATGCTCGATGCTGGCCCCATGATGACGTTGCAGGAGCTGTTCGATCTGGCCGTGTCGATGCGTGGATCAGAACGACTGCCGGCAGACCGTCTCTGGATTGCCCGCCAGGAACCGCCTCGGGATCGCCTTGCCGATTTCATGCAGGCCTCGTTGGACCTGATCGGGCCGCAGGCGAGTGACAGGGGATTCGACGGATTCTTCGGCCGGTTGGGTGGTCGATCTGCCGGTGTAAATATCCACCGGCTCCAGAATCGTCGTCCGGGACTTTGGGGTCGACTGACTGAGCTGACTTCCAGATTGTCGAATAATGCCGCGCATGAAGTGCGGCGCTGGGATCTGGATACCTTCTTCGGAACCTATCGCATCACGCCTTTCGGCGCGCACCGGGATCAGGCCAGTGTCTTTTCTTTTTGCCTGCAGGGGGAGCGGACCTATTGCACCTGGCCACCTGATTACCCCTGGAATCCCGATGATCTGCACACGCCAGACCCCGACCGTCTGGCCGATCACTTAATGAGGGCCGAGCGCTTCAGGGTCAGAGCGGGGCAATTGTTCTACTGGCCGTCCAATCGCTGGCATCTGGTATTGACTGACGGCCAGCCGTCGGTCGTGGTGCAGGCAAGCGCCTATCTGGGGTCAGGGTAATGATTTTCTCCGGGGCGCTGATAGGGCCTCCTGCTGATCGGATGAACCTTCGGAGGCCTGAAGGGTTTTGGATTCAAGCTGGCCCAATTACGGTCTTTCTGATCCGACTCGACTCCACCGTTCGAACCGGTTTAGGGCTTGGATGTCGGGCCTTGATATCGCCGCAACTCAGAATTCAAAAAACTCATCTCATGGTGCTCCAGATGTCTTCCACAGCGCAGATAGCGATACCGACGCTGAGCCTTCAGTTACTGGTACCCCGCCGATTTCATGATGGACTGACAGGATGCAGTTGGGTACTTGAGTCCATCCTTTCCTTAATCATTCAAACCGCGAGCCGAACTGGTTCGCGGTTTTTGTTTGTACGGGCCGTCATCGGCACCGGCCGATCAGAAATATTGGCTCGGTCCTGAATAAGTTGTTGCGAAGCCAATAAAAACACAATCAAATCAAATTGTTGAGTCCGTTGAATCTTTTGTTCGTGCGACGTTTTCGGAGTAGACAAAGGGCTTGACTTGTACCGCGTCCGGCATGTAGTATTGGCACTAGTTCGGGTCGCTCCGCAAGGGGAGGGCTCTAGCAGACTTGTTAACTGAATGGTTTGAGGAGTGAATAGATCATGATCAAGAGCGAGTGGAACAGCCCTGTTTTGGAAATCCTGAGCACCCGAGACACTGCAGCTGGTGGGCAAGCAGCACCCGATGTCTTTCATTCCGCTCCAAGCGGAACACAGGCACTGCCGTCAGGAACTCTCCCGCCACAATCCTGAGCGTAAGATCCTAGATTCAGAAAGCCCGAGCAACGCTCGGGCTTTTTTTTGTCCAGATCACCGTCTGTTCCAAGCGGAGCACGGATCAGCAGCCAGGATAAAGATTGGAAAGTATGCCTTTTTCGATCTTGCAGTGGCGAGCGATGGAGAGGCACCAGCGAAAGTGTTTCTCGGTCTTGCCCATCGGGTCGATCCATAGTCGTCCTGCCGTCCTCAGGGCTGCCAGCCTGAAGGGCCGTCGAGCCTGCATGAGGTGGGCATCCTCCTGCATCGACTCCTCAAGACGCCTGTGGATGGCGGCGGTGTAGATGATTTCCAGGGGTAAGGGCCGCTGGGCGCTATCTATCCAGACTCGGCGAACAGGAAGTTCCGGGCGAACTTCCAGCATGGGATGAGCGTCGAGCTCGAGCAGTTTTCGCGCTTTGGGCCAGAGAAGAACCCCGCTACCCTGGGGCCAGGCGATCGGCTTTCCGGAATCATCCACGCTGATGCGAAGCAGAGTGTCACTGAAGAGTGTGCGGCCCCGGCCTCGCACAACCTGCCAGGCCGCCGCGGTCGAGCTCCCTCCACCAGACAGAAACCGGAAGGCCTGAACGGTCTTGCCGTCGGCGACCGCCGAGACCGTCAGGCAGAAAGCCTCGCGATATTGCATGGCAAGAATAAATGGTGCTTCCAGAGCCAGCGCGCGGAGCAGACCGTCCGGAGCTGATCGCTCTGCGTCAATTTCGATCGAATCTGCCGTGATCCGGAACCTTGCAATGCCATCCAGCCACCAGAAGGACTGCTGCGGGCCGACTGCCCAGTTCGGGCCAAAGTGCAGGCTGGTGGTTCTGGGGATACCAAAGCTCGCCTGTTCGATCGATATCGACGCCTCCTGACCGTCAGCTTCATCGGGTTCGAGCTCAGGGAACTCGAGGGTGCTGTTGATCTTGAATCCGCAGTAGCGATAGTGCCAGCTCATGCCGTTCTGCCCATGTCCCCGTCTGCTCTGTTCTCGATCTCCTGATCGACCAGAGCAAGCTGCTGCCGGAGTCTGTCGATTTGTGGGTCCGTCAAGCGTGACAGGCCTTCGCCCTTCACGCCCTTGCGGAAGAAAGTCGTCCCGCTGCGCGGCGTTTCAACAAAGCCTTTTTCGGTTTCCAGGCGCTGAAGGCGCTTGAATTCGCTGGCCTCGATGGCTCCCATGATGGCCTGCTTATCATGCTCGAGTCCGAGGAAGCGGGTCGCCTTGCTAAAGGTTGCAAGCGCGTCGCCATGCATATCCTCATAGCGGATCAGACAGAGCTCCAGAGGGCTCCTGAGCCAGCTCAGCACATGCCCAGACCAGGACAGAAGGTGCTGCGGGAACTGTTCGTTGATGTCGTGATCTCGATGCGTTTGCGGCCGCTCGTTACACATTCGGTCGACGGCTTCATCGATACTCAGGTTCCAGTGATTTGCTGCGGATACGGCAACATCCCAGGGGTCGCGCAGGATGTAAAGCGCCTTGAACTCGGGGCCTTGACCCATGAGTGGATCGCCGTTGGGCAGCGTGGTATAGGCGTCATGAGCTTTACGAAGACAGAGTGAACCCGACCAGCTCCTCGCGATAAAGGCATCGACTGTGGGCCTCAGGCACGCGCTCTCGTCGCTCGTCAACAGGCTCGTCTTGAAGCCCAGGATTTCCTGGAAAGGTTCCCGTGCCGAGGCGATCAGATTGCTGATCGGGAGCTTGTTGGGATCGAGCGGCGCGCGGTCGGGAAACAACAGATTGGCGAGAAAAATACGAAACCATGTGTTTCCCGACTTCGGATAGGAGGCAAGCCAGCAGGTCTGCATTTCAGAAAGGAGCGCTGCTGGACAGAAGGTCTCGCCTGATCGCGTTCATCGAATCGGCTGGTTCTCGAATCGATCGCTGAACATACTGTCATCAATGCGATTGAACCAGGCCAGCCCGGAGGATACCTCTTCCCCCGCCTGACCGAAGATTCCGCCCACCGCCAGCCCATCCGGGAGGATCGTCATGGTCAGGGCATCCTGTGCCAGACCGTTGGCGGGCGCGAAGCCCACGGCAGTCCATTTCGAACCCTGCCATCGAGCGATACGGCGAACGGCTGAAGTGCCCGCTTCGGTGAAGCGCCCGCTGACATACAGGGTATCGATGCCGTCTGTCTTCAGCGCAAGAACGACATCATTCAAGCCGTCACCAAGCGCATGCCATTGCGTGCCATCCCAGCGTGCGATATTGTTGGCTGGCACACCGCCTGCAGTGGAGAAATCTCCGCCGGCAAATACGTCGGATCCCAGTGTTTCGAGGGCGTAAACCGGACCATCCATTCCGCCGTTCATATTGTCCCAGGCGCTTCCGTCCCAGACTGCGATATTGCCTGCTGGCTGCCCCCCGGCCTCAGTGAACTCGCCACCTGCAAAAACGAGTCCTGAGTCGGCAGCCAGTGCAAGGACATTGGCATCCATGCCGGCTCCGAGCGCTGACCACGTGCTTCCGTTCCAGCTGGCGATGCGATTGGCCGGGATGCCGCCGGCCTGGTCGAATCGCCCGCCCGCATAGAGAGTTCCTTGTTCCCAGGCCAGAGCCTCGACCCGGTTGTTGACGCCATCGCCCAGGGCCGACCAGATTGTTCCATCCCAGAATGCGACACGGTTCACCTGGATGCCGCCAGCCTGACCGAATCCGCCGCCGACAAACAGGCCATCATCGGCCTGAATGATGCTGTTGACGCGAGTGGTCGTACCGCCGTCGACCTCCGACCAGCTCGTGCCATTCCAGCGGGCAATGAATGGGGTAGCCACGTCACCAACCGCACCGAAAGTCCCGCCGACATAAAGCTCACCGTTGAAGGTCGCGCTCGCCTGAACCGCGCCATTGAATCCAGCCTGGCCGTTCGGACCGACCGTGCTCCAGGATTCGTCCTCCCAACGCCCCAGACGACTGACCTCGAGTCCGCCTGCGCCGAAAAAGATGCCACCCACATACAGAGTGTTTCCGTCTACAGCCAGGCTGATCCCGGCGCCTGTCAGCGAACTGCCGAGGGCGTTCCAGGCCGTGCCATTCCAGCGCGCAATGCCGGGGCTGAGCTGCCCGCCGGCAAAGAGAAAATTCCCCGCAGCGTACAAATCCGTGCCAATCGAGTTCAGGACCAGCGGGTCGCCGGACAGACCGCTGTCCAGCGCACTCCAGCCGGCACCATCCCAGCTCGCGATTCGGTTGGCGGGGCTGCCGCCGGCTGCACCGAACAGGCCTCCCGCCACAAGGTCACCCTGATACTCGTGCAGCGTATTGACCTGTGCATCGAGGCCCGCACCCAGAGCTGTCCAGTCGACACCGTCCCAGGCAGCGATATGGTTCGCCGGGATCGCACCTGCATTGAGAAAATCACCCCCTGCGACGAGAGTTGATCCGCTGACAGCCAGCGCAAATACCGGATCGTCGGTCCCGCCACCCGGTTCGCTCCACTGACTGCCGTCCCAGTTTGCGATAAACGATGCGGCGTTTCCGCCTGCTGCCGAGAATTCACCTCCGGCATATAGCTCGCCCTGGAAAAAAGCGAGCGCATGGGCGGGAGCATCCAGTCCGCTTCCGAGCGCCTGCCATTGGCCTCCATCCCATCTCGCGACACTGGCTGCTGGGCTGCCTCCAGCCTCGCTGAAGTTGCCGGCAACATAGATGTCCGAGCCGTCCAGGGCAATCGCCCCGACGGGCCCGTTCATGCCGCTACCCAGAGGAGAAAAGGCGTTGGTGGCCGGGTCGTAGACTGCGACAAAGGCTGTGGCGCTATCGCCACAGCTCGTGAATTCTCCCCCGAGAACAATAAGGCCGGCACTCGTACGCTTCATGTCAAGCACCCGGTTGTTGCAGCCGAGGTTAACGCCCCCGATTCCCTGCCACTGCCCGGACTCGAATCCGCCCGGCCCGGGCGTCGAATGAAGCGCCGGAAGTGCTGGGGCGTGTGTGGGCTCGACCGCCCGATGATCCAGTCTCGCTGTTCTCGGATCGTAGGTCTGGAAAGACAGGCCAGCACGGTCCATGAGCTGGCCGTCGACGACCTTCTGGGGCATTGCCACTGCGTCGGCGGCAGCGGCATGGAGAGAGAAGAGTGCAGTCAGCACGACCGCGACTTTGGCGCAGATCACTTTTGTGGAATTTCCCGAGAAACCAACAAACGGCAACGACTTTACCGCAAAGCGGAACCCTTCACAATCGACAGAGCGACATCCGCGGCTTGCGTTTCTTGGTCGGCGGACTTGATAATCAACAAACAAATCGACTACAACCCCTGTGGGTTGCTGTAATTTGTTCGATTCCGCCACATTCGGCGGTGTAACGGTTCTGAACTCAAATTCAACGTGTTTCGAAAGCTTCAATCTTTCCTCAATTTCCCCAGATTCGATCGAGTCTGGCTACTGCCCGTGGTACTGG